>DATMJS010000001.1:0-4181 GCA_035553755.1 Allosphingosinicella sp.
ATCCTGCTCAAGGCTGAGGAGACGGACGACGAGGGGATACTCGCCACCAGGCTTCACGCCGACGGGCGCCACAACGACCTCCTGTTCGTCGACGGCGGCGTCAAGCACCTCGTTCAGCACTTCGGCGAGGTTCACCACCGCGTGGCGGAACACTTCCTTGCCCTTCATTCGGAGCTTGCCGACCGTTCCGGTGGTGGAGACGCCGCCGTCGACGAACAGGAGGTCGTTGTGGCGCCCGTCCGCGTGAAGCCTGGTGGCGAGTATCCCCTCGTCGTCCGTCTCCTCGGCCTTGAGGAGGATGGCGCCCGCGCCGTCGCCGAACAGCACGCAGGTCGTCCGGTCCTCCCAGTCGAGGATGCGGCTGAAGGTCTCGGAGCCGATCACCAGCGCGTAATCGGCCATCCCGCCCTTCACCATATTGTCGGCGACGGAAAGCGCGTAGAGGAAGCCGGTGCATACCGCCGCCACGTCGAAGGCGATGCAGTCGTTGATGCCGAGCGCGGTCTGCACGCGCGTCGCGCTGGCGGGGAAGGTCTGGTCGGGAGTCGCGGTGGCAAGCACGATCAAGCCCACCTTGTCAGCCGGCACTCCGGCTGCCTTGAGCGCCTTCTGCGCCGCCTCGGTCGCGAGCGTCGCGGTGGTCTCGCCGTCGGCGGCGATGTGCCGCGCCTCGATGCCGGTCCGCTCGACGATCCATTCATGGGTGGTGTCGACCCGCTCGGCCAGCTCGGCATTGGTAACCCGGCGGGGAGGAAGCGCCGAGCCGGTGCCGACGATGATCGAGCGGCGGCTCATTGGGCGGCCTGCGGCGCCCGGTGCGCGTTGATATTGTCAAGATCCTCCACGATCTTGCGGGTGAGATCTTCGCGGACCATCCGGGCGGCGACGCGGATCGCGTTGGCGACCCCCTTCTCGTTGGCATTGCCGTGGCTCTTCACGACGAGGCCATTGAGGCCGAGAAACACCGCGCCATTATGATTGTTCGGGTCGAGATGGTGGCGGAGCAGCTCGGTCGCGGGACGCGAGATGAGGAAGCCGATCTTGGAGCGGAGCGAGCTGGTGAAGGCGTTGCGCAGCAGGTCGGTGACGAAGCGCGCAGTGCCTTCCGCGGTCTTGAGCGCGATGTTGCCCGAAAAACCGTCGGTCACTACCACGTCGACATCGCCGCGCGACAGCTTGTCTCCCTCCGTGAAGCCGTCGAAGCGCATGCCGAGATAGTCGGCGTCGCGCAGGATCGCCGCGGCCTCCTTGAGCTCGTCAGTGCCCTTTAGCTCCTCCGTGCCGATGTTGAGCAGCCGTACACGGGGCTTGGCGATCTCGACCACGACGCGCGAATAAGCCGCGCCCATAACCGCGAACTGGACGAGGTTCTGGGTATCGCACTCGGTATTGGCTCCGAGATCGAGCATGACGAGGTCTTTCTCGCCGAGCGTCGGCAGCAACGCGGCGAGCGCGGGGCGGTGGATGCCAGGCATGGTGCGAAGCGCCATCTTGGACATCGCCATCAGCGCGCCGGTATTGCCTGCCGAGACCATCGCGTCCGCGTCGCCCGATTTCACCGCGGCGATGGCACGGCCCATCGAAGTCGTCTTGGCGCGGCGGAGCGCCTGGCTGGGCTTGTCGGTAGCGGCGATAACGTCGTCGCAGTGAACGATCTCGGTGACGTCGGCGAGCCGGGGATGGTTGTCGAGCTCGGCCCGGATCAGCACCTTGTCGCCGAACAGCAGGAAGGCGAGGTCGCTCCGGCGCTGATGCGCCCGTGCCGCCCCGGCCAGCATCACCGCCGGCCCGGAATCGCCACCCATCGCGTCAATTGCGATCCGTGGCGCTTTGCCCACCGGATTTCGCCTCCTGGAAAGCGGTTAAGCCGTTACGCCTCGACCGGCCGGACTTCGCGGCCGTTATAATGGCCGCAGCCTTGGCAAAGATTGTGCGGCAGGCGAAGCTCGCCGCAATTCGGGCATTCCTGATAATTTGCCGGCTTCAGCGCGTGATGGCTGCGGCGCATGTTGCGCTTCGACGGCGAGGTTTTTCTCTTAGGGACAGCCATCCTGGCACCTGTTCCAATAACTTAAAGTTCATGATGCGGGCGAGCGGGAAGCCAATGGTCAACGGCCGGAAGGGCCGCAGGCCTGGCGGCCGGTGCTCGCTCTTGAGCATCGGGGCCTATAGCGAATTCCGCCGATCTTGCAAGCGCTGCATCAAGGGCTAAGCTGGGAAACGGGAGAGGGAGATACAAGCCATGATTTTGCCGATCACGCTCACCATTGCGGGCGCCTGCGCGCTCATCAGCATCTGGCTGGGGCTCCGGGTCAGCCAATTGAGGCTTCGCCACAAGATCTCGATCGGCGACGGCGGCAATGAGACGGTGCGGACGCGGATGCGTGCGCATGCCAATTTCGCCGAATATACGCCGATCTTCCTGATCCTCCTTGCGCTCATTGAGCTGGCGCACGGATCTGCCATTTCGCTTTGGATCGCCGGCATCCTGTTCGTGGTCGGGCGCCTGCTCCACCCGTTCGGGATGGACCGGCCGGCGCCGAACCCGCTGCGCATGGCGGGCGCCGGACTCAGCTGGGCCGTGCTGCTCGCGCTCGCCGCCTGCGCGATAGCGACCGCTTATTTGGGCCTCGATCGACCGGCGCCGATCACCTATGCCGGCTCCTCCTTTTCGGGAGGCACGAAGCTCAGCTGAGCAAGGCGCCACGCCCGCTCTTGGTCGTCGGGCCAGATCGCCTGCAGATCGACCTCCTCTTCCGGCCGGGCCCCGCAAATCTGAGCATGAATGTAGCGGCCCGTCTCCCGCAGCCGCACGTCGGCGCCCGGATATAGCCTTTTCAGCTCGTTCATCAGCGCCTCGGCATCCGGCGCTATCTTGTTGCTGCCAAGCTCGCGAGGAGCTCCGTCGACCAGTTCGGCGGTGGCTATTCGCAAGGCGGTAAGCCCATCCCTCAATATGCTGAGGGAGATGATCCCTGCCGCCACCGCATCCGCCCACCAGTAACCTAGGCCGAGGCCGGCCACGCCGGCGATACCCGCCAGCCCGGTCATCCAGTCGGCCCGCTGCATGGCTGCATCGGTGTGGAGCACCTCGTCCTGAAGCCGTTTGGCGATCGGCAGCTTCATGCGACCCAGTATCACTGGCGGTATGACCGAATAGAGCAGGGCTCCGATCATCAGCCAGCCCATCCACACCTCCTGGCCGAACAGCCGTATGGGGGGGATGGTCACATGCTCCCGCTTCAACAGCGTCATTGCCGATTCGAACAGGAGCATCGCGCCCATCGCGGCCAGCGCCACCGCCGAGATCAGAAAGGCGAGGCTGTGCACCCTGTGATAGCCGTAAGGGAACCGGCGGCTCGGCTCTTTGCCTTCAAAATGGAGCGCGACGAGAAACACGATGGCGGGGATGAGGCTGAGAATATCCTCGATCCAGGCGGTGCGCATCGCTTGGCTGGAGCCCATGACCAAGCCCATCACGACGATGATCGACAGCATCCATCCGATCGTCCAGAATTCGAGCCGGCGCGCCCGCTTCAGGTCCTCCGCAATCGCGTGAGGGGGGGACATGGTCATGGCTGCGCCGCCACCGCTTCGGCTTCGCGATGAAGAAGGCCTATCCAGCCATTCTCGCCGTTCTTAGCGACTCCAACGATGTGGACGTGGCCTTCCTTGCTGACCCGCTCCCCAAGCGGCGGCAGGATCGTCACTCTTTTAGCCCAGGGGCTGTTCGGCGCCAGCTCTCCGATCACAAGGTCCAGCTTTCCTTCCTCGAGCTTGGTCAGCAACGGCTCCGACGCTCCATGCTCAAGCAAGGGCTGCGCATTGGCAGCCGCTGAAACGCGATGGAGGAACAGGCGCTGCTTGCCGGCATCGGTGCCTGGAGCAATCAGACCTACCCTGTAACGCCTTTCGGCTTTTATCCTGTCGAGCGTGCCGTCCGGATCCTTGGGAATCCCTTCGCAGCCCGGCAGCAGAAGCAACGCGCCAATTAAGCCGATTAGGAGGCGTAAGGTCATTGCGGTGTCAGAACGCTGCTCCGGCAGCGGCGTTCCGGATCTAGGCGCGCCGCGCCAGCACCTGATCGGCCACGAACGGGTTCGACCGCCGCTCATGGGCGAAGCTGCTCATCGAGCCGTGCCCGGGGATGAAGGCGGTGTCGCCGCCCAGCGGCCAGAGCT
>DATMJS010000002.1:0-6870 GCA_035553755.1 Allosphingosinicella sp.
CGGATCGGCGACTCCGAGCAATTGCACCGGCGGCTCGGCTGGGTTCACGCACGGCCCGAGCATGTTCATGATCGTTCGGACCTTGAGCGCGCGGCGTACCGGCCCGGCATGCTTCAAACCCGGATGATAAGCGGGGGCGAACAGGAAGCAGAGGCCGGTCTCGTCCAGCGAACGGCGGGCAAGCGCCGCCGGCACGTCGATTCGAGCGCCGAGATGCTCGAGCACGTCCGCCGAGCCGCAGCGCGAGGTGATCGAACGGTTGCCGTGCTTCGCCACCGGCAGGCCGGCCGCGGCCGCGACGAAGGCGACGGCGGTCGAAACGTTGATCGTCCCCGAACCGTCGCCGCCGGTCCCGCAGGTGTCGGCGAACAGGTAATCGGGCCGCTCGAAATCGGCGTCTGCCGCGCGCAGCGCCCGCGCCGCGCCGATCAGCTCGTCTGCTGTCTCGCCCTTGAGGCGCAGCGCCACCAGCATGGCGGCGATGGCGGGCTCGCTGAGCCGTCCTTCGACCAGTTCGGTGAACAGCCGCTCGGCCTCAGCCCGGCCAAGCGACCGGCCGGAATAGAGCGTCAGGAGCGCCTCCTCGACGCTCGCTTCGGTAAGGGTGTCGGAGGGGAGTATCGGGGCAAGGCTGGCGTTCATGTACATTGGAAAATCCCTGGAGATGGAGCGCAAAAGAAAAGGCCCGCCGGAGCGGCGGGCCTGTCGAAGGAAACTGAGGACTTCTTAAGGAGTCGTCGTCACCAGAGACGCGTGCCGGCCGCGGGGGAATGGTTCCGCCACCAGAGCCAGGCATGGAGGGCAACGAGCGCGCGCGGAGACGCCACCGGCTGAGCGGTGCAGAGCGTATCGAACGAGGGCGCACGAGCTGACATGGCCCTAAGCCTCACGATTCAAAGCCTATTCGTCAAGCTGTTTCTTGGGCCGTACAGGCGGTTGCCGCAAATCCGTACCGGGCGGTCGCGCCGCGCAACCGTAACGGAGCCGGTTCAGCAGCCCGCAAGGTCGAAGCAACGAGAGGGAGCCATGGCCGCGCCTCGCGGGTTGTAGCTGCTCTGTCCAGCCGCTGTTCCGGAAGGTGTGGATTTCAGCCGCAGGAAAGCTAAAGGGAGCCGATGATCCTGATTGTTGACGATGATGCGGACGTGCGGGCGATGATCAAGCGGGCCCTGCACGAGCTCGGCTATCCCGCCGTGGAAGCGGAGGACGGGCCGACCGCGCTCGCTTTGCTCGACGAGCGCAAGCCCGATCTCGTCATCCTCGATTATGTGATGCCCGGCATGGACGGCGCCGAAGTTGCGCGCCAGATCGCCCAGCGGGACCCCGATCTCCCGATCGTCTTCTCGACCGGCCACGGTGCCCTCCGCGCGCTCCGCAATGCCGCGGGCGAGGACGTGGAGATACTCGAAAAGCCCTTCGCCTTGAGCGAACTCGACGCGCTCATCTCCCAGAAGCTGAGCGAACGGGCGCGCGCGGTTTAGGAGCCCGTCCGCAATGAGGAGCAAGCGGCTCCTCCGCTCCGTGGTCTTGCGAGCAAAAGAGTGGCAGAGCGGGAAAAATCCTCTGCCGCCCGTCCCATGGGGAGGGGCAGCTCCACTCCGTCTTCCGCGGAAGCGGTTTTTGCTGTAGGAGAAGGCATTCATCACCGTTCCTTGGGGGAGGAATGACCGTGGCGACCATTGCTGCACCTATAGTCGACACCACCACGCGCGAGCGGCGTTTCTACACGCGCATGGCGCTGTTCCTGGTTGCGCTCGTGTTTATCGGCTTCGCGCCTAGCTTCTACCTGCGCGGGATCGTTCCCGCCTATCCGCGGCCGAACCCGACTTTGCCTGTATCGGTGATCCTGCACGGCGGGCTATTTACTTTATGGATGTGCGTGTTCGTCGCTCAGACGCAGCTGGTGGCCGCCGGCCGCCGGGACATCCACATGAAACTCGGTGCGGCTTCGATGATCCTGGCTCTCGCGCTGGTGCCGGTGATGTATCTCACCGCCGTGTGGCAGGTCGCCCGCGCGAACCAGCCGCCCTTCGCCACCCCGCTCGACTGGACGGCGCTCCCGCTCGCCGCAATCCCCGCTTTTGCAGTGATGATCTGGCAGGGCTGGACGCGTCGCCGCGAGGCTCAATGGCACAAGCGGCTCATGCTCGGAGCGGCGATGACGGTTGCGCTCGGCCCCGCCTTCGGCCGCCTGCCGCTCGCGCCGCCGACCACCGCCGGCTTTGTCGTGCAGATGCTGCTGACGCTCCTCTTCTTCGTGCCGCTGTTCATGTGGGACAAGCGCAGCCTCGGCAGGACGCATCCCGCCACCTGGTTCGTGTTCGGCCTCTACGCCATTGCCACGATGGTCCCGGTGGGGCTCATCGTCACCGGCACCTGGGCGCCGATTGCAGCGTACCTGCCAGGTATCTGAAGCTCGGGTCTGGCTAGGTTCCCGACGATCGAAGGCGGACATTCAGGGACATAAAAAAGGCGGCGCCTCCTTGTCGGAAACGCCGCCTTTTTACTGGCCTGATCGGCCTCAGTTGGTCGGGAAGCCGCGCTTCTTAAGCAGCGCGTTCACGTCCGGATCGCGGCCGCGAAAGGCGCGGTAGGCCTCGGCGCGATCGGTTTCATTGCCGGTTGAAAGCAAGGTCTCGCGGAAACGCTGCGCGGTCGCCTTGTCGAACGGATTGCCCGCCTCCTCGAACGCCGCCCATGTGTCGGCGTCCATCGTCTCCGACCAGAGGTAGGAATAATAGCCGGCCGAATAAGCGTCGGACGAGAAGAGGTGGTTGAACTGCGGCAGCCGGTGCCGCATCACCAGCTCCTTCGGCATGCCGATCTTGGCCAGCGCCTCGCGTTCGAACCTGTCGGGATCGACCACGCCGTCGGGATCCATGTGCAGCATCATGTCGACGATCGCGGACGACAGATACTCCGCGGTAGCGAAACCCTGGTTGAAGGTGGACGCCTTCTCGATCTTGTCGATCAGCGACTGCGGCATCGGCTGCCCGGTCTTGTAGTGCTTCGCGAAACGGCTCAGCACCGGCTGGGTCAGCAGCCAATTCTCGTTAACCTGGCTCGGATATTCCACGAAGTCCCGGGGCGTGCCGCCGAAGCTCGGATAATAGACGTCCGACAGGAAGTAATGGAGCGCGTGACCGAACTCGTGGAACAAGGTCTCGGCATCGTCGAGGCTGATCAGCACGGGCTCGCCTGGAGCTGGCTTCACGAAATTATTGTTGTTGGAGCCGAGCACGATGTCGTCGCCGGTGAGGCCGGCGCGGCTGCGATAGGTGGTCGCCCAGGCGCCCGAACGCTTGCCCGTGCGGGCATAATCGTCGCGATAAAACACGCCCACCTGGCTGCCGTCGCGGCGGTCGGTGACGCTATAGACCCGAATGTCGGGATGCCAGGTCGGCACTGTGCCGGTGATTTCCTTGAAATCGAGGCCGTACAGTTCGCCGGCGGCCCAGTAAGACGCGTCGATGATGTTGTTGAGCTCGAAGTAGGGCTTCACCTCCTCCTGGGTGAGGTTGTAGCGCTCCTTGCGGACCTTCTCCTGATAATAACGATAGTCCCAGGGCTCGATCGTGATGTTGTGACCCAGCTTCTTGGCGAGCGCCTGCTGGTCGCGCACTTCCTCCTTCACCCGCGCGACGGCCGCCGGCCAGACGCGGTTCATCAGGTTCATCGCGTTGGCGGGGGTCTTCGCCATCGTGTCCTGCATCCGGAATTCGGCATGGCTGTCGAAGCCGAGCAGCTTGGCGCGGTCGGCGCGCAGTTTGACGATGTCGGCGATCACCTGGTTGGTGTCGTTGGCGCCGCCATTGTCGCCGCGGTTAACGAACGCACGCCACACCCGCTCGCGAAGCGCGCGATTGTCGGCGAAGGTCAGGATCGGGTCGACAGCGGAGCGGGTGTTGACGATCGCATAGACGTCGGCCGGCAGGTTGCGTTCCTTGGCGGCCGCCTTGGCCGCGGCCTTCACGTCCTCGGGCACCCCTTTCATCTCGCTTTCGTTGGCGGCGATATGGGTGCTCTCGTCGGCCAGCACCTTCTCGCTGAAGGTCGCGAATTTCGCCGCGAGCTGGCCGTTATAGGCCGTAAGCTGCTGCTTCTGCTCGGGCGACAGGTTCGCGCCCCGGCGGACATAGCTTTCGTACAGCCGGGTCACCAGCCGCTGCTGCTTGGCGTCGAGGCCGGAGGACTGACGGGCATCGTAGACCGCCTTGATCCGCTGGAAGAGCGCGGGATTGAGCGTGATCTCGTCGGAAGCCGCGGCCAGCTTCGGTCCCCATTCCTTCTGCAGCGCCTGATATTGCGGATTGGTCATGTTGCTGGTCATGACGCCGTAAACCGCCAGTACGCGGTCGAGACGTTCCCCGGTCCGCTCAAGCGCTTCCACCGTGTTGGCGAAGGTCGGCGCGGCAGGATTGTTTGCGATCGCCAGCACCTCGCGGCGCCGCTCGTCGATGCCGAACTGGATTGCTTCGGGAAACAGCTCCGGCGTCACCTTGTCGAACGGCGGCACTCCGTCATACGGGCCCTGCCATTCGGCAAGCAGGATGTTGTCCGGCACGGCCACCGGCGCCGGGGCGGCTGCGGCCACTGCCGCGGAGGCGGGCGCATCCACCGTTGCTGCATTCTGATCCATGGCGGTGCAACCACCGAGCGCCAGCGCCGTTGCGCTCGCGAGAAGAACTGCTTTCAAGTCACTCTCCATTATCTGCGGACAAGCGAGCGCACGAGGAATTCCGGCTCGGCCTTTTGCGGTGCTCTATATATGATCGCCGCTGAACCTTCGGCAACCCGGCTGTAATAAGCGTGCAATCGAAAAGGGATAGCGCCCGGCCTCCGGATGCGGCATGAACGGCCGCAGCGGGGGAGAAGGAATGCTACGAACGAAGGCGGCGGAGCCGCATGGCCGCTAGAGCTCTTCCCGACCGCTCCTTTTTCGTCCTCTCCATCGTCGGCACCCGTCCCGAGGCGATCAAGATGGCGCCCGTGGTCCGCTCCCTCGGACTGCGGCCAGCCATACGGCAGAGGATATTCCTCACCGGCCAGCATGCGGGCCTCGCCGCCGGCTTCGAGGGCGTGCCGGTCGACGCGCTATCGCTCGATCTTCGCGAGCACAGCCCCGCCGAGCTTCGCGAGACGCTGACCCATGCCGCCTGCCGCTATCTGGCTCGCGAGCGGCCGGATCTGGTGGTCGTCCAGGGCGACACGACGAGCGCTCTTGCCGGCGCGCTCGCCGCCCGCGACTGCGGCGTGCCGATCGCCCATGTCGAGGCGGGCCTCCGCTCCCATCAGCTCGAGCCCTGGCCGGAGGAGGATAACCGCGTCGCCATAGACGCGCTCGCCGACCTGCTGTTCGCGCCGACCGACGCCGCCGCCGCCAACCTCGCCGCCGAACGACGAGTGACCGGCGCCGTCCACGTCACGGGCAATAGCGGCATCGACGCGCTGTTCCACGCCGGCAAGGGCATGGTGCCGATCCTGGCTCCGGATGGACGCAAGACCATCCTTGTCACCTGCCACCGCCGCGAAAACCAGGGCGAGCCGCTCAATCGCATCTGCGACGCCCTGAAGCGGCTCGTCGCGGAGTTCCCCGTGCGGGTGTTGTTCCTGCTGCATCCAAACCGGCACCTTCGCGAGGCGGTCGCCGCCAAGCTCGGCGGCCTCGACCATATCGCGCTGACGGAGGCTGTCGGCCATGAGCGGATGGTTCGCCTGATGCGCCAGAGCTGGATCCTGCTTACCGACAGCGGCGGACTGCAGGAGGAAGGAACCACTCTGGGCCTGCCGGTGCTGGTGACTCGCGAGGTCACCGAGCGCATCGAAGCGGGAGCGAATATCGAGCTGGTGGGGACGGACCCGGTCCGGATCGTCGCGGCCGTCAATCGCCTCCTCATGGACGAGGTCCATTATGCGCGCATGGCGCATCCGGCCCTGCCCTTCGGCGACGGCCATGCCGGGCCCCGCATCGCCGCGCTGATCGAGGATTGGCTCGCGGGCAAGGCGGCGAAGCGGGCATGATCCTGGTCATCGACAATTACGACAGCTTCACCTGGAATCTCGTTCATTACCTCAAGGAGCTGGGCGCGGCGGTGGAAGTGGCGCGCAACGACCGGCTCGGCGTGGGCGAAGCGATGGCGAGCGGCGCGGACGCTTTCCTGATCTCGCCGGGCCCCGGAACTCCCGAGGAAGCGGGCATTTCGCTCGAACTGGTCGCCGCCTGCGCGGAAGCGCGGAGGCCGCTGCTGGGCGTGTGTCTCGGCCACCAGGCGATCGGGCTCCACTTCGGCGGCCGCGTGGTGCGCGCGCGGGAGCTGATGCACGGCAAGACGTGTCCGGTCGAGCATGACCGGAGCGGCGTGTTCGCCGGCCTTCCCTCTCCCTTCGCCGCGGCCCGCTATCATTCGCTGGTGGTGGCGCCGGAGGGGCTTCCCGACTGCCTCATCGTCAATGCGACGGCGGACGATGCGACCATCCAGGGGTTCCGTCACCAGACCCTCCCCATCCACGGCGTTCAGTTCCATCCCGAGAGCATCGCCAGCGAGCACGGCCATGCGCTGCTCGCCAACTTCATGGCGCTGGCGAAAGGGGGCCGGGCCTAGCGGACGGCGACCGGCTCTTCCCGGCCGACCTGCTGGTGCGTTATTTCCCGGATGCCGCGGCACTTCTCCCATCGCGAGGTGAAGTGGAAAGCGCGCTTCCTGCTTGACAAGCGGCCGGAACGTTCCGTACACGTTCCACATACGTTCCTGAGGGGAGCCGCCGACCATGCTGACGCGCAAGCAACATGAACTTCTGAGCTATATCAACAAGCACCTTTCCGCCTCGGGCGTGTCGCCCTCGTTCGAGGAGATGAAGGAGGCGCTGGAG
>DATMJS010000003.1:0-12408 GCA_035553755.1 Allosphingosinicella sp.
GCCCTGGGTGATCGCGATCATGATGTTCCTGACGGTGCTCGCCGCGGCGACAGGTATCGGGCTCGACAGGGCCGCAAACGGCCTCGACGGCGGTAACCGCGTCACCATCCAGATCATAGAGGCCGAAGCCGCGAAGCGCGATGGCGAGGCGGCGGCCGCGCTCGCGGCGTTACGGGCCAGCCCCGCCGTAGCCTCGGTCCACCGAGTCCCTGAGGGGGAGATGCGGAGGCTGCTGGAGCCATGGCTCGGTCCAGCCGGGATCGAAGCGGACATACCCATTCCCGCTTTGATCGAAGCGGAGCTGTCGCCCGGCGCGGATCTCGCCCACATCCGCCCGTCCCTTCTTCGTGTCGCTCCCTCCGCGCGGATCGACGCAAATGACGAGTGGCTCGCGCCGCTCAAGAAGCTGATCTCGGCGCTGCGCTGGCTGGCGGCTGCTTTGGTGCTGCTGATGGTGGGTGCCACTGCGGCCACGGTCGTGCTTGCTGCCCGTGCCGCTCTCGATACCCACCGCGAGACGATTGAGGTGCTTCACCTGATGGGTGCGACCGACCGCCAGGTCGCGCGGCTGTTCCAGCATCGGATCGCGCTCGACGCCTTGTTCGGCGGTATTGTCGGCCTCGGCCTCGCGGCGGTGGTGCTGTGGCTGATCGGGGAGCGAGTGGCCGCACTCGGATCGGAACTCGTCGGCTCGGTCGGCCTCTCCCCGATGGGATGGTTCGTGCTTGGAGGGCTGCCGGTTGCGGGCGTGATCCTTGCGATGCTGGTTGCCCGAGTGACGATTTTACGGGCATTGGTAAGGCTCCTATGATTGCCCGCGCTCTCTCCGCCCTCGTCCTCCTTTATGTGCTCGGCTATGCGCTCTTCGTCGTGCTTCTGCCGACCCCCGCGGACGAGCGCCGCACCGACGGAATCGTGGTGCTGACCGGCGGGGCGAAGCGGCTCGAGCGCGGCCTCGACCTCGTCAAGCGGGGCCGAGCCGATCGGCTGCTGATCTCCGGCGTTGACCGCACCGTGCGGCCGGTGGAACTTGCCGAGCGCTACCAGGCGGACATGGCCCTTTTCGACTGCTGCGTCGACCTCGGCCGGGAGTCGGTGGACACGCGCTCCAACGGAGCGGAGACGGCGCGCTGGGTGAAGCAGAAGAAGATGAAGTCTGTGCGGCTGGTGACCACCGACTGGCACATGCCGCGCGCACGCTTCGAGCTGTCGCAGTCACTGGGGCCGGATGTCGAGGTGCTGAGCGATGCGGTCCAGAGCAATCCCAGCTTCCGCGCGCTTTTCACCGAGTATAATAAATATCTGCTTCGGCGGGCGGCCGTCCTCGTCGGTATCTGATGAACGCTGTCCGTTCGGTCCTGTTCGCGCTTATCTTCTATTCGGGAACGCTGCTCGCGGTCTTGGTGGCGATGCTAGCAGCCTTGATCGGGCGCGAGGCGTTGATCGGTTTCACGCATATGTGGGCGCGGTTCCATCGCGGGTGCGCCGCTTTGCTGCTCGGGGTTAGGTCGAGGGTCGAGGGACCTATCCCGGAAGGCGCGATGATCGTTGCCGCCAAGCACCAGTCGATGTTCGAGACGATCGAGATGCTGCTGCTGCTCGACCGGCCGGCGGTGGTGCTGAAGCGGGAACTCGCCGACATTCCCGGCTGGGGCCGGGCGGCGCGGCTTTATGGCGTCATCCCGGTCGACCGCTCGGGCGGCGCTCCGGCGCTTCGGCGCATGCTCAAGGCGGCACACAAGGCGGTGGCGGAGGGGCGGCCGATCCTGATCTTTCCGGAGGGGACCCGGGTCCGGCCGGGCGAGCAGCCGCCGCTCCAGCCGGGCTTCGCCGGCCTCTACAAGGCGCTCGGCCTTCCGGTGGTCCCGGTCGCGCTCGACAGCGGGCGGCTCTGGCCGCGCAGCTTCGTCAAGCGCCCCGGCATCGTCACCTTCCGCATCCATGACGCCATTCCCCCGGGCCTGCCGCGCGCCGAAGCGGAGGCGCGGGTGCACCGGGCGATCAACAGCCTTGAGCCTTAGCCCTGCCGGCTCCAGTCGTGCACTTCCCAGCCCTCCGCCTGCGCCAAGCGAACCAACCGGTCGTGCGCGTTGGCGGCGACCGGCTCGTCCGACCAGCGATGGACGACGCTGTCCGAGATATGGTCCGAATAGAAGCGGATGTGCACCGCTTCGCGCTCCAGCCCTTCCCGCGCCAGCCAAGCCTGGATCATCGCCAGCTTGGAATCGCCGTAACAATTGGCACCATCGATCCGGGCGATGATCCGCCCGTCCGAGTCGAGCTGCGTCTCTGTGGCGATCACGTCCCTGAACCCCAGCCGCTCGGCGATCGCCGCGGCGTAAATGCGGTAGGAGGCGGTCGCCATCACCAGCCGGCGCCCGGCCTCTCGGTCCGCAGCGATGCTCCTGCGGGCGCCCGGCATGATGTTGGTCGCGAGCTGGCGGTCGGCGAAGCTTTCGATCACCGGCTCCAGCCGCTCCGGCGGGATGCCGCGCCCGATCAGCAGCCTGTAATTGATTTCCTTCAGCCGGCCGCGGTCGATCAGCTTCAGCCCGTAGGCCAGCATCGACAGGACCACCGCCGGAAACAGGATCAGCCGCCAGGGCGCGAGCCGGAGCGCGGCGTGAATCAGGAAGGGCGTATAGGTCGCCCTCCGAGTGATCGTCCGGTCCATATCGTAGATGGCAAGCTGACTCTTCATGGAACTTCGGGAAGCATAGTGCGTAGCCTCTGTCCACCAATGGCTGCGCCTCACAAAGCATCCTGCTTGCCCACCGGCCCCAATTGACGCATTTTCACGCCCGATGAGCCTGGTCGCCACTTTCGACGAAGAAACGCGGGGCGACGCCCATGTGCTGCATTTCAGCGGCAATCTGACGCTGGCGCGCATCGGCCATTTGCCTGACCGGTTGGCGGAGGTGCAGGCGCAAAGGCTGGTGCTCGACCTGAGCCAGGTCGGCCGCATGGACACGGTCGGCGCATGGCTGGTCTACAAGCTCACGCGCGATCGAGGCGCCGAAGTGACCGGCGCGGACGAGGACCAGGCCAAGCTACTCGAGCAGGTCGCCGCTGCCGACATGCCGGTCAAGGTACGTCCCGACCGCGGCAGCCCGTTTCGGCGGGTGCTCACCCAAGTCGGTGCTTCGACCGCGGCCGCCGGCGCGACTTTGGTGGGCCTGCTCGGCTTTTTCGGCGCCATGCTCCTGTCGAGCTGGCAGCTCGTCAAGCAGCCGCGCCGCTTCCGCGCCAACGCGGTCGTCCAGC
Organism: Allosphingosinicella sp.; assembly: GCA_035553755.1. Classification (GTDB taxonomy): domain Bacteria; phylum Pseudomonadota; class Alphaproteobacteria; order Sphingomonadales; family Sphingomonadaceae; genus Allosphingosinicella. The sequence continues at coordinate 3,265 of DATMJS010000003.1, forward strand.
AATTCGAGGTGGTCGGCGTCCATGCGATCGGCATCATCGGGCTGATGAGCTTTCTCGTGGGCATCGTCATTGCGCAGCAGGGTGCTGTGCAGCTCAGACAATTCGGTGCCGAGGTGTTCACCATCAACCTGGTCGGCCGCAGCGCGGTCAAGGAACTGGGCGTGCTGATGACCGCGATTATGGTCGCGGGCCGCTCGGGCTCGGCATTCGCCGCGCAAATCGGTTCTATGAAGCTGGCGGAGGAAGTAGACGCCATGCGCACCATCGGCGTCTCGCCCCTCGAGGCGCTGGTCCTGCCGCGGGTTCTCGCCACCGTGCTACTGATGCCGCTGCTCGCCTTCTACGCGGCGGTGATCGCCATTGTCGGCGGCGGCATCTTCGTCTGGGTTTCGCTCGACATCCCGCCAATCACCTACGTCCAGCGCATCCGCGAAGTGGTGCCGATGACCGACCTCTGGCAGGCGCTGATCAAGGCGCCGGTGTTCGGCCTGATCATTGCCATGGCGGGCTGCTTCCAGGGCATGCAGGTGGAGGGAAACGCCGAGTCCGTAGGCCTGCGCACAACCACCGCGGTCGTGCAAGGCATTTTCCTGGTGATAGTGCTCGACGCCTTCTTCGCCGTCTTCTTCACCTCGATCGGCTGGCTATGAAGCGCGGCGATCCGATCATCGAAGTGAAAGGCCTCAAGAACAGCTTCGGGGATCAAATAGTCCATGAGGATCTCGACCTCACCGTGCGACGGGGCGAGATTATCGGCGTGGTCGGCGGCTCCGGCACCGGCAAGTCGGTGCTGATGCGGTCGATCATCGGTCTCCAAAAACCGGACTCGGGCGAGGTCCACGTGTTCGGCGAGCCGATGATCGACCGCGACGAAAATGAAGCCAAGCATATTCGCAGGCGCTGGGGCATCCTCTTCCAGGGCGGCGCGCTTTTCACCACGCTCACCGTTGCCGAAAATGTGCAGGTGCCTATCCGCGAATATTTTCCGCGCATCGAAGGCCAGCTGCTGGATGAAATCGCCGCCTACAAAATCGTAATGAGCGGCCTCGATCCCGAAACGGGCCCAAAGTTCCCTTCCGAACTTTCCGGTGGCATGCGCAAGCGCGCGGGCATCGCGCGGGCGCTGGCGCTCGACCCCGAGCTCCTGTTCCTCGACGAGCCGACAGCGGGGCTCGATCCGATCGGCGCAGCGGCTTTCGATCAGCTCATCAAGGACCTCAGCGACGCCCTCGGCCTCACCGTTTTCCTGATCACCCACGATCTCGACACGCTCTATGCCATCTGCGACCGTGTAGCGGTGCTCGCCGACGGGAAGGTCGTGGCGGTTGGAACGATTCCGGAATTATTGGCTTTGGACCATGAATGGATACAGGAATATTTCAAAGGCCCGCGCGGGCGTGCGGCCGCAACGGTAGCAAAGGACGCGACTAGCTGATGGAGACGCGCTCCAACCACCTCCTCGTCGGCGGCGTCGTCCTTGCGATGGTCGTCGCGGTCGTGGCCTTCATCATCTGGCTTTCCCAGGTCTCGGGCGACGACCAGAAGAGGTACGACATCTTCTTCAAGCAGGCCGTGGACGGTCTCGCCAAGGGCAGCGTCGTGAGCTTCTCCGGCGTCCCGGTCGGGCAGGTGGAATCGATCAACCTCGAGCCCAACAGCCCGGAATTCGTCCGGGTCCGCATTTCGGTGCGCGAGGATACGCCTATCCTCCAGGGCACTACCGCCACCATCCAGGGCGTCGGCTTCACCGGCGTCAGCCAAATCCAGCTCGACGGCGCCACCCGGGGCGCTCCCCCTATCACTCAGGAAGGCCCCTACGGTGTCCCCGTCATCCCCACCAAACCGGGAGCTCTCGCCGGCATATTGAACAGCGCGCCCGAGCTGATGGAGCGAATATCCACGCTCACCGAGAGGTTGGGCCAGGTCGTCGACGAGGACAATCAACGTTCGATCAAGGGCATCCTCGCCAATACCGAGGAGCTGACTCGCGCGCTCGCCGACCGGGGGCCGGAGATCGCCGCGACGCTAGCCGAGGCGCGGATCGCCATTGCCCAGGCGGGGCGAGCGGCGGCGGCCTTTGAGCGCGTTGCCGGCAGCACTGACCAGCTTTTGAACGAGCAGGGCCGGCCGCTGATCAACGATATGCGCCACGCGGTCCGTCAGGCAGAGGCCAGCATGGACAACCTCAACGCGCTGCTGTCCGACGCCCGCCCTGGGGTGCAGGCGCTCACCAAACAGACCATACCCGAAATAGGCCTGCTGGTACGGGATTTGCGCGAGACTACCGAGAACCTCAACAACATCACGGAAAAGGTCGAGCGGCAGGGCATTGGCGGCCTGATCGGCGGCGACAAGCTTCCAACCTATAAGGGTGAGAGACGATGAAAGTGAAGTTCGCGGTTCCGGCTCTCGCCGCGCTTGCTCTCGGCGGCTGCGGCCTCGGCGGCAAGACGCCCGACCTGCTCCTCAACCTCACGCCGGAAATGTCCGTGGCGCCGCAGACCGGCAACGCTTCTTCGAGCGAAAACGCGATCACGGTGGTTCGGCCGACCGTGCCGCAGGCGCTCGACACGACCCGGGTGCCGGTGCTCCAGGGCCTGACGGTCACCTATCTGAAAGACGCCTATTGGGTGGATACGCCCAACGACCTGTTCCGCCGCCTGCTGTCGGAGACGATCGCCGCGCGTACCGGACGCGTCGTCCTCGATCCGCTGCAGTTCAGCTTCAATCCCGGCAACCGCCTGACGGGCCAACTCCAGAATTTCGGGCTCGACGCCAACCGGATGGAGGCGGTGGTGACCTATGACGCGGCTCTGGCGCGCGGCGCGGAGGCGGTCGTCACCCGCCGCTTCGAAGCCCGCGTGCCCGTCGCTGCCGCCGACCGGAACAACGTCGCTCCGGCGCTCAACGTCGCCGCCAACCGCGTAGCCGCCGAAGTCGCGGCCTGGATCGGCGCCTAGCCGAGGCTCTTGCTCGCCTGCTCGAACACGTCCTTGGAAAGGCCGGGCGTGTCGACGATGCGCTGGAGCTCGGCACGCATCAGCCCCGCCCGCTCCTCGTCGAACCGCCGCCAGCGCCCCAAGGGCGGCACCAGCCGCGCCGCCGTCTGCGGGTTCAATCTGTCCACCGCCAGGATCATGTCCGCGAGGAAGCGGTAACCCTCGCCCGAGCGCGAATGGAACGCCCGCTGGTTGGCAGCGAAGGCGCCGACCAGGGCCCGGATCCGGTTGGGGTTGGCAAGCGTGAAATCCGGGCGCCGGGCGAGCGCGGCCACCGCCTGCATCGTGTCGTCCCGAGTCGACAGCGCCTGCACGGTGAACCATTTGTCGATCACCAGCGCGTCGCCCCGATAGCGGTCGTAGAAGGCTTCAAGCGCCGCCTCCCGCTCCGCCGCCTCGCTGTTGGCAAGGACGCCGAGCGCGCCCTGCCGGTCCGTCATGTTGTCGGCGCCCTCGAACTGCCACATCGCGAGCCCCGCCGCATCCTCCGCGCCGGCCGCAGAGAGATAGCCGAGCGCCACCGTGCGCAGCCGCCGCGCACCCTTTGCCGCAGGCGAATATTCGAAGCGGTTGGCGGCCGAAGTCGCGCCATAGGCTGCGCGCCACAGCGTCTCCAGCTCGCGCCCCAGCTCCGACCGCAATTTCTCCCGCGCCGCATGGATCGCCTCGGGCTTCACCACCAGCAACTGGTCGCCGATAAAGGCTTCGCTCGGCAGCAGTACCGCTTCGGCGATGAAGGCGTGGTCGAGCGCATCGTCGGTCAGCGTCCTCCTCACCGCCTCGATCACCGGCGCATGATCGGCCTCGTCGCCGGAAATGGCGGCGACCAGCGTGTCGATCATCAGCTGCTGCATCGCCTCGTAGCGGGCGAACGGATTGTCGTCGTTGGCGGACAGGAAGGCGAGGTCCGCCGCGCTCCGGTCGGTCTCCACCGTCACCGGCGCCGAAAAATCGCGGTTGATTGACAGCAAAGGCCGCTCGCCGACTCCTTCGAAGGTCAGCTCTTGGGCCGGCTCTTCGATCAACACCAACCGCTGGGCGATCTTGCCGCCGGTGAACTCGCCGAACAGCGCAAGCTTGAGCGGGATCGGCATCGGCCGTTTGTGGGGCTGCCCCGGAGTCGCGGGCACCTCCTGCTCGAGCCGGAGATGCGCGCGCCCGCTTCCCGGCTCATGGCTCAGCGCCGCCCTGACCTTGGGCGTCCCCGCTTGCTCGTACCACAGGCGAAAGCGCGTGAGGTCGACCCCGCTCGCATCCTCCATCGCCCGGACGAAATCCTCGCAGGTCGCCGCCTCGCCGTCATGCCGCTCGAAATAAAGGTCGGTGCCGGCGCGGAATTTCTCCGGCCCCAGCAGCGTGTGCAGCATGCGGATCACCTCCGCGCCCTTGTTGTAGACGGTCGCGGTGTAGAAGTTCGAAATCTCGATATAGCTTTCGGGCCGGATCGGGTGGGCGAGCGGCCCCGCATCTTCCGGGAACTGGGCCGAGCGCAGAACGCGTACGTCCTCGATACGCTTGACCGCTGCCGAGCCTTGGTCGGCGGAGAATTGCTGGTCGCGGAAGACGGTGAAGCCTTCCTTCAGCGAGAGCTGGAACCAGTCGCGGCAGGTGACTCGGTTGCCGGACCAATTATGGAAATATTCGTGAGCGACCACGCCCGCCACCGCGTCATAATCCTGGTCGGTCGCGGTGTCGGGATCGGCGAGGATGTAGCGCGAATTGAAGATGTTGAGGCCCTTATTTTCCATCGCGCCGAAGTTGAAATCGCTGACGGCAACAATGTTGAACACGGCGAGATCATATTCGCGGCCATAGACCTTCTCGTCCCACGCCATCGCTGCCTTCAGCGCCGCCATGGCGTGGCTGGTCCTGGGGAGGTCCGCTTCGCGTACCCAGATGCCGAGATCTACTGTCTTGCCGGTCTGGGTAACAAACGAGTCCTTGTTGGCGACGAGATCGCCCGCCACCATCGCGAACAAATAGCAGGGCTTGGGGAAGGGGTCGCGCCACTCGGCCCAGTGCCGCCCGTCCCCGTGATCGCCGCCGCCAACGGGGTCGCCGTTGGACAGCAGCACCGGGTAGCGCATCTTGTCCGCGACCATCTTCACCGAATAGCGCGAGAGCACGTCCGGCCGGTCGGGGAAAGGCGTGATCCGTCGGAAGCCCTCGGCCTCGCATTGCGTGCAGAGGATGCCGCCCGATTCATAAAGGCCCATCAGCTGCGAATTCTTCTCGGGCGCGATCTCCACGACCGTCGTAACGCTGGCGCCGGCTCCTTCCAGCGGAACCGTGAGCAACTCCCGCTCATAGCTGTAATTAACCGGCGTTCCGTCTACCTTAACGCTGAGGATCGTCAGGTCCTCGGCATTCAGCCGCAGCGGCTCGTCATGCGCCCCGTTCCGCTCGACCCGCAATGTCGAGGTGACCCGCGTTCGGTTGGAGGCAAGCTCTAACTCCAGCTTTAGCTCCGGCACCAGCCAATCGGGCGGGCGGTAATCCTCGCGGCGAACCGCAGCCGGCGCGGCCGGCGCATTCATAGCGTCAAGCATGAAGTGCATCTAGGCGCGGGGGTGCGAACGTGCAATGCGGGCAGGGCTTCGACGAGCCCGCAGCGCGATGACGAGGCCGATCAGCGCCAGCGCGCCGCCGGCGACGGCGAGAAGGGACCAGCGATAGCCTTCGAAAGCCGTTGAAAAGGCCATAGCGATTACGGGGACGACCACGCTCGAATAAGCGGCCCTGCCGGGGCCGATTTCGCGGATAATCCCGAAATAGAAGGTGAAGGCGAGCGCGGAGGCGAACAGGCCGAGATAAATTAGGCCCATCCAATAACCGATCCGCGCCTCGACCACGGGCGACCCGAACAGCAGCCAGGCCATGGCGGCGTTGGCCATGACGCCATAGACCATCCCCCAGGCGAGCATGCTCGCGATCGGCCGCTCGCGGAGCCGCTGCGAAGCTTGCATGATGTTGGCGACGGAGGCCGAAAGCACGCCAAGCACGGTTAGACCAATACCGAGCAGCACGTCCCTCGGCTCGGCGCTGCTGCCCCGCATTTCCTGGAGGAACAGCAGGACGACGCCCGCAAGCGCCACTGCCGATCCGGCGATGAAGCCGCGGCTCACCCGATCTTTAAGGAAAATCCAGGCGAGCGCGCTGTTGGGCACCATCAGCATCGCGAAGACCACCGCGACGAGGCCCGAGGTGACGTAATGCTCGGCCGCATAGACGAAGTTGAAGTTCAGGAAGAATTGCGGGACGCCGAACGCCAGCGCGAGCAGATGCCCGTTGCGGCCGATCCGGAGAGTGGCGCCGCTGAACCGGGCGTAGGCGAACATCGCCGCGGCCGCGATGATGAAGCGGTAGGTCACCGACCAGGTCGGCGGCACCGATCCCAGCTGATCCTTGATGACGATCCAGGTGGAGCCCCAGATGAGGGTGATGAGGATGAAAGGGAGGAAGACCTTCGGGCTTCGGAAGCCGCTTCCGGCCTCGCTCACAGCGCCCGGATCGCCGCGGCCAGCCGGTCGGCGGCCGCGGGTTCGGTGTCCCAGCTCGTCACCAGCCGCGCCTCGCCCGGCCCCCAGTCGTAAAAGTCGAAGCCCTGAGAGCGAAGCGCGGCGGCCTCTGCGGGCGTGACCCTGATGAAGATCTCGTTCGCCTCGACCGGCAGCACCAGCCGCTCCGCGCCGGCGGCTTCCGCAAGCTTGGCGGCGGCGCCGTTGGCGGCGCGCGCGTTGCGGAGCCAGACGTCGTTCTCCAGCATCGCGAGGATCTGCGCGGCAAGAAAGCGGCCCTTCGAAAGGAGGTGCCCCGCACGCTTGCGGCGATAGAGCGTCGCGGCAGCAAGCTCCGGCCGGAAGAAGATTAAAGCCTCGGCCGACATGCCGCCATTCTTGACGAAGCCGAAGCTCAGCGCGTCGATCCCGGCCCGCCAGGTGAGGTCGGCCGGAGCGCAGCTGAGCCGGGCCACCGCATTGGCGAAGCGGGCCCCGTCCATGTGGAAGCCGAGGTCGCGCTGCTTCGCCAGCCGCCCGAGCGCCGCCACCTCGTCCGGCGTGTAGACGAGGCCATATTCGGTCGCGTTGGTGACGGAGAGGGCGTGGGGCTGGACCTGGTGGACGTCGTTTCGGATCGTCGCCAGCGCCGCCTCGACGCTTTCCGGCGTCAGCTTGGCGCCTTCGCCCTCCGCGAGGACCAGCTTCGCGCCGTGGGTGTAGAATTCCGGAGCGCCGCATTCGTCGTTCTGGATATGGGCGTCGCGGTGGCAGACGATGCTGCCGTGCGGAGGGCACAGAGCGGCGAGCGCGAGGCTGTTGGCGGCCGTGCCCGTCGCCACCCACAGCGCTGCCACCTCGGTCTCGAAAAGCGCCGAAAAAGCGTCGTTGAGCCGCCTGCTGAAGCCGTCCCCGTCATAGGCGGTGTCGAGCCGATTGGCGTGCTGGAGCGCCGCCATGACTTCGGGGCAGGCGGCCGCGGCATTGTCGGAGAAGAAGCGCATGGCCGCGCCATAAGGCGGCGCATCGGCACGTCAATGTGAGATGTTGGCGAGAGAAGCGATGGTGCTGCCGGTGAGGATTGAACTCACGACCTCAGCCTTACCAAGGATGCGCTCTACCACTGAGCTACGGCAGCATCGCTTCTGTCGGAGGGACGCGGCGCTATGGCCGGAGGCCCTATGCAATGTCAAGGCGGGTTGCGGCAATTGGGCGCTCCGGCCTAACTGCTTGCAAATGAGCAGGATGGACGAAGAACGGGCGAAGCGGCTGGCCGAAGCGCTGCGGCAGAATCTGCGCCGCCGCAAGGCGCAGGCGCGGGGGGAGCCGCTACAGCCAGCCGAGCGCCACCGCGACGGCGATCGCAACGGCAATAGCGACTCCGACTAGCCCCGGCTTCCTCACCGGTCGAGCGGCGCGCATTGGGCTTCAGCCCAGCTCTTCACGTCGCCTTCGAGCTGCGGTCCCACCACTTCCAGCACCCGGGCATGGTAATTGTCGATCCAGCTTCGCTCCTCGGGCGACAGCAAGCCGGTGTCGATCAGGCGGCGGTCGATGGGCGCGAAGGTGAGCGTTTCGAAGCCGAGCATCTCCTTTTCGGCGCCCTCGATCTCGCGCTTCTCGACCAGCACGAGATTCTCGATCCGGATGCCGTATTCGCCGGTCTTGTAGTAGCCGGGCTCGTTCGAGAGGAACATACCCGCGCGGAGCGGCTCGTCACCGCCCGGCTGGCTGCTCCCGACCGGCGAGATGCGCTGCGGCCCTTCGTGGACGGCGAGGTAGCTGCCGACGCCGTGGCCGGTGCCGTGGGCGTAATCAAGCCCCGCCTGCCACAGAAATTGCCGCGCCAGCGTGTCGAGCTGGCCGCCGCGCGTGCCGGCCGGGAAGACCGCGCGGGCAATGGCGATATGGCCCTTGAGGACGCGGGTGAAGCGGTCGCGCATCTCGCGGGTCGGCTCGCCGATGGCGACCGTCCGGGTGACGTCGGTGGTGCCGTCCGGATACTGCCCCCCCGAATCCACGAGGTAGAGCGAGTTCATCTCGAGCGGCCGGTTGGTCTCTTCGGTGACGCGGTAATGGACGATCGCGCCGTTGGGACCCGCGCCGGAAATGGTGTCAAAGCTGGTGTCGCGAAGGTCGCCGCATTCCTGGCGGAACTGCTGGAGCCTGGCGACGGCGCCGAGCTCATCCACGCCGCCTTTGGGCGCTTCGACCGAGATCCAGTGGAGGAAGCGAGTGAGCGCCGCCCCGTCCCGGGCCTGCGCCGCGCGGTGACCGTTGATCTCCGCTTCGTTCTTGATAGCCTTGGGAAGGACCGCGGGATCGCGCTTCTGCACCACCTTGGCGCCCGCTTTCTCGAGCGCCTCGAAAATCGCCGCCACCGCGCGTTCCGGGTCGGCGACGACCGTTCTCCCGCCGAGCGAGCCGAGATAGGTTTCGAATTCGTGCCGCTCATGGACGCGCACCCCGTTGCCGAGATGCTGGCGGACGTCCTCGCCGAGCTTCTCCGAAGCGACGAACAGGTCGGCCGTGCCGTCATTGTTGACGAGGGCGAAGGAGAGCGCGACCGGAGTATGCTCGACGTCCTCGCCCCGCACGTTGAAGGTCCAGGCGATCGAATCGAGCGCGGAGAGCACCGCCGAGTCCGC
>DATMJS010000004.1:0-2378 GCA_035553755.1 Allosphingosinicella sp.
GGTTAGCTTCGCCACCGCCTCCTCCGGGGGGCTAGCTCAGTCTGCGACAAGATCTTTCGATCAGACCTTGATCTGTTTCTCGCATTTGCGGTGGAATTTCGTCTTTCAGCGGCCTCAGCATCTGATGAGCCGCTTCGCCACCGAACGCCGCGTCGTTTATTGGGAGGAGCCCGAGCCGGCGCTCCCTGACTGCGAGCCCGCGCTCGGCGTCCGCACCTGCGCCGAAACCGGCGTGGCGGTGGTGACGCCTTCGCTTCCGGAGGGCCTCAGCGAGGAGGAGCAGGCCGAAACTTTGCGGGCGCTGCTGGACTCCTTCCTCGAAGGCGAGAAAGGGCCGTTCATCCGCTGGTACTATACTCCGATGATGCTGCCTTTCTCGCGGCATATCGAGGCGGCGGCGACCGTCTATGACTGCATGGACGAGCTTGCCAATTTCCGCTTTGCGCCGCCGCAGCTGCTCGATCTCGAGCGCGAGCTGCTGGCGAGCGCCGATGTGGTCTTCACCGGCGGCTACAGCCTCTACGAAGCGAAGAAGGACCGCCACCCCAACATCCACCCCTTCCCCTCAAGCGTCGACCGAGCCCACTTCATCCGGGCGCGGGCGATGGACGCGGCGCCGGACGACCAGTGCATGCTGCCGCGGCCGCGCTTCGGCTTCTACGGGGTCGTCGACGAGCGCATGGATCTCGACCTACTCGCAGCCGTCGCGGACGCGCACCCCGAATGGTCGATCGTGATCGTCGGGCCGGTGGTGAAGATCGATCCGGCCGACCTGCCGCACCGGGCGAACCTCCATTATCTCGGCGGCAAGCAATATGAGGAGCTGCCGGTCTATCTCGGCGGCTGGGACGTGGCGTTGATGCCCTTCGCGATCAACGAGTCCACCAAGTTCATCTCGCCGACCAAGACCCCCGAATATCTCGCCGGCGGCCGACCGGTCGTATCGACCCCGATCACCGACGTGATCCGCCATTACAGCGAGCTGGAGTCGGTGTTCATCGCCGACGGCGCGGAAGCCTTCATCAAGGCATGCGAGGATGCGCTCGCGCTGGCGCGAGGCGACGATGAATGGCTGCGTCAGGTGGACGAGAAGCTCTCGCACCTGAGCTGGGACACGACCTATGCGCGCATGGCAGGCCTCGTCCGCGAGGCGCTCGCGGCGCCGGTCGCCGGGCCCAACATCATCAAAGCGCACACCAAGAAGAAGTACGACTATCTGGTGGTGGGTGCGGGCTTTGCGGGCTCGGTGCTCGCCGAGCGGCTCGCCAGCCAGCACGACGCGCATGTGCTCGTCATCGACAAGCGCCCGCACGTCGCCGGCAACGCCTACGATCATCTCGATGAGGCGGGCGTGCTGATCCATCAATACGGGCCGCACATCTTCCATGCCAATTCGGACGAGATCGTCGATTATCTGTCGCAGTTCACCGAATGGCGCCCATACGAGCACCGGGTGCTGGCGCATGTGCGGGACCAGCTGGTGCCGATCCCGATCAATCGCACGACGCTCAACAAGCTGTTCGGCCTGTCACTTCAGACCGACGAGGAAGCGGCCGAATATCTTGCCTCGCGCGCCGAGCCGGTCGGCGAGATCCGGACCTCGGAGGATGTGGTGATCTCCGCAGTCGGCCGCGAACTCTACCAGCTCTTCTTCCAGGGCTATACGCGCAAGCAGTGGGGCCTAGATCCGAGCGAGCTCGACAAGCAGGTGACCTCGCGCGTGCCGACGCGCACCAACACCGACGACCGCTATTTCAGCGACAAGCACCAGATCATGCCGAAGCATGGCTACACCGCGATGTTCAACCGGATGCTCGACCATCCCAACATCGATGTGCTGCTGTCGACCGACTATCGCGACGTGATGGACGAGATCGACGCCGGCCACATCATCTACACCGGCCCGATCGATGAATATTTCGACTGGAAATACGGCAAGCTCCCCTACCGGAGCCTTCGCTTCGAACATAAGGTGGTGGACCAGGAGCAGTTCCAGCCGGTCGCGGTCGTCAACTATCCCGACCCGCAGGTGCCCTATACCCGCATCACCGAATACAAGCACCTCACCGGACAGCAGCATCCGAAGACGAGCATCACCTACGAGTATCCGAGCGCGAAGGGCGATCCTTATTATCCGATCCCGCGCCCGGAGAACCAGGAGCTGTTCAAGAAATATGAGGCGCTTGCGGACGCGACGCCGGGCGTCACCTTCGTCGGCCGTCTCGCCACCTACCGCTATTACAATATGGACCAGGTGGTGGGGCAGGCGCTCGCCACCTTCCGCCGCCTCGACGCCGAGCGGAAGAAGGCGAAGAAGCAGGTGCTGAAGCCGGTCTGGACCGAGGCCGCCGAATAGCGGGCTTGGGCCGGACGGCCCC
>DATMJS010000005.1:0-10803 GCA_035553755.1 Allosphingosinicella sp.
GCCCCCGCCAGCACGGATCGGATCATCTCGCCGCCATTGTTGCTTTCGGCCACCACGCGGTGGGCGCCGTGCGCCTCCGCCGCGGCCGCCACCCTCCGCCCCCATCCGTCGGGCGACAGTCCGCCCGCGCTGTGGTCGGCGAGCACATAGCCGATCCCGTCCGCGCCCAGCCCCACCGCGACGATGCCGCATTCATCGCCGCCCGACGAGGCCGGCGGATCCACGCCGACGATCACCCGCTTCAAAAGCCCTTCAGCGGAGAGGTCGGGATGGGGGAGCCGTATGCGTGAGCTCTCGATCAGGTCCCGGGTCCACAAGGCGCCTTCGAAATCCTCGATCAGTTTCCCGTCCAGCTCCTGCCGCCCCAGCCGGGTGCCGGCATGGATCGCCTCTACCGCCCTCACGAACGCGTCGGGCAGATGCGGGTTGGCCCGGGTCGCGCCGCCGGTCAGCACCGTCCCCTCCAGGGCGAGGATCGCCTTCAGCGCCGCCACCGGCCGGGGCGTCGTCGTCACCAGCGCGCGCGGCCGGTCACCGAGCCGGAGCCCGAGCTGCAGATTGTCCCAGCCCTCGCGCGGCCGCTTCCATTTGGCGAGTTCGTCGCACCAGGCGAAATGATGCTCCGGCCCTCTGAGGCCGTCCGGATGCGCTCCCGAATAGACGAACGCCTCCGCGCCGCTGGCGAAGCCGATCCGCCCCCGGCTCGGTTCCCAGACGAGCCGCTCGCGCTCCTCGCCGCTTCGCGCCACGGCCAGGAGGCCGCTCCGCCCTTCGATCATCACCCGCCGCGCCTCCTCCGGAGTCGCCGCCACGAGCGCGATCCGCGCGCCGGGCGCCGCCCGCGCGAGGCCGCTTATCCACTCCGCCCCCGCCCGGGTCTTGCCGAAGCCGCGCCCGGCAAGCATCACCCAGACCAGCCAGTCATCGTGCGGCGGGACCTGCCCCGGATGCGCCCAGGCGGGCCAATGACGGTCGAACTTCCTGACCTCCGCTTCCGTGGCCCCGTCCAGCGCCAGCCGCCGGTCCTCGGGCGCAAGCACCCTCATCCGCCTGAGCAGATGCTGCCCGTGCTCCATGCCGATCCTCGATTCCTGAATGAAACAAGCGTGCGGGTTCAGCGGCAGCCCGTTGCCTGTGGAGCCAAAACCTCGCTGGGCGGTTATGTCCAGCCGACGGCCGCTACGGGCCGGGACAACAGGGAGGAACGGATGCGCATCATATTAGTGGCTGGTCTGGCCTTGGCGCTGGGCGCTTGCGGCGGCGGCGAAACCGAAACGACCGAAACCAACACCATGACGATCGACAATTCGATGATGATGGATGAGAACGCGGCCATGGATGCCAATATGGGCGGCAACATGGCCATGGATCCGGATACTCACAACATGATGATGAACGACATGAACACGAACGCGCCGGACACCAACCTCGCGAACGGCCTGTAGGCCAAAGCCGAAGCGGAGCTGCTCCCACGCGGGCAGTTCGACTGGAGAGCGCCCGTGCCGTCACGGGCGCTCCTTTTTTCGAGGGGCGGCGATATGCCGCCTCCTCTTACCGCCCTCGCCGGGCGCTCAGCCCGGGCTGTAATAGGTCGGCGAGCCGGGTCCGACCGGCAGCCCGAGCCCGAACACCCAAAGGAAGAACAGCGCGCTCCAGCCGATCGTCAGGAAAATCGAATAGGGCAGCATCATCGCGATCATCGTGCCGATGCCCACGTTTCGATCGTAACGCGTGGCCCAGGCGAGGATCAGGCCGAAATAGCTCATCATCGGAGTGATGATGTTGGTGGTGGAATCGCCGATCCGATAGGCGGTCTGGATCACCTCCGGCGAATAGCCGACCAGCATCAGCATCGGCACGAAGATAGGGGCCGTCATTGCCCATTGCGCCGAGGCCGAGCCCAGCATCAGGTTCACGAAGGCGCAGATGGCGATGAAGCCGACGAACAGAGCCGGGCCGGTGAGGCCCATCTCCTGAAGGAAGGTGGCCCCGTTGACCGCGGTGATTGCGCCAAGGTTCGACCAGGAGAAGAAGGCCACGAACTGGGCGGCGAAAAAGACGATCACGATGTAAAGTCCGAGCGACGACATCGCCTTCGCCATGCCGTCGATGATGTCGCGGTCGTTGCGGATGGTTCCGACCACCTTGCCGTAGGCTATCCCAAGGGCGAGGAAGAAGATCAGGATCCACACGGCGAAGCCGGTGAAGAAGGGGGAACGGAGCCGATCCCCCGTCTCGGGATCGCGCAACAGGCCCCAATCGGGAATCAGCGTCGCCGCCATCAGCGCGAGGACCGCGAGCAGGGCGAGGCCGGCGGCACGAAGGCCCTTTTTCTCGCGCGGAGTGAGCGGCGAGATATCCGTCTGGAGCAGCTCGGGATCGGCTCCGGCGCTGTCGTACCGCCCCAGCTTCGGCTCGACGATGTAGATGCTGACGAGCGCCCCGATCGCCGTCACGAGGAAGGTCGAGACCATCATGAAATAATAGCTGGCGGTGGCGGTCACCGTATAGGCCGGGTCGATCAGCCGCGCCGCCTCCTCGGTGATGCCGGCGAGCAACGGATCGATCGTGCCGATCAGGAGGTTCGCCGAATAACCGCCCGACACGCCCGCAAATGCCGCGGCCATGCCCGCCAGCGGATGCCGCCCGAGCGAATAATAGACCGCGCCCGCGAGCGGGATCAGGATCACGTAACCGAGCTCGGAAGCGGTGTTGGAGATGACTCCCGCAAAGACGATCGCCACCGTCACCATGTTGCGCGAAGCGCCCAGCACGATGCCGCGCACCACGGCGGAGAGGATTCCAGACTTTTCGGCGACCCCGATGCCGAGCATCGCCACCAGCACGACGCCAAGCGGCGCGAAGCCGGTGAAGTTGCTCACCAGCCCCGTGAAAATCCGGCGGATCCCGTCGGCGTCCATCAGGCTGACCGCCCGGATCATGCCGTCCTCGTTCCTGCCCGCGGCCCCTTCCGGCCGCGGGTCCGGCACCGCCAGCTCCATCCAGCCGAACAGGCCGGAAAGCAGCACCATGGCGAGGGCAAGCACGGCGAACAGGGTCACGGGATGGGGCAGCAGGTTGCCCAGCCATTCCACCGTGTCGAGGAAGCGTGTGAAGGCGTTGCGGCGCTCAGGCTGGTCGGCGGGGAGGGTGGGTTGGCCGGCGGGCTTGGGAAACTCGGACATGCCCGTTCAATAGCCATTGAGGGGCTGTGCGTCACCACCGCTCTTCCGGTCCCGGTGAGAGCGGCCTCCGCCGAATGTCGGAAACAGGCCGAAAGCGGGCCTTCCCCCTAGTTCCCCCTCTTCCGGTGCCGTTCGATCGCCTCGATTTTCCTCAGGATGCTTTCCTTCACCTCCTCGATGCCCGGCTCCCGAGGGGCCCGGCCGCGGCGCCCGCGCCCCGCTTTCTTCTCCTCGCGCCATTTGAGGAACTGGAGCGCGAACTGCGGGTCGAACTTCTCCTGCGGCGGCTCCGGCATGGCGGCGCGCCCTTCGCCGGCCGGAGCGGAAGGATCGAGATTGTTGCCGAGGCAGACCAGCCGGAATTCGAGCGCGGCCTCCGCCTGCTCGAGCGCCTCCTCCCAGCGGCGGGCGAAGGCCGGCCATTGCCGCCGCCGCTCGCCGATATGCTGGGTCGTGAAGCCCACCGCCCGCGCCGCCGCCGATACGTTCCCGGTCGCCTCCAGCACCGCGAAGAACCTGTCCTCGATCCGCTTCGACCAGCGGCCTCTGCCGGTGGCGACGATCTGCGGCCGCCCGCCGGGGCCTCGCCGGATCATCTCGAAATCGCCGTCGGACACGCCCTCGAACTGGCCCTGCGCCTCCGAAAGTCTCGCCGTCGCCGCCTCGATCGCCGCCGCCCAGTCGACCGCGAAGGCCGGATCGCGGTCGCGCCGCCGCTCGACCGACCTTCGGTGCACTCCGATCTCCTCCGCCGCCGCTCGAAGGTTGCCGGTGAGCGCCAGCACTTCCAGGAAGCGCGCCCGCCGCGCCGGCGTGAAGCGCCGCTCCTCGGGCACCCCCTTCATCTCCTCCCCGCCGGCCATGGCCCCTCCTTCCGCACAGCAAAAAGCCGGCAGCGGCACGATGCCGCTCCGGCTTGGGTGAGCTCCCGACTCGCAGCTTTAGAGCATGTAAGGAAAGTACCCGATCAGCGTGACGCTGTCAAGCATTTTGTGCGTATGTGGTTACTTATTTACCGCGCCCCCCTTCTGGCCAGCGGCGGTTTGAGAAGCGGCTGCGCAAGCGGGTGAAGCATAAGCCGGTGGAGCAGAAGCCGGATTAGCGGGGAACTGCTGCGCTCCGCGCGCGCTTAGCCTGCTCTGGAGGCCCCTGTGGCGCACTATAATATCGAGCTAAAAAACCAGGACCGGGTTTGGGAGACGCTATCGCTCGAAAGCACCGACCTTCGAGCGCTGCGCATCGAGATGGCTAAGTTCGTCGGTGAGCTCTTGAAAGATCACGCCGATCAGGTCTGGGCAGATCAGGACTGGCGCGTGGACGTTACCGATGAAACCGGCCTCATTCTGTTTGTGATGCACATATCCGCGACAGACACGGCAGCAACCATGCCGCTGCGGCACTAGCGGTCTGCAAGCTGCACAACCGCCTGTATGTGCGTCAGGGCGTCTTGCGCACGTGGATATAGGGGGTCCAGACGCCGCCGAACGGCGCTTCCTGGTACCAGACGTCGAGCACGTCGTAGCTGGCCTTGAAGCCCCTCTCGTCGACCAGCCGCACGCCCTCGCCGATCCTGGGCACGGTCACGAAGGCAAGCTTGCTCTGCGTCTGATTGCTTTCGTTCTGCACCTCGACTTCGATCATTCTCTCTCACCTTATGCGTTCGGTCCGGCCCCCACGCCTCGCGCTTTGCAGGAAGATGTACTGCAAAGAAGTTAACCAAGAACTGACGCCCCGCCGCCGCGGCGTTTCAGGAACCCACGAAATTCCTGATCCATCCGGCTATTCGGGCGCTGTCGTTCGGTTTTCGGAGCGAGGCGACCGCCGCCTCCGCATTTTCCAGCCGGTCGCGCCTCAACTCGATCAGGGCCGCCGCGTAATCCGGCTCGAACTCGGGATGGAACTGGAACGACATGGCGGGCTGGTCTTCATAGGCGAGCATTCCGATGTCGCAAAAGTCGCTTCCGGCCAGGCGCTTCGATCCGGGCGGCCGCTCGATCACCTGGTCCTGATGCGAGACCGGGAGGGACACGCATTCCGCTTCGTCCATCCACGGCGCGCGCTCGAACACTTCATATTGCTGCAGCCCGACCCCCCATCCCTTCTCGGACCTGGCGACTCTCCCGCCGAACGTCTCGGCCATGATCTGGTGGCCGAAGCAGACGCCGACCAGCCTGGCCTTGCCCTTCGCCGCTCCAAGGAAAGCCTTCAGCGGCGCGATCCAGGGCAGATCGTCATAGACGCCCGCGGCCGATCCGGTGATCAGATAGGCGCCATGATCCTCCGGATCGGCCGGCAAGCTGCCCCCGGCAACGTCATAGGCGGCGGCGACATGGTCGCTTCCGAGCAGCCTGCGGAACATGTCGGGGTAGCGGCCGAAGCGGGGGACAAGCGGCGGTGGAGGCGCTCCGGTCTCGAGTATGGAGATCTTCATCGAAGCTCAGAGCCGCCCCTCGAGCGCCTGTTCCAGCACCTGACGGGCCGCGGCGGCATCGAACCGGCGGGGATTCCCGCCGGCCGACGGATCGGCCTCGGCCATCGATGCGAGCTGCCCGGTGCGGTCGCCCGTAACTTCGAGATCGGTCAGCCTGTGGGGGATCCCCAGTTCCTCGCGAAGCCGAAGCACCCATTCGAGCAGGCCGTCGAAAGAGGGGCGAGGCAAGCCGACGAAGCCGGCCAGCCGGGCCATGCGCTCCTCGATGGCCGGGCGGTTGAAGGCGAGCACATAAGGCATCAGCACCGCGTTGGTGAGGCCGTGATGGGTCTTGTACAGCGCGCCGATCGGATGGGAGAGGGCGTGCATTCCGCCGAGCCCCTTCTGGAAGGCGGTGGCGCCCATCGACGCCGCGACGAGCATGTTGCCTCGCGCCTGGATATCGCTCCCGTTCCGGACGGCGCTCGCAAGCCAGTCGTGGATAAGCTTGACGCCCTCGGCGGCGATCCCGTCGGCCATCGGATGGAAACCGGGCGCGCAATAGGCCTCCAGGCAGTGGGAGAGCGCGTCCATGCCGGTCGCTGCGGTGACGTGCGGCGGCAGTCCGATGGTAAGCTCCGGATCCATGATGACGGCGGCCGGCATCATCTTCGGGTGGAAGATGATCTTCTTGGTGCCCGCCTGCTCGTCGAGTATGACTCCGGCCCGCCCCACTTCCGATCCGGTCCCGGCGGTGGTCGGCACCGCCGTCACGGGCGCAATTCCTTCGGGGTCCGCCCGCGACCACCAGTCTTCCCTGTCCTCGAAATCCCATAGCGGACGAGTCTGGCCCGACATGAAGGCGATCACCTTGCCGACGTCGAGGGCGCTTCCCCCGCCGAAGGCGATCACCCCGTCATGGCCTCCGGCGGCATAGGCGGCCACGCCCTTCTCCACATCGGCGCCGACCGGGTTGGGCTGGATGTCGGAGAAAATGCCCGTCGGGAGCCCCGCCGCCTCGTTCCTCGCCACCGCCTCGCGGACGATCGGCATCTTGGCGAGCCCGGGATCGGTCACCAGCAGCGGGCGCGTCATCCCGAGCGCCCGGCACGTCTCGCCAAGCTCGGCGATCCGCCCGGCGCCGAAGCGGATCGAGGTCGGATAGTTCCAGTTGGCGTTCGGCAAGGCCATCAGGCGCTCCTCAGGTGGAAGGATTTGGGCCGGGTCACGCTTTCATAGCCGTACCGCCCGAGCGAAGCGCCGCGGCCGCTATCCTTGAGTCCCGCCCAGGCGAGCGCCGGGTCGAGATAATCGCAGCGGTTCATGAAGACGGTGCCCGCTTCTATCTCCGCTCCGATCCGCTCTCCCGCCTCGATGTCGCCGGTCCAGACCGATGCCGTCAGCCCGTAAGGGGAATCGTTCATCAGCCGCACCGCCTCCGAATCGTCCGCTACCGGCATCAGGCCCACGACCGGGCCGAAGCTTTCCTCGCGCATGACGCTCATGCCATGGTCCACCCCGGTCAGCACCTGCGGCATCAGATAGGCGGTGCCCGCTTTGTCGTCCGGGAAAAGCTGCCTTTCGATGTGGGTCTGCGCCCCTGCCTCGACCGCCTCCGCGACCTGGCTTCGCACCTGCCCCGCCAGCCGGGCGCTCGACAGCGGGCCGAGGCTGGTCTCGGGGTCGAGCGGATTGCCGAGCCGATATCGGTGCACGCCCTCGACGAAGCGGTCGAGGAAGGGCCGCCAGATGTCGCGGTGCACATAGATGCGCTCGACTCCGCAGCAGGACTGGCCGCTATTGTAGAAGGATCCCTCGACCAGGCTGTCGACGGCGCCGCCGAGGTCCGCGTCGGCCCGCACATAGGCCGGGTCCTTGCCGCCGAGCTCCAGCGTCAGGCTGGTGAAGGAGCCCGCCGCGGCCCGCTCGATCGCCCGGCCGCCTTCCACCGATCCGGTGAAGGTCGCGTGATCGACCGCGCCCGAACCGAGCAGCCGCCCCGTCTGGTCGTGGTCGAGGAAGAGATTGCTGAACAGCCCCTCCGGCACGCCCGCCATGCGCAGCGCCTGCTCGAGCCGCTCGCCCGCCAGCAGCGTCTGCGAAGCATGTTTGAGGAGCACGGCGTTGCCGGCGATCAGCGCCGGGACGATCGTGTTGGCGGCGGTCAGGAACGGGTAGTTCCAGGGCGCGATCGCCAGCACCAGCCCGGCCGGCGTCCGCGAGACTCGGCGCCTCGATCCGGAAGCCGCCTCGCGAATGTCCGGCGCCAGCGCTTCTCCGGCCAGTTCGATCATGTCCCGCACCCGCTCGACGAGCGAGCGGAGCTCTCCTTCGTACCGGACGGGGCGGCCCATCTGCCAGGCGAGCTCCGGGACGATCTCCGGATTGAGCTCCTCCATCGCTTCGACGAACCGGGCGACGGTCCGGCAGCGCTCCTCCAGCGGCACGCGCGCCCAGCCGCGCTGCGCCCGCCGCGCGGCTTCGATCGCCCGCTCGACCTCGGCCGGCGGCGTCGGCGGGCGCCGCGCATATTCCCTCCCGTCGACGGGCGAGATGCAGATGAGGTCCTCCAACCAGCTTCTCCGGGGCCGCTAGATGATCTCGAAGTAACGGGCGAGCTGCCAATCGGTTACGGCCTTGCGGGCCTCCCGCTCCTCCCATTCCCGAGTGGCGGCATAATGGTCGACGAACTCCGCGCCGAACAGGTCGCGCGCCGCTTCGGAGGCGCGGAGGCGCTGGGCGGCCTCCATCAGCGTGCGCGGAAGGCCGCGCCCGGACGCTTCCTGATGCTCGTAGGCGTTGCCGGCGATCGCCTCGTCGGGCTCCACCCGATGCTCCATCCCCCACAGGCCGGAGCCGATCGCGGCGGCGAGCGCGACATAGGGATTTATGTCGGCGGCGGCGATCCGGTATTCGACCCGCTGCGACCTTTCGGAGCCCCCGATCACGCGCAGCGCGCAGGTCCGGTTCTCGAAGCCCCATGTCGCCGCGGTCGGCGCCCAGAAGCCGGGGATGAGCCGCGTATAGCTGTTGACCGTCGGCGCCACCATCGCCAGCAGCTCCGGCATCAGCGCCTGCTGCCCGCCGACGAACCGGCGCATCGCCTCGCTCATGAAGTGCGGTGCGTCGGCGTCGAAGAAAAGCGGCCGCCCGGTCTCCGCATCGACCAGCGACAGGTGGAGGTGGCCCGACTGCCCCGGCCAGTCGGCCGACCATTTCGCCATGAAGGTCGCCATCCAGCCGCGCCGCTGGCACAATATCTTGACGACGGTCTTGAACAGGGCCGCCTTGTCCGCCGCCTCGAGCGCGTCGTCCACCGCGATCGCGGCCTCGACGACTCCGGGCCCGGTCTCGGTGTGAAGCCCCTCCAGCTCGATCCGCATCTCGGCGCAGGTCGACCAGAGCTCCCGGTAGAAGTCCGAATGAACGCCCGATCGAAGCATCGAATAGCCGAAATTGCCCGGCGTGATCGGCCTCAGGCCGCGATAGCCCTTGTCGCGCACCGATTGCGGAGTCTCCTCGAACAGGAAGAATTCGAACTCGGCGGCCGCCTTGACCTTGCAGCCCATGCCGGCGGCCCGGTCCAGCACCCGCCGCAGCACCCCGCGCGGACAGACCGCCTCCGCGCGCCCTGTGAATTCGCCGAGGATCAGCGGCGTTCCGCCTTCGAACGGGATGGTGCGCAGGGTCTCCGGCAGAAGCCGCGCCTCGGCATCGGGATAGGCGGTGTGCCATCCGGTGAAGGACAGGTTGTCGAGAAGCTGGTCGCTCGAATCCCAGCCGAGCACCACGTCGCAAAAGCCGAACCCCTTTTCGAGGCTCGATGCGAGCTTGTCCGCGCCCATATATTTGCCGCGGAAGATGCCGTCCAGGTCGAACACCCCCACCTTCGCGCAGGGCGGGTCGCGCCCGGAAACCTTCTTCAGGATGTCGGCCGCTTCGATGGTCGTGCTCAAGTCCCGCCTCCTGCGCTGGCCCGCAGGATAACTCGGCTCGGCCGAAAAAGTAGCAGGCCGGTCTCAGGCGTAGGCGAGCAGGCTGTCGCGCCTGGCCGCGAGCGCCTCGTAGGAAGCGCCGTTATCGGCGGCCGCGACGCTCGCCATCGCCCGTTCCAGCCGCTCGCGGGTCCTGCCGCTCATCTCCCCCAGCCCCGAGGAGGCGGAGACCATTTCCGCCATGTCGCCCGAGCAGTGGAGCGCGAGGTCGCAGCCCGCCTCCGTCACTCCGCGCGCGCGCTCGGCGAAGCTGCCGGAAAGCGCGTGCATGCAGATGTCGTCGGACATAAGCAGGCCGTCGAAGCCGATTCGGCCGCGGATGATCGCCTCGATCACCACCGGCGAAAGGCTTGCCGGGCGCTCGTCGTCCCAGGCGGTGTAGACGATGTGGGAGGTCATCCCCATCGGCGCGTGGCGGAGGCTGATAAAGGGTTCGAGGTCGATCTCGAGCGCGTCCTCGGCCGCGTCCACCACCGGCATCTCCTTGTGGCTGTCGGCGGTCGCCCGGCCGTGGCCGGGGATGTGCTTGATCACGCCCACCACTCCCGCCGCCGCCATTCCTTCGAGCACGGCGCGGCCGAGCGCTGCGACCTGCATCGGCTCGCGGCCGAGCGCGCGGTCGCCGATAATGTCGTCGGCCCCTTCCTGCCGAACGTCGAGCAGGGGCAGGCAGTTCACGTTGACTCCGCTCTCCTTCATGATGAGCGCGATCGCCTGCGCGTTGGCCCGCGCCGCCTCGATCGCGCTTGCGGGCGCCCGGCGGTAGAGTTCGGCGAACTTGCCGGCGCAGGGGAATTCGGGCCAGGCGGGCGGACCCATCCGGACGACCCGGCCGCCCTCCTGGTCCATCAGGATCGGCACGTCGCCCCGCCCGTGGATAGAGCGGAGGTCGTCGGTCAGCGCGCGAAGCTGCTCCTTGTCCTCGCAATTGCGCCTGAAGAGGATGTACCCGGCGGGATCCGAATCCCGAAAGAAATCCCGCTCGTCCGCGCTGAGGCTAGTCCCCGCCATTCCATAGATAACCGGCTGCATTAATCCGTCCCTTTCGTGCCGAACCGCGGCTTCTGATAGTCCGGCCGAAGCCAGCGTACATGCCCGGCGGCTTCCTCTGCGGCGCGCTCTGCGTTGAGCGCGACGAGGCGCGCGACGATCTCGGCTGCGGGAAGATCGGCGGGCCAGCCATAGGCGGCGGCGACCGCGGCATCGAGATCCT
>DATMJS010000006.1:0-7199 GCA_035553755.1 Allosphingosinicella sp.
GCTGCCCCTCCCCTTTTCGGCCCAGAAGCTTTCGTCGGTGAGCGGCTGATAGACCAGACCCTGCGTCACCTCGCCCCAACCGCCCCCGGGCCTGGGCTCCTGCACCGCGATCGAGACGGCGAAATGCGGGATGCCGTGGAGAAAGTTGGAAGTGCCGTCGATCGGATCGACGATCCAGCGAGGCTTGGAAGGATCGCCCTCGATCGAGCCGCCCTCCTCCAGATAGAGTCCCCAGTCGGGGCGAGCATGGCGGAGTTCCTCGACCACCGTCTGCTCGGCGCGCTTGTCGGCCATCGACACGAAGTCGGCAGGTCCCTTGCGGCTCACCTGAAGCTGCTCGACCTCGCCATAGTCGCGCCGGATGCGCGGCGCGGCCTTGCGCGCGGCGCGCTGCATGACGGTGATCAGGCCGGAATGGGAAACCATGAGCTACTCCCCCCTCCCGATTGCGGGAGAGGCTGGGGGTGGGGTTGACGGGGAAAGGCGGAGCCCACCCCTCGATCCCCTCCGCTTGCGGGAGGGGAAGATATTAGTCCGCCCGGCGGACATATTCCTGGTTGTAAACGTCCACAACGATCCGGGTTCCGCTCGAAATATGCGGCGGGACCATCACGCGCACGCCATTGTCGAGGATAGCGGGCTTGTAGCTGGAGGAGGCGGTCTGGCCTTTCACCACCGCGTCGGCCTCGACGATGGTGGCTTCGATCTGGTCGGGGAGCTGCACCGAGATGGGGCGCTCGTTGTAGAGCTCCATCACCACGTCCATCCCGTCCTGCAGGAAAGCGGCGGCCTCGCCGAGCAGGTCGGCCGGAAGCGTCACCTGTTCGTAATTCTCCTTGTCCATGAAGGTAAGCGCATCGCCGTCGCGGAACAGGAATTGGAAATCCTTGGTGTCGAGCCGGACGCGCTCTACCGATTCAGCCGAGCGGAAGCGGACGTTGTTCTTGCGGCCGTCGATCAGGTTCTTCAGCTCCACTTGCATATAGGCGCCGCCCTTGCCGGGCTGGGTGTGCTGGATCTTGACGGCGCGCCAGATGCCGCCTTCATATTCGATGATGTTGCCCGGACGGATGTCCACGCCACTGATCTTCATGGATGTCTCGCTCGTTGAATGCGGCACCGGATGGGCCGTGATATGCGGGCGCTTTAGCCGCCCGCCTTGCGCCTCGCAAGGAGAGGATAGGGGTTGACCGGAGTTCCGCCGTGCCAGTCATCCCCCGGCTCCACGCGGTGGACGGCGAAATGGAGGTGGGGCCCCTCCGGATTGGCGTTGCCCGTGCTGCCGACCGTGCCGATGCGATCGCCCCTCGCCACCTTCTTTCCCTCGGCAAGACCTGGCGCATAGCCCTGCATATGGGCATAATAATAAATCCACCGCCTGTCTTCGGAACGGATATAGGCGGTCACTCCGCCCCCGCCCCTGCTGTAGAACAGCTTTTCTACCGTGCCGGGGGCGGCCGCGATCACCGGCGTGCCGTGCGGAGCCATGATGTCGATGGCGTCGTGGACTCGGCTCCCGCCGCCGCGGGCCTGCTCGTAAGTGTCGATCAGATCCGCAGTCTTCACCCCCGCGACGGGAATCGCCAGGCCGGAAGGACCCAGAACCAGCTCGCTCTCGCCGGGCGGCTCGGCCGTTTCGGTAAGCACCTTTCCCGGCGGCTGCGGCTGTTTCTGCTGCTGGAAGTAAACCAGCCAAAAGGTGCTTACCACCGCCGCCGTCAGGACGGCGGTGACCAGATTGGTCCCGATCAGCTTTAAAGTGCTCAAGCCTGGAAGGTCACTCGTATCCCGTCATGGATCATTTGAGTAAGCCGCGCCGCGTCCCAGTTTGTCAACCGGATGCAGCCATGGCTCTCGGCGCGCTTGATCGTCTCCGGCGCGTTCGTGCCGTGGATGCCGATATGCGGTTTGTTGATGTCGATCCAGACGATGCCGACTGGCCCGTTCGGACCGGGCGGCAGCAGCGCCTCCGGCTCGGAGTCCTTCACGTCCCAGAACAGCTGGGGCTGGTATTTGAAAGGCGGATTGTAGGCGACGCTGTTCACCTTGAAATCGCCCGTCGGCAGCGGGTCTTTTTCGCTTCCGATCGTGGCCGGAAATTGCGCGACCAGCTTGTCGCCCTCTCCGAATACCCGGACGACCTTGTCCGATTTGTCGACCACCACGCGCTCCGCCTTTGGCTGCTTGGGGTCCACATTTAGGTCGCTGAGCAGCTGGGCGGTCTCTTGCTTGACGTCGCCATAATCACGCGAGCTGGGAAGGACGTTGGGAAGGGTCAGCACCGTCCCCGCCCGGAGCGGCTGCTTGGGGTCGTTGAGAGCGACTATGGTCGCCGGAGTGGTATGGAATTTCTCGGCGATCTTCTCGAGGAGGTTGCGATAAGCGAGCCGTTCCATCTTGGCCTGTTCCTGCGGATCGTCGGGGATATGTCCCACGAAAGGACCTTGAGCGTCGCTCTCGTCGACACGGAGCCGCCTGGTCGAGGGAGAACGATCCTGCAGCAACGCCTGCCGCGTCGCCTGATCCAGCTCCCCATTCACCTGCAAGCCGCGAGCCTTCTGAAAGCCTCTTACCGCCTCCTTGAAGGAAATGCCTTCCAGCCCATCGATCACCCCTGGGGAAAAGCCGGCGCGGTCGAGAAGGACCTGAGCGTGGAAGATCGTGCCGTTGATCTCGGTGTCTCTGGTCGCTTCGACGCTTGCGGCATCCTGCGCAACGTTCTTCGACGCCTGCTTCAGCGTCCGTTGTTCCTGGGTGTTATTCTGCTGGCTCCGCTGCTGCGGATCCTGAGCGACCGCCGCCCCCGCCACGGCGATGGCCATGGTTCCGATCAGAAAGCCGTTGATCAATTTACTGTCCGGCACGTTACGCTCCAACAATGTCTGGTGGTTCCCACCAACCCAAACGTCTGGAGGGCATAGAATTTCCATGCCGGGACATATCCGTATCGGCTGTTCGGGCTGGAACTACAAACACTGGCGCGAAGCCTTCTACCCTAAGGGGATGCCGGTGCGGCTCTGGTTCGGACATTATGCGGCCACGTTCGACACCGTGGAGCTCAACACCAGCTTCTACCATTTGCCCAAACCCGAAACCTTCACTAAGTGGCGCGACCAGGCGCCGGAGGATTTCCGCTACTCCGTGAAGGCGTCGCGCTTCATCACCCACATGAAGAAGCTGAAGGACTGCGCCGAGCCGCTCGAGCTGCTGCTGAGCCGCGCCCGTAATCTCGGCGAAACGATCGGACCGATCCTCTACCAGCTGCCGCCGCGCTGGGCCTTCGACCGGGAACGGCTGGAGGAGTTCATCGCCCTGTTGCCGCAGGATCTCCTCCACGTCTTCGAGTTTCGGGAAAGAAGCTGGATTACGGAGGAGGTGCTGAGCCTGCTGGATGGACGAGGCGTCTCCTTCTGCGTCCATGACATGCCTGGCTCAGCCACCCCCCGCTGGGCGGCCGGGCCGATCGCCTATGTCCGCTTTCATGGCGGCGAAGGCAAATATTGGGGCCGCTACTCGGACGAGGGGCTGCTGGGCTGGACCGACTGGATCGTCGGGCAGGCGGCGGCGGGCCGCGACGTCTGGTGCTATTTCAACAACGACATGTTCGCCCACGCCATAGACGACGCGCTGACGCTAAGGGCGATGGTCAAGCAGGCCGCGCGTTAGCGGTTCACTGCAGCTCCCGTCGCTCGAAGAGCGAAATGACGACCAGCGACAGGCCCGCCACGAAGAAGCTCGCCGCCACGATGAGGGAGAAATGCGCGAGGACTTCGGGAGTTGGCCCGAAGAGGCTGATGGTGAGGGCGGTGACCGGCAGGCCCGCCAGCAGCACCAGGAAAAGGCCGATGTCGGCAAAGCCGCTCACGGCCAGCCAGGCATGCTCCGGGTCCTTCCACGGAAAGGACACGGCCAGCAGCAAGGCGCCGCGCAGCAACAGCCACAGCATGATCAGATAAGCGGCCGGAACGATGTGAAGGGAAGGATTGAGCAGGAACAGGAACCCGATGACCAAAGCGATAGCCCCGGCCGCAAAGGCAATCCGGCCGGTCCTGCGTTTCGACCGCTTCCATCCGCTTCCCGCCTCCGCAATACCGACGACGATCAAGAGCCAGCCCAGCAGCTCGCCATGGGGCGAATTCTGGATGAGGGGAAGGAAAAGGGCGACCGCCGCCAGCGCGCAAATGATCACGCCCGCCGCCATCGCGGGGAAGAAGTCCCAGCTGCCCTCACTCTCAGCCATAAGCGCCTCACCTCCAGAGCGGTTAACGCTGCAGCACCTCCCGAAAGGCGGCCACTGCTGCCCCCGGCCCATCCTTATGCACCCAAATCCAGCTGCAGACAGCCAGGAAATCCGCGCCCGCCTCTGCCAGCCCCCGTCCGTTCTCCGGTGTGATCCCGCCGATCGCCACGCATGGAAGTTCGAAAAGCGCCGACCACCAGCGGAGGATCGTCGGATCGGGCCTGTGGACGGTCTCCTTGGTCGTGGTCGGGAAGAAGGAGCCGAAGGCGACATAGTCCGCGCCGGCCTCGCCTGCTTCCATGGCAAGATGTCGGCTGTCGTGGCAGGTGACGCCGATCTGGGCGGCGGGGCCGAGCAGAGCCCGCGCCTCGCGTGGATCGCCGTCGCCCTGGCCAAGATGCACGCCGTCGGCGCCGAGCCGCTTCGCGAGCGCCATGCTGTCGTTGACTATGAAGGCTACGTCCCGTTCCGCGCACAGCCGCTGCAGCGGTTCGGCCGCCCGAGCGATCTCATGCTCGTCGATGCCCTTCAGCCGCAGCTGGAACGCGGCAACGGGGCCGCCGTCAAGCGCCGCCTTCAGCCTGTCAGGAAAATCGACGTCGATCGAGGGAGGGGAGACGAGGTAGAGCTGGCACGGCCCCCGCTCCTGCGGCTCGAAACGGTCTGCAAAGCCGGGATCGAGTTCGGGTTCAGGATCGTCCTCTTCGGTCATGGCCGCGTTTCTGCCGCCTCGCGCGCCGCTGTCAAACAGCAAAATCGATCGGGCTTGCGCCCCGTTCCCCAACTCTCCTGCACGTCCTCGAAGCCTGCGGCCGCGAGAAGCGCCTTCACCTCCTCAACCTCATAGAGGCGAAAGCCGTAGCGATGGCCCGGCCATTTCCTCAATTCCTCGGGCGGCTCGAAGCCGAGCACCAGCCGTCCTCCCGGACGGAGGACCCGCGCCAGCTCGGCAAACCCGGCAGTAACATCCGGCCAGAAATAAAGGCTGTTGAGGCTTACCGCCTTGTCAATCGCCCCGGTGCCGAGCGGCAGCCGCTCGACCGAAGCGAGGTGGAGCCGGGCTGCAGGGAAACGCCGCCGACCGCGCTTCACCATTGCTTCCGAGACGTCGACGCCGATGGGTTCGGCGCCGGCCCTGAGCAGCTCCATGAGGAGGCCCCCGCCGCCGAACCCCACTTCGAGCACCCGCTCGCCCGGCTTTGGATCGAGCCGCTCCAGCGCCAGCCGGTTCATGTTGCGGCTGATACGGTCCAGCCAAGGCCCGATCAGCCAGCGCCCGCCAAGGCCCTCGGGCTTTCCGAACTGGCGGGCGAGGTAGCGCCGGATCGCTACGCCGCCACCTTTTCGGTCGAGGCGCGGTAGATTTCGTCGATCGCCGAGCCCAGCGCCCGGTCGAACTCCTCGTCGCTCATCTGGTGACGAAGATCCTCAAGCAGCGCGCGGCTGAAGCTGGCGATCATTCCAGGGTTCCTGGCGAGCTCACGGCAGGCTTCAGGGCGGGAGAAGCCGCCTGAAAGGGCGACCACCCGCAGGACATGCGGATGGTCGACCAGCGGCTGGAACAAGCCCGCCTGCGCAGGAATCGAAAGCTTCAGCATCACCTTGTCGTCGCCGAGCGAGTCCAGCGCCTTGGTAAGCTTGTCGAGCAGGATCCGGTCGGCCTCCGCACGTTCCGGGCTCTTGATGTTCACCTCGGGCTCGATGATCGGGACGAGACCGGCGGCGAGCACCTGCCGAGCCACTTCGAACTGCTGGCGGACGATCGCCGCGATGCCTTCGCGGTCGGCGAGGTTGATGACCGAGCGTTCCTTGGTTCCGAAGACGCCGAGATTCTTCGCGCGCGTCAGCAGCGCATCGAGACCGGGCATCGGCTTCATCAGCTGGACGCCGTTCGCCTCCGCTTCCAGACCCTTGTCGATCTTGATGAAGGGCACAACGCCGCGCTCCTTCAGAACCTGCGGCACCGGCTTGCCATCGATCTCACCATCCATGGTACGTTCGAACAGGATTGCGCCGATCACCTTTTCGCCGGTGAAAACGGGCGAGGTGATGATACGCGAGCGCATCTGGTGGATAAGGCCGAACATCTCCTCGTCGCTGCTCCAGGCGCCTTCCTCTATGCCGTAGCCTTTGAGCGCCTTCGGGGTCGAACCGCCGCTCTGGTCGAGCGCGGCGATGAAGCCTCTGCCGTCCCTGATCTTCGTTTCCATTTCGCTATGCTGCATCGCTTGGTTCCTCTTGTCGCTTGAGCGCTTCCACCCCTGGCAGCTCCTTGCCTTCCATCCATTCGAGGAAGGCGCCGCCGGCGGTGGAAACGAAGGTGAAATGGTCGGCTACGCCCGCCTGGTTAAGCGCCGCCACGGTGTCGCCGCCGCCCGCAACCGAGACCAGCGATCCGCTTTGCGTCAGTGCGGCGGCCGTTTGTGCGAGCTGCACCGTCGCCTGGTCGAAAGGCGGCGTCTCGAAAGCCCCGAGCGGGCCATTCCAGACGAGCGTACGGCAGGTCTTGATCGCGTCCGCCAGCGCCTCGACCGCGGCAGGCCCGACGTCGAGGATCATCTCGTCGGGAGCGACTTCGTGGACATTGGCGATACGGGTCGGCGGATTGGGTGCGAACTCCTTCGCCACCACCACGTCGTAGGGCAAATGGACGGTGCAGTTCGCCCGGTCGGCCGCGTCGAGTATTTCGAGCGCCGTGTCCCTGAGATCATGCTCGGCCAGCGACTTGCCGACATCGACGCCCCGCGCGGAGAGGAAGGTGTTGGCCATGCCGCCGCCGATGATGAGATGATCGACCTTCGTCACCAGATTCCGGAGCACGCCGAGCTTGGTCGATACCTTGGCGCCGCCGACCACCGCCGCGACCGGCCGCTCGGGCTCGCCCAGCGCCTTTTCCAGTGCCCTCAATTCCGCCTCCATCGCGCGGCCGGCATAGGCCGGGAGCAGATGCGCGAGCCCC
>DATMJS010000007.1:0-2744 GCA_035553755.1 Allosphingosinicella sp.
CGGAACCAGGACGGCTGGTCTCCTTACTCTGTCGCTGACGGCGCTCCTCGCCCTCTCGATCACGCAGAGCGCGGCCAAGGAAGGCGTCCAGCTTGCCCAGGCGCAGCCGCCCAAGACGCTCACGCCAGCTCCGGCAGTCACGCTGCCGCCCAAGCCACAACCGACGCCCGTTGCGGTCACCTCGGCTCATCAGGTGCTGGAATCCCGGATCCGCAGCATCGGCCAGGCCTTCAATGGCGACATCGGCATCGCCGTCCAGGACGTCCAGACCGGCTTCACCGCCGCTTATGACGGCAACACCTATTTCCCGCAGCAGAGCGTCAGCAAATTCTGGGTCGCGCTCACCGCCCTCGACCGGGCCGACCGCGGTCACCTGAACCTCGAAGCTCCTGTCACCGTCACCAGGGACGACCTGACCCTCTTCCACCAGCCGATCGCGGCGCAGGTGGGGCCCAACGGCTATACGACTACGCTCAACAGTTTGATGTACCGGGCGATCACCCAGAGCGACAACACCTGCAACGATTTCGTGCTGTGGAAGGCGGGCGGCCCCGACGCGGTGCGCAGCTTCCTCGCCGACAAGCGCATTTCGGGCGTCCGCTTCGGCCCGGGCGAACGCATGCTCCAGGCGCGCATCGCCGGCATGGAGTGGAAACCTTCGATGGTCGGGGCGAACTTCTACGCCGCGCGCAACAGCCTGCCGATGAACGTCCGGCGCGCCGCCTTCGAGAATTATATCCGCGATCCCATGGACGGAGCGACGCCGCTCGGAACGGTCGACGCGCTCGCCCGGCTCAAGAGAGGCGAGCTGCTGTCGCCCCAGTCGACGCAAAAACTGCTCAGCATCATGTCCAATACACGGACCGGCGCGCAGCGTCTGAAGGGCGGGCTCGCTCCGGGCTGGAGGCTCGCGCACAAGACCGGCACCGGGCAGGTGCTGAATGGAACCCAGGCAGGCTATAACGACATCGGCATTGTCACCGGACCCGACGGCCGATCCTATGCCGTTGCGGTGCTGATCCGCCGGACCGCGGCGCCGCTCCCCGAGCGCATGCGGGCGATGCAGAATGTCGTCCGCGCCACGATCGATTATGCCAATGCCGTTCCCGCCGAGCGCTTCGCAAAGATGCCGGCGCGGCCGGCGCAGCCGGTTCAGCAAGCGGTGCAGCAGCCGGCCGGTATTCAGGCGGTGGCGGCTACGGTCCAGGCGCTCCCCGAAGAGGACGAATAAGCCTTTCCATGGCGGCGGGCGGCGCTAAGCTTCGCCGCCATGGCGAGGCCCCAGTCCCCCGATTATGACAAGCGCCGTGAAGCGATCGTCGCGGCGGCGGCGCAACTCTACGCGCGGCGGGGATTCCAGGGCGCATCCGTCTTCGATCTGGCCCAGGCCTGCGGCACCTCCAAGTCGCTCATCTACCATTATTTTCCGGCCAAGGACGACATTCTCTACGAAGTGATGGCGGCGCATCTCGACGCCCTTGTCGACGCTGCCGACGACGCCATGCAAAGCGGAAGCGCAAAGGAGCGGCTTCATGCGCTCACGCTTTCCTTCATGCGGCTCTATGTGGGCGCGCAGGACAGCCATAAGGTGCTGCTGAACGAGCTCGACAACCTGCCGCCCGAGCGCCGGGCAGAAGTGGTGGCCAAGCAGCGGCGGATCATCGCGGTGGTGGAGACCTTGGTGCTGGAGATCAGGTCCGACGCCAATCCGATTACGCTTCCGCTCACCATGCTCTTCTTCGGCATGATCAACTGGACCCACACTTGGTTCAAAGCGGAGGGCGAGATTTCAATGGGGAAATTGGCGGAACTGGTGGTGGACCTGATGCTCAACGGCCTCGAGCGGCTTCAGGCGTCATAGTCGAGCTCAACGCCTTCCCCCTTCGGCACCGACTGGCAGGTGAGCACGTATCCCGAGGCGATTTCCTCATCGGAAAGGCCGTAGCGGGCAGCCATCTCGACTTCGCCTGAGACGACGCGGGCGCGGCAGGTGGCGCAGACGCCAGCCTTGCAGGCATAGGGCGCCGGAAGCCCGGAAGCGCGGGCGCTGTCGAGGATGTTGCCGGCGGCGGCGTCGAAAGCGACCCGCCGCTTTCGGCCGTCGAGCGTCACCAGCATGGTGAGGCCCTGCGCCCTCGCCTGCAATTCGTGCATTTGCGCCTCGACCGCGGCGGAAGGGCGGCCGGCGGTGAAGCGTTCGATCAGAATCTGCCGCCCGGGCACGCCCGCCGCCAGCAGCGAAGCCTCGGCCGCGTCCATCATCGGCTCGGGGCCGCAGATGAAGGCGGCGTCGATCCCCTGGACGTCGATCAGCAAGTCGAGGATCTGGTCGCACTTGGCGCGGTCCAGCATGCCGTTGAACAAATCGATATCCTCGGCCTCCTCGGCCAGGAAATGATGCACTTGGAGCCGCTCCATGAAGCGGTTCTTGAGCCGCGCCAGCTCTTCGAGAAAGATGACGGACGAGCTGTCGCGATTGCCGTAGAAGAGCGTGAAGCGGCTTTCCGGCTCAGTGAGGAGCGTCGTCTTGAGGAGCGAGATGACGGGCGTGATGCCGGAGCCGCCGGCGAAGCCGACATAATGGCCGCGCGAATCGGGCTGGAAATCCCAGGTGAAGCTCCCGTGTGGCGGCATCACTTCGATATTGTCGCCGGCCTTCAGATTATCGTTTGCCCAATTGGAAAATATGCCGCCGGCGATGCGTTTCACCGTCACCTTCACCTCGCCCTCCTGCGGAGCGACGC
>DATMJS010000008.1:0-4268 GCA_035553755.1 Allosphingosinicella sp.
TCCATCTACGTCTCCGAAGAGAGCGGCGGCATCGGCCTCGGACGGCTGGAGGCCGCGCTGATCATGGAAGCCATGGCCTATGGCTGCCCCTCCACCTCCGCCTTCATCTCGATCCACAATATGGCCGCCTGGATGATCGACGGCTTCGGATCAGCCGGGGTGAAGCGGAAATATCTCCCGTCCATGGTCACGATGGAGCGGATGGGGAGCTACTGCCTCACCGAGCCCGGCTCCGGCTCCGACGCGGCCGCGCTGAAGACGCGGGCGGTGAAGGACGGCGACTCCTATGTCGTCTCCGGCTCCAAGGCGTTCATCTCGGGCGGCGGCGAGAATGATATCTACGTCACTATGGTGCGCACCGGGGAGGAAGGGCCCAAAGGCATTTCCTGCCTGGTCATCGAAAAGGACATGCCGGGCGTCAGCTTCGGCGCGCAGGAAAAGAAGCTCGGCTGGCACTCGCAGCCGACCGCGCAGGTCAATTTCGACGAAGTGCGGGTGCCAGCGGAGAATCTGGTCGGCGCGGAAGGCGAAGGCTTCCGCATCGCGATGATGGGCCTGGACGGCGGCAGGCTCAACATTGGCGCCTGCTCGTTGGGCGGCGCCCAGCGCTGCATCGACGAGTCGATCAGATACACCAAGGAAAGGAAGCAGTTCGGCTCCCCCATCGCCGACTTCCAGGCGACCCAGTTCACCCTCGCCGACATGGAGACCGAGCTCCAGGCGGCGCGGATGCTGCTCTATGCGGCGGCCGTAAAGGTGACCGAGAACGCCCCCGACAAGAGCCGGTTCGCGGCGATGGCCAAGCGTCTCGCCACCGATACCGGCTCGTCGGTGGTCGACCGCGCGCTCCAGCTCCACGGCGGCTACGGCTATCTGATGGATTATCCGATCGAACGTTTCTGGCGCGACCTTCGCGTCCATTCGATCCTCGAAGGCACCAACCAGATCATGCGCGTCATCATTTCGCGGGACATGCTTCGGCAATGAACGACGTCCTCACCTTCATCGAGGGGCAGGCCGGCCGCCTCCGCCTCAACCGCCCGAAGGCGATCCATGCCCTCACCACCGATATGTGCAGCGCGATGATCGCGGCTTTGGTCGAGTGGCGCGGCAATTCAGACGTCAAGGCAGTGATGATCGATCATGCCGAGGGGCGCGGCTTCTGCGCGGGCGGCGACGTGCGCATGCTGGCTGAGAGCGGCGCTTCGGACGGCTCGGATGCGCGCCGCTTCTTCCACGAGGAATACCGGCTCAACCATCTCCTTTTCACCTATGTGACGCCGACGGTCGCCTTCATGGACGGAATCACCATGGGCGGCGGCGTCGGCATCTCCCAGCCGTGCAAATACCGGGTCGCCACCGAAAATACGCGCTTCGCGATGCCGGAAACGGCGATCGGCCTCTTTCCCGACGTCGGCGGAGGCTGGTACCTGTCGCGCCTGCCGGGCCGCGTCGGCCAGTTCCTCGCGCTGACCGGCGCACGCCTCGACGGCGCCGAATGCCATTATCTCGGCCTTGCCACCCACTACCTCCCGCAAGAGCGCCTCGAAGAGGCGAAGCAGCAGATCGCCGCCCGTCCCGAACGCGCCGAAGGCATTTTGGGCGCCGCCAGCGTAACGCCGCCGGAGCCCAAGATCGCGAGCAACCTCGCGCTCATCAACCGGCTGTTCGCCTCGGACCGTTATGAGGAAATCCTGAAAGCGCTGGAGCAGGACGGATCCGCTTGGGCCGATGCGGAGCGCGACACGCTCGGCACCAAGAGCCCGCAGGCCTGCAAGGTTTCGCTGCGGCTCCTGGCGGACGGCGCGAAGATGAACGATTTCGCCGACGAGATGCGGCAGGAATATGCGGTCGCGGCGCGGGTGGTGCAGCGCCCGGACTTCGCCGAGGGCGTGCGCGCGGTGCTGATCGACAAGGACAATTCCCCGCGCTGGAACCCCGCGCTCCCGGAGGGCGTCACCGACCATATGATCGACACCATCTTCGCGCCGATGCCGCCGGGCGAGGAATGGTCGCCGCTATCAACCGACGGGGCAAAAGCATGAACTACGAAAATATCCTGGTGGAACAACGCGGTGCCGTGACGTTGATCACGCTCAACCGGCCGAAGGCATTGAACGCGCTCAACACCGCGGTCCTCGCCGAGCTGATCCACGCTTTCGCCGCCTTCGATGCCGACTCCGGCCAGCGCTGCGCCGTGCTCACCGGCAGCGAGAAAGCCTTCGCCGCCGGCGCGGACATCAAGGAAATGTCCGACCAGCTCTTCGCCGACATGTACGGATCGAACTTCTTCGCGGGTTGGGAGAAGGTGACCGCGACCCGCAAGCCGTGGATCGCGGCGGTCGCGGGCTACGCCCTCGGCGGCGGCTGCGAGGTGGCGATGATGGCGGACTTCATCATTGCCGCCGACAATGCGCAGTTCGGCCAACCCGAGATCAAGCTGGGGGTCACGCCCGGAATGGGAGGCTCGCAGCGGCTCACCCGCGCGATCGGCAAGGCCAAGGCGATGGAGATGTGCCTCACCGGCAGGATGATGGGAGCCGAAGAAGCGGAACGCTCGGGGCTGGTGGCGAAAATAGTACCCGCCGCCGACCTACTCGACGAGGCGCTCAGGACGGCCGAGACGATCGCTTCGATGAGCCCGCTGGCGGCGATCGCCAACAAGGAAATGATCAACGCCGCGTTCGAGACTAACCTGGCTCAAGGCATCCTCTTCGAGCGGCGGCTGTTCCACGGCCTGTTCGGCACCGAAGATCAAAAGGAAGGCATGGCCGCCTTCGTCGACAAGCGTAAGGCGGATTGGAAGGGACGGTAACGGTCACCTGCCGTTCGGGCTGAGCCTGTCGAAGCCCTGCCTTTCCCGGCGCAAGAAGTTAAGGACAGCCCTTCGACAAGCTCAGGGCGAACGGTTTGGGAGTGAAACATGGCACGGGTAGCATTTATCGGGCTCGGCAATATGGGCAGCGGCATGGCCGCGAACCTCGCCAAAACGGGGCATGACGTCCGCGCCTTCGACCTTTCCGAAGAAGCGCTGGAAAAGGCGGAGAAGAATGGCTGCCTGCGCGCCGGATCGGCGGCGGAAGCGGTCGCCGAGGCCGAGGCCGTCGTGACCATGCTTCCCGCCGGCAAGCATGTCCGCGACGTCTATGAGACTAGCGTCATCGGCAAGGCGCCGCCAACAGCCATCCTGATGGACTGCTCGACCATCGACGTCGCCACCGCGCGCGAAGAGATCACCAAGGCGCAGGCCGCCGGTTACCTGATGGTCGACGCGCCGGTCTCGGGCGGGATTGCCGCCGCCGAGGCGGGAACGCTCACCTTCATGGTCGGGGGCACCGCCGAAGCCTTCGCCCGCGCCGAGCCTTTCCTCGAGATCATGGGCAAAGCCGTGATCCACGCCGGCGGGCCGGGCGCGGGCCAGGCCGCCAAGATCTGCAATAACATGCTCCTCGGCGCTTCGATGATCGCCACCTGCGAGACCTTCGTGCTCGCCCAGAAGCTGGGGCTCGACCCACAAACCTTCTTTGACATAGCAAGCCAGGCATCGGGGCAATGCTGGTCGATGACCAGCTACTGCCCCGTCCCCGGCGTCGGCCCCGAAACGCCTGCCGATCGCAATTACGACGGCGGCTTCGCTGCGGCCTTGATGCTTAAGGACCTCCGCCTGGCGATGGAAGCCGCGCGAAGCGTCGATTCCTACACACCAATGGGCAGCGGCGCCGAAGAGCTGTACACGCGCTTCGCCGAGGCGCTCGGCGGCGGCGGCAAGGACTTCTCGGCTATCATCAAGATGATCGACGATAGCTGGCAGGCACCCGAAGGAGCGGCGCCTTCGCCGCCACCTGGGACGCGGCTCGGTTAAATCGGCAGTCACTCTCGATGGTTTAGCTTAATGCTTGATCTGCAAGAATTTCCCGTCAATGACGGGGTATATATTTTCAATAGCAGCCAAAAATCTTTTCGAACGATCCGGAGGGGATTATCGTGATCAAGAAATTCAGCCTCACTGCGTCCTTGCTTACCCTTGCGATGGCCGCGCCGGCCGTCGCGGGCGACAATCATGAATGCATCGACGAGGCCTGCACCATGGTCTCAATCATCGATGCGCCTGCCCAGGGCTCGGGCGGCGGCTCGGCCACGATCGACGCGCCCCGGTTCGGACAATGGGGCATCGACACGGCGGGAATGGACCGCTCGGTAAAGCCGGGTGACGACTTCTTCACCTATGTGAACGGCAACTGGGCGAAGACCACCCCGATACCCGCCGA
>DATMJS010000009.1:0-4717 GCA_035553755.1 Allosphingosinicella sp.
AACTCGTCATGCCGGCGGAAGCCGGCATTTCGGCGGGAAGGGCCGTGACAATAGGCTCTAAGCGGATTCCGCTCGTCCCGACGCTCGTCGTCACTGCTGCCGTTTCGACGCTCGGCATCTGGCGGCTGGCAACGCGGAGCCCGTTGGGCAGGATGGAAAGCTTCATCATGAGGGCGCGGAGATAGGGGGTCAGGCCCGGCCGGGCAACTCCCGCCGCTGCCGGCGCCGGAGCGCCAGGGCGTAGATGACGGCCGCGGCGAAGGCGAAGAAGAACCACTGGATGGCGTAGAGGAGGTGGTTGTTGGGCAGGTCCGCGGCGGAAGGAAGCGCGCTTTTCTCCAGCGGCGGAATGGGCTCGTCCAGGATCAGGATCCGGTTTGCCTCGCCCGCGGCATAGACGCCGGTGAAGGTCCGGCTTTCGCTGACATGCGGAAGGAGGTCCGGCCGCTTCGACCAGCCGATGTCGATCACGTCATCGACGATGTCGACCTGGTCACCAGCGGCCGCCTTCCTGCGGCAGGGGATGAGGTAGCGGTAGCCGCTCTCGCCCTCGACGCTGCGGCCCGCCCGCACCTCGGGCTTGCCGTTGATCGCACAGGCAAGGCTGATCGGACGATAGGCGCCGGAACTCTCGATCTCCGCAATCAGCGCCTCTTTCCAGCGCGCGCGCTGGAGCTGCCAGACGCCGAGGCAGATCATCACCGCAACGGCAGCAGTGACGACGAGCGTCGGGACGAGCGGAATCCGCTTAGAGCCTATTGTCACGGCCCTTCCCGCCGAAATGCCGGCTTCCGCCGGCATGACGAGTTGCGATCAATGATATTCGGCGCCCCAGCCGCCCCAGACGTAGATGGCGAGGAACAGGAACAGCCAGACCACGTCGACGAAGTGCCAGTACCAGGCCGCCGCCTCGAAGCCGAAATGCTGCTGCGGGCTGAAATGACCTTTGTAGGCGCGAATCAGGCAGACGATCAGGAAAATGGTGCCGACGATGACGTGGAAGCCGTGGAAGCCGGTCGCCATGAAGAAGGCCGAGGTATAGATATTGTCGGCGAAGCCGAACGGCGCATGCGCATATTCATAGGCCTGAATGCTGGTGAACAGGAGCCCGAGACCGATCGTAGCCCACAAGCCTTTCTTCAGCCCTTCGCGGTCGCCGTGGATCAGCGCGTGGTGCGCCCAGGTGACGGTGGTGCCCGAGCAGAGCAGGATCAGCGTGTTGAGCAGCGGATAGCCCCAGGGGTCGAGGACGTGCATGCCCTCGGGCGGCCATACGCCGCCCACCGCCTCGACCGGCGAGGGGAACAGAGCGGCGTTGAAATAAGCCCAGAACCAGGCGACGAAGAACATCACTTCCGAAGCGATGAACAGGATCATTCCGTAACGCAGATGAAGCTGCACGATCGGCGTGTGATCACCCGAATGAGCCTCGCGCACCACGTCCACCCACCAGCTGAACATGGTGAACAGGACGGCGATCAGGCCGGCGAAGAAGACGTAGGAGCCGTAGGGGCCGAACACATCGTCATGCATCCACATGATCGCGCCCGCGGCCATGGCCAGCGCGGCAAAGGCGCCGATGAACGGCCAGATGCTCGGCGGCAGGATGTGGTAGTCGTGGCTTTTCGCTCCGGCCATTCTTCGTCGTCCTCTGTTCCTGATCGTCACCCTCCGTTCCCCATCAAAGACTGCTTTGACGGCTTCGGCCGGGACGACGGCGTTGCTCTAGCTTTCAGTCTTGCCCTCGTCCACGGGGTAAAAGGTGTAGCTGAGGGTGATTTCGTCGATGCGCGCGCCGTCCCGGTCGTCGAGCATCCTGGGATCGACATAATAAACCACCGGCATCCGGATTTCCTCGCCCGGCTTCAGGGTCTGCTCGGTGAAGCAGAAGCATTGGATCTTGGTGAAATACTGCCCCGCCTGGACTGGCGTCACGTTGAAGGTGGCGGTGCCGGTGACGGGCTTATCCGACAGGTTCCTGGCAGTGTAGAAGGCCATTTTGCGGGCGCCGACAGCGGTGCGCTCCACCGTCTTTTCAGGCTTGAACTCCCAAGGCAGTGCCGAATTGGTGTTGGCATCGAAGCGGACGTTGATGATCCGGCCCACGGCACCGGGTGCCTCCCCGCCTACCCGCATCTGAGTGGTGCCGCCGAAGCCGGTCACCTGGCAGAAGAGGCGGTAGAGCGGCACGCTCGCAAAGGCGAGGCCGACCATCGCCGCCGCCAGCAAGGCGAACAACGCGGCGGTGCGCCCGTTCCTGCGCGCGAGCGCCGTCATTGCGCCACCGTCATCTTGGCAATGGTGATGAAGTAGAGGAGAATCACGAAGGCGGCGAGCGCCAGCGCCATCACGAAGGCACGGCTCCGCTGGCGGCGGCGCACCTCTTTCCGGTCCGGCCCTTCACTCATGCCAGCCACCGGTCGGCGACGAGCGCGCCGAACACGGCAAACAAATAGAGGATCGAGAAGGCGAACAGGCGCTTCTCGGGCCGCATCCCGGCGGGTTCGGTGGCGCGGTTGGCGAGCACGCGGGCGGCAAGGCCGAGGAAAGCGAGGCTGAGCGCCGCGGCGGCGATGCCGTAAACGGGGCCGGCGAGTCCGAGCGGCCAGGGCGCGACCGCCGAGGCCGCCATCGGCAAAGTGTAGAGCAGGATCTGCTGCCGGGTGACGGTCGGCCCCGACACGACCGGGAGCATCGGCACGCCGGCGGCGGCATAGTCGGAGCGGACGAACAGCGACAGCGCCCAGAAATGCGGCGGAGTCCAGAGGAAGATCAGCGTGAAGAGAAGGAGCGGCAGCAGCGTCACGTCGCCCGTCGCCGCCGCCCAGCCGATCACCGGCGGGAAGGCGCCGGCCGCGCCGCCGATGACGATATTCTGCGGCGTCACCCGCTTCAGCCAGACGGTGTAGACGAGCACGTAGAAGAGAATCGAGGCGGCGAGGATGGCGGCGGCGAGCCAGTTGGTTGCAACGCCCATCAGCAGCACCGAGAAGACGCCGAGGCCGACCCCGAAATGGAGCGCCGCCTGGCGGTCCATTCGGCCGGCGGGGAGCGGGCGGTTGCGGGTGCGCTTCATCCTGGCATCGAGATCGGCCTCATACCATTGGTTCAAGGCCGCCGCCGCGCCCGCGCCGAGGGCGATGCAGAGGATCGCGGTAAAGGCGAGCACTGGGTGGATGGCGGCGGGCGCGGCGAGCAGGCCGCACAGCCCCGTGAAGACGACGAGGCTCATCACCCGCGGCTTGGTAAGCGCGACGAAGTCCCGCCAGTCGGCGGGCAGGGCGGCGGTCTCGAACGTCACACTCGTCATATAAGCCTCCCCTCCCGCGCGCGGGAGGGCCGGGATCAGTCGATCTTCGGGAGCGTCTCGAACTGGTGGAAGGGCGGCGGGCTCGACAGCGTCCATTCCAGCGTCGTAGCTCCTTCGCCCCAGGGGTTGGGCGGAGTCTTCCTGCCCGCGATCAGCGACCACACGATGTTGACGAAGAAGAAGACCATGCCGACCGCCATGATGATGTAGCCCCAGGTCGCGACCTCGTTCCAGCCGGTGAAGGCGTCCGGATAATCCGGGTAGCGCCGCGGCATGCCGTCGAGGCCGAGGAAGTGCATCGGGAAGAACAGCACGTTGACGCCGATGAAGAACACCCAGAAGTGCAGCTGGCCGAGCAGCTCGTTATAGTCGCGGCCCCACATCTTGCCGAACCAGTAATACCAGCCCGCGAACAGCGCGAACACGGCGCCGAGCGACAGCACATAGTGGAAGTGCGCGACCACGTAATAGGTGTCGTGCATGTAGTTGTCGACGCCGCCATTGGCGAGCACCACGCCGGTGACTCCGCCCACCGTGAACATGAAGATGAAGCCCAATGCCCACATCATCGGCGTCTGGAAGGTCATCGAGCCGCCCCACATGGTCGCGATCCAGCTGAAGATTTTGATGCCGGTCGGGACCGCGATCACCATCGTCGCTGCGGTGAAATACATCTTGGTGTTCACGTCCATGCCGACGGTGAACATGTGGTGCGCCCAGACGATGAAGCCGACCACGCCGATCGCCACCATGGCGTAGGCCATGCCGAGATAGCCGAAGACCGGCTTTCGGCTGAA
This sequence comes from Allosphingosinicella sp., assembly GCA_035553755.1. Taxonomy (GTDB): domain Bacteria; phylum Pseudomonadota; class Alphaproteobacteria; order Sphingomonadales; family Sphingomonadaceae; genus Allosphingosinicella. The sequence goes on from DATMJS010000009.1 coordinate 4,108, forward strand.
GGTCGCGACCACCTGGCTGACCATGCCGAAGCCCGGCAGGATCATGATGTACACTTCGGGATGGCCGAAGAACCAGAAAAGGTGCTGGTAGAGGATCGGATCGCCGCCGCCCGATGCGTCGAAGAAGGAGGTGCCGAAATTGCGGTCCGTGAGCAGCATGGTGATCGCGCCGGCGAGCACCGGCAGCGACAAGAGCAGCAGGAAGGCCGTCACCAGAATCGACCAGGGGAAGAGCGGCATCTTGTGCAGCGTCATCCCGGGGGCGCGCATGTTGAAGATCGTGGTGATGAAGTTGATGGCGCCCAGGATCGAGCTCGCGCCCGCAATGTGGAGCGAGAGGATCACGAAGTCCATCGCCGGTCCCGGCATGCCGCTCGTCGAGAGCGGCGCGTAGATCGTCCAGCCGCCGCCGACGCCGGCGCCGCCCGGCGGGCCTTCGACGAAGGCGGAGCCGAGCAGCAGCAGGAAGGACGGCGGCAGCAGCCAGAAGGAGATGTTGTTCATGCGCGGGAAGGCCATGTCGGGCGCGCCGATCATGATCGGCACGAACCAATTGCCGAACCCGCCGATGAGCGCCGGCATCACCATGAAGAAGATCATGACGAGGGCG
>DATMJS010000010.1:0-7216 GCA_035553755.1 Allosphingosinicella sp.
CCCATCGAGAGCACGCGGACCTCGTCGCCATATTTCTCGCCGAACAGCGCCATGGCGCTGTTCGGCGAGAAATATGGCGACGAGGTCCGCGTGCTCTCGATGGGCCGCGGGGCGGACGCCAGCTATTCGGTCGAATTGTGCGGCGGCACCCACGTCAATGCCCTGGGCGATATCCAGCTCTTCAAGATCGTTTCCGAAAGCGCCGTCGCCAGCGGAGTCCGCCGGATCGAGGCGCTGACCGGCGAAGCCGCCCGGAAATGGCTCACTGCGCGTGAAGACTGCTTGAAGGAAGCCGCCGCCGCGCTGAAAGCCGCGCCGGACGAAGTCCCGGCGCGCGTCGCCGCCCTGATCGAAGAACGGCGGCGGCTCGAGCGGGAGCTTGCCGATGCCCGCAAGCAGCTCGCGCTTGGCGGGGGCGGAAAACCGACGGAAGCGGAGGGTCCGGAGCAGGTCGGCGGCCACGGCTTCATCGGGCAGGTCATCGAAGGACTCGATCCCAAGGGCCTGCGCGGCCTCGTCGACGACGCCAAGCGGCGTGTCGGATCGGGCGTGGTGGCGCTGGTGGCCGTCAATGACGGCCGCGCCAGCGTCGCGGTCGGAGTCACCGACGATCTCACCGCCCGCCGCGACGCTGTCGACCTCGTCCGCAAGGCGGTCGCCGAGCTGGGCGGCCAAGGCGGCGGCGGCCGTCCCGACATGGCCCAGGGGGGCGGCCCCGACGGCTCGAAAGCGGAAGCCGCGCTCGCGGCGGTGAAATCGGCGCTGAGCGAGGAAGCAATCGCAGCCTAAGCCTCTTCGGCCGCAGCGGCCGTCACCGGTCCAGCTGCGCGCCAATATGTATGACGCGCCTGGACGGAGCGGCCAGGTGACAGGCGAACCGTCGCTCTAAGGTCTGAGCGCATCTCTCAACCGCCGCCGCTGGAGCTTGGGTTCCTCCTGAAGCTGCCCCAGCTCCATGATCTCCTTGCGGAGCTCGGCCCGTTTTTCATGGATCGAGGCGATGACGGGGCCCATAGCCATGCCGAGATCGACCAGCACGGCCTCCGAAAGCTGAAGCGAGGATTCCAGCGTCTCCGGCACCGCGTCGGTGGCGCCGGCCCGGTACAATTCGGCCGCATGCGCCGCGTCCCGGGCGCGGGCGACGATCGTCAGGCCCGGGCACGAGGCGCGCACCTTCTTGGTCAGGCGCACGGTCAGCACCGGATCGTCCATGGTCAGCACCAGCGCGCTTGCGTGGCCGAGGTTGAGACGGTCGATCAATTCGGGGCGCGACACATCCCCGAAAATGATCGGAAAGCCTTCGGCCCGTGCTTCGGCGACGGTGTCGATGTTGGAATCGACCGCGAAATAGCGGCGGCCGTGAACGTTCAGCATCTGGGCGACCAGCTTGCCGACGCGTCCGAAGCCGATGATCACCACCGGCGCGTCCGAAGCGGCCGGGACTTCCGCCATGTCCGCTCTGGGATCGAAATCCACCTGCCTTCCAGCAACCTGGCCGAGCTTGGCGAGGAGAGGAGTGATGGTGAGGCCGAGCGCGGTCACGATCTGCCAGAAGGCCGCCGTTTCCGGCCGGATCAACTGCGCCGCGGCCGCCGCGCCGAGGACGATGAGCGTGGTTTCGGACGGCGAGGACATCAGCACCGCCGTCTCGGCGGCGACTCCCTTCCGGGCGCCGTTGAGGCGCAACAGGATTCCCGTCACCGCCGCCTTGGCGAGCAGCACGCCGATCACCGCCAGCAATATCTGACTCCAGTTGGCGGCCACCAGCCGCATATCGACGCTCATGCCCACGGTGATCAGGAATATGCCGAGCGCCAGGCCCCGGAAGGGCGCAGTGATGACCTCGACTTCGCTTCTATAGTCGGTCTCGGCGATCAGGATGCCGGCCAGGACTGCGCCCATCAGCGCCGACAGGCCGACCGCCGTGGTGGCAAGGCTGGCGACGATCACCACCAGCAGGCTTGCGGCGAGGAAAAGCTCGGGGCTCTTGGCCCGCGCCGCCTGAGCGAAGAGGCGCGGCAGGATGAAGCGCCCGAGCACCAGCATCGCAGCGACGACCAGCGCGCCCATGATGATCGTGTTGGTGAGGCCGCTCATCCCCTCCTGGTCGGCATAAGGAGCCATCGCCCCCAGAGCGAAAATGATCGGGACGATCGCCACGTCCTCGAACAGCAGCATGGCGAGCGCCGAGCGCCCAACCGCGCTCGTCGTCCCGACCAGCGGCAGCACGATGGCGGTGGACGAAAGCGCAAGCGCCAGCCCCAGCGCGACCGATCCGGTCAGGCTCTGGCCGAGAAGGTGGAGCGCTCCCCCGATCAGCAGGGCCGAAAGCAGCACCTCCGCCGCGCCGACCCCGAAAACCAGCCGCCGCATGTTCCACAGGCGCCGGAACGACAATTCCATGCCGATAGAGAACAGCAACAGAATGATCCCGAACTCCGCGAACGGCTCGACCGCTTCCGGATTGGAAATGGTGACATAATTGAGCCAGGGCATCTCGTCGGTCATCGCACCGAGGCCCGCGGGCCCGACCAGAAGGCCCACCAGAAGGAAGCCGATGATCGGGCTGATCCGGAACCGCGCGAAGGCCGGAATCACGATCCCCGCCGCACCCAATATCACCAGCGCGTCGCTGAAGCCGGACGTGGGAAAGGAATGGGTCATATTGCCTTTATGCCGCAAAAGATGTGGATGTCAGCCATGGGGAGGCGAGAAACCGATCTTTGCATCGTGGGTGGCGGCCCCGCCGGGATGGTTGCCGGCCTGCTTTTCGCCCGCGCCGGGGTGCGTACGATCGTGCTGGAAAAGCATGCCGATTTCCTCCGTGATTTCCGCGGCGATACCGTTCATCCCTCGACGCTGCGGATATTCTCGGAACTCGGCCTTCTGGACCGGCTGCTGGAGCGGCCGCACGATAAGGTTTCGAGCGTCGGCATATGGATCGGCGGCAGGCATTTCGAAGTCGCCGACATGTCCCGCTTCGATCGGCGCTGGAACTTCGTCGCCATGACTCCGCAATGGCATTTCCTCGATTTCGTCGTCGACGAGGGCCGCGCCTATCCGCATTTCGAGCTGGTGATGGAGGCCGAGGCTCTGGGGCTCCTGGAAGAGGAGGGGAGGGTGAGCGGCGTCCGCTATAGGATCGGCGGAGAGGAGCGGGAAATGAGAGCGCGGCTCGTCATCGCCTCCGACGGCCGGAGGTCGGCGCTTCGCGACGCGTCCGGCCTTCCGCTGCGCTCCTTCGGGGCGCCGATGGACGTCTTTTGGTTCCGCCTCCCCAAGCAGCGCGGGGCGGAGAACGGGACGACCGGAGTGGTTGTCGCCGGACGGATCATGGCCCTCATCGACCGCGGCGATTACTGGCAATGCGCCTATGTCTTCGCCAAGGGGACGGCGGACGAGATCAGGGGCAGGGGCCTCGACAGGTTCCGCGCCGAAGTGGCGGAAACCGCGCCGATGCTGGAACTGGAGGTAAGCGCGATCCGAAGCTGGGAGGACGTCAAGCTGCTGACCGTGGCGCTCGACCGGCTGGAGCGCTGGCACCGGCCCGGCCTGCTCGTCATCGGCGATGCGGCCCATGCCATGTCGCCTATCGGCGGCGTCGGGATCAACGTGGCGGTGCAGGATGCGGTGGCCGCCGCCAACATCCTGGCCGGTCCGATGGCAGAGGGCCGCAACGTCGATGCGCTGCTCCCCAGGGTGCAGGCCCGGCGGATGCCGGCGGTCCGCGTCATTCAGGGCTTTCAGGACGCGGCGCAGCGGCGGGTGATCAGCCGGTTGCTGACGCGGCCGGCGGGACCGGTGAAGCCGGCTTTGGCGCTGCGGCTGTTGGACCGGGCGCCCTGGCTCCGCCGGCTCCCCGCCGCCTTCATCGGCTTCGGGGTCCGGCCGGAGCATGTGCGCTCGCCCAAAGCCTCAGGCTGAGGCCATCGCCTTTTCGAGGTTGACCCGGATCGCCTCGAAGAACTGCTCGGTGGTCATCCAGCTCTGCTCGGGGCCGATCAGGATGGCGAGGTCCTTGGTCATCTGGCCCTGCTCGACCGTCTCGACGCAGACCCGCTCGAGCGTCTCGGCGAAGCGGGTGACTTCGGGCGTGTCGTCGAACTTGCCGCGATATTTGAGGCCGCCGGTCCAGGCGAAGATCGAGGCGATCGGGTTGGTCGAGGTGGCCTTGCCCTGCTGGTGCATGCGGTAGTGGCGGGTGACGGTGCCGTGCGCGGCCTCGGCCTCCACCGTCTTGCCGTCGGGGGTCATCAGGATCGAGGTCATCAGGCCCAGCGACCCGAAGCCTTGCGCGACCATGTCCGACTGCACGTCGCCGTCGTAATTCTTGCAGGCCCATACGAACTTGCCGCTCCACTTCAATGCGGAGGCGACCAGGTCGTCGATCAGGCGGTGCTGATATTCGATCCCCGCTTCGTCGAATTGAGCCTTGAATTCGCTCTCGAAAATCTCCTGGAAGATGTCCTTGAACGTGCCGTCATAGGCCTTGAGGATGGTATTCTTGGTCGACAAATAGACCGGCCAGCCGCGGTTGAGGCCGTAGTTGAAGCTCGCCCGGGCGAAGTCGCGGATCGATTCTTCGAGATTGTACATGCCCATCGCGATTCCAGCGCCGGGGAAGTCGAACACTTCCTCCTCGATCCGCTGCCCGTCCGCGCCTTCCCAGACCATGCGCAGCTTGCCGGGTCCGGGCACCCGGAAATCGGTCGCCTTATACTGGTCGCCGAAGGCGTGGCGGCCGACCACGATCGGGTCGGTCCAGCCGGGGATCAGCCGGGGGACGTTCTTGATCACGATCGGCTCGCGGAAGACGACGCCCCCGAGGATGTTGCGGATCGTTCCGTTGGGCGAGCGCCACATCTTCTTGAGGCCGAATTCCTCGACCCGCGCCTCGTCGGGCGTGATGGTCGCGCATTTTACGCCGACGCCGTATTTCCTGATCGCTTCGGCCGCCTCGACCGTGATTCTGTCCTCGGTCTCGTCGCGCTTCTCGATGCCGAGGTCGAAATAGAGAAGCTCGATGTCGAGATAGGGCTGGATCAAGCGTTCCCGGATCCACTGCCAGATGATACGGGTCATCTCGTCGCCATCGATCTCGACGACGGGCGTTTTCACTTTGATCTTGGCCATGCGGCTGACGCTTCCCTGCCTGGAGTTTTATGGATGCCGCGCCTGTAGGGGGTGGAGCCATTCTGATCAACCGGATGCGGCGCTGCGGTTGTCTCCCCCTATGCTTGTCCCTAAAGAGCGCCGAATGACATCGCTCGAAAAGCCGGACCTCGTCACCACGAACGTCCGTTGGCGCTGGCCCGCCGTCCATCCGGAGGGCCGCAAATTCGTCGTCATTTCCGGCGCGATCGCGCTGCTGTTCCTGCTTTTCGTCTGGGACGAGCTCGGCTGGCCGCTGCTGGGCGTTACCTTGTGGGTCGCCGCCTTCTTCCGCGATCCCATCCGGACGACGCCGCGGGGCGAGGGTCTGATCGTCGCACCGGCCGACGGCCTCGTCACTATGATCGCGACCGTTCCGCCGCCCAGGGAGCTGCAGGGCGAGGACGGGCTGGGGCTGGAGCCGGTCACCCGCGTCTCTATCTTCATGAGCGTGTTCGACGTCCATATCAACCGAACCCCGATAGCGGGCGAGGTGAAGCGGGTCGTCTATATTCCAGGCAAGTTTTTGAACGCGGACCTCGACAAGGCGAGCGAAGACAATGAGCGGCAGCATATCCTGGTCGAGGGCACGGACGGCCTCCGCATCGGCTTCACCCAGATCGCCGGCCTCGTCGCCCGCCGCATCGTCCCCTGGGTCAAGCCCGGCGACTTCGTGACCACCGGACAGCGCGTCGGGCTCATCCGCTTCGGCAGCCGCGTCGACGTCTATCTTCCTGCCGGCACGGCTCCGCAGGTCATCCTCGGCCAGCGCACCATCGCCGGCGAGACCATCGTCGCAAGGGCAGGGGCATCCGAGCTGCTGGAGGGCGTTGCCCAATGAGGCAGCCGGTCCGCGACGAACCCCGACGCGGCATCCCGCTACGCGCGCTCGTTCCCAATGCCGTCACGGCCCTGGCGCTCTGCTCGGGCCTCACCGGCGTCCGCTTCGCGATCGAGGGCAATTGGGAGCGGGCCCTGTTCTTCGTCATCGTCGCCGCCGTGCTGGACGGCATGGACGGCCGCATCGCGCGCATGCTGAAGGGGCAGAGCCGCTTCGGCGCGGAGCTGGATTCCCTGTCCGACGTGATCGCCTTCGGAGTCTCCCCGGCGGTCATCATCTATCTCTGGTCGTTGCAGCAATTTCCCCGCTACGGCTGGATATTCGCGCTCGCTCACGCCGTCTGTGCCGCGCTGCGGCTGGCGCGCTTCAACGCCAATATCGACGCCGAGGAGCAGCCCCACAAGTCGGCCGGCTTCTTCACCGGCGTACCCGCGCCCGCGGGTGCGGGGCTTGCGCTCCTTCCAATCTATCTCTGGCTCTGGACTGAGAACGAAACATTCCGCGAATTCTGGCTGGTGGCTCCCTGGGCGGCGATTGTCGCGGTGCTGATGATCTCCAACGTCGCCACCTTCTCCTGGACCTCGTTCCGGCTCCGCAGCCATGTCCGCTTCTGGATGATCGGGGTCATCGCGCTCGTCGGAGGAGCGCTTTTTTCGGCTCCCTGGCCGACGCTCAGCGTCATCGCCCTGATCTATGCCCTTTCCATCCCGTTCAGCAGCGCCTCCTACGCCAGGGTCAGGCGGCAACGCCGGGCCGCAGCCGCGCGCAGGCGGGCGCCGGACGCAACGTAACCTTGAACCTGACCTTATCGGCGGTCCGGCGGACCGGCATTTCTCCCCGCAAGGCTGCCGCGATCTCTGCCCGATAATCCCTCATCAGCAGCTGAGCCGCCACTCCCGTACCGCCGAAGACGAGCCCGAAAAACAAAATGATGATGATATGCGCCACGATCTGCCTCCCTGTCGTTGCGGCTCTTATGTTCCCTATTTGTTCTTTGTGTCAATACTTGATTCCGGCGGCGAAGGCGACTAAGTGCGCCCGCATTCCACATGCAGGGCCATCATACCGGTGGCTGAGCCCATCAAGATCGGCGCTCAGTCTCTCGGCCTTGCAGAGGTATAACCGGAAGGAGAAACATCATGGCGTCCACCGACGTCACCATGCAGCAATTGCTCGAGGCCGGAGCGCATTTCGGCCACCAGACCCACCGCTGGAACCCCAAGA
>DATMJS010000011.1:0-4249 GCA_035553755.1 Allosphingosinicella sp.
CCGGATGTGGTGCCCTTCAAAATGGCCATCATCTTTCTGGTCATATCGGGCGAGAGGAGCTTGCCGGCGTCGAGATCGGCTAGCATTCGTACCGCGGTCGAGGCGCTCATCCGGTCGCGCGGATCCGCGAGATAGAGCCTCATGGCCGCCCGCTGCCGGTCGAGCGGCACCTGCCCGCGAATCCCGGCATATTCCTGCGCCGTCATCCGAGGCTCGATCGGCGGGAGCCCCGTCGACTGCGGCTGAAGCTCATATTCGTAGCGGTCGACCCGGAAGTCCCTGAAGCCCCGCTCCTGAAAGAAGCGGGTGAGGGCTGCCGGACCGCCGACGCGCTTCATGAGGAGGTCGGCCGCGGCATTGTCGCTTTGGGCCACGGTGACCTCGACCAGTTCCTCGATCGTATACTCCTTCTTTTGATCGAAGCGGTCCGTAATCGGGCTGTGCAGAGGCGAAAGATCATCCGGGGTCAGAGTGATCTTCTCATTGAGCGAAAGCGCGCCCTCGGCCGCCTGGTGAAAGACGAAGATCCCGAGCGGCAGCTTGAAGACGCTCTGCATCGGCATCGGCTGGTCCGCATTGACGCCCTGCATCTGTCCCGTCCGAAGGTCGAGGATTGCAGCGCCCAAGGTGCCGGGCTGCACCCCTTCGGCGAGCTGCCGGAGCGGGTTCGCCGGACTCTCCTTGGCGTCGGCGCGGTTCTGGGGCGCCTCGCCGCTCGAGCAGGCCGCGAAGGCCAGTGGCAGCAGGATCATCAGAAACAGTTTCGCCATCGCCCTACCTTCAGCCTTGCCTGCGCAGCAGCAGGATGTGGGCCTTGCCGAAGCGGCGCTCGGCCTCGATGGCAAAGCCCGCAGGCACATCCAGCCGCTCGCCGTTCGTTTCTACACTGACGAGGCCAGCGGGCGCCACCCATGCACCGTTCGCGACCCGCCCCAGCGCCATCGCCGCGAGGCCGGTTGCGTAGGGCGGGTCCATGAAAAGAAGATCGCAGGGGCGGGCGGGCGGCGCGGCATATTCCATCGTCTGGGTCCGAACCTCGCATCGTTCCTGGGCGGGCAAGCGGCCGATATTGTGCTGGAGAACGGCAAGGGCGTTACGGTCGCTTTCGACGAAAGTGCAGTGCGCAGCGCCGCGCGACAGCGCCTCCAGGCCGAGCGCGCCGGTGCCCGCGAACAGGTCGGCCACGCGGAGGCCCTCGAAGGTGCCGATGCGGCTTGCGAGCATCGAAAACAGGCCTTCGCGCGCGCGGCCGCTGGTGGGGCGGGTACCCTGGCCTTCGGGCGCTGCGAGAGGACGACCGCGCCATTCGCCGGCGATTATCCTCACTTAGCTCTCCCCTGAAGGGGAGGAGCGATTGAGGGTCTTCCTGAACGCCACGAGGTCGTGCTGGCGGATCTCGTCGACGGCGCCGGCGGGGAGGTCGCCCAGGACGAAGGGACCGTAGGCGGTGCGGATGAGGCGCGAGACCTGCAGCCCGAGATGCTCGAGCACACGGCGCACCTCGCGGTTCTTGCCTTCGGTGAGCCGCATCTCGACCCAGCCGTTGCGTCCCGTCCGGCGTTCTAGGTTGGCGTCGATCGAGCCGTAGCGGATGCCGTCTATCTCGATTCCCTCGATCAAGGCTTCAAGCCGCTCCTGGCTGACGTCGCCGAACACGCGGGCGCGGTAGCTGCGCTCGACGCCGGAGGAGGGGAGTTCGAGCTGGCGCTTCAAGCCGCCGTCGGTGGTGAGGAGGAGCAGGCCTTCGGTGTTCATGTCGAGCCGCCCGACCGGCATCAGCCTCGGCAGGCCGTTCGGCAGCCGGTCGTAGATGGTGGGGCGGCCCCTGGGATCGCTGGCGGCTGTGAGGACGCCGGTCGGCTTGTGGAAGCGGAACAGCCGGGCGGGCGCGGGGGCCTTGACCGGTTTGCCGTCCACCGTGACTCCCTGAAGCGAGGTGAGCAAGGTCGCCGGCTTCTCGACGGGCTGGCCGTTGATGGCGATGCGCCGTTCCTCGATCATCCGCTCAATCTCCCGGCGCGAGGCGACGCCGGCGCGCGCGAGCAGCTTGGCGATCCTCTGCGGCTCGCTGGATGGGCGCTTCTGGTTCAAAAAACCTCCGGTCGAGCGGCCGTCGCGGGACGGCAGGAAAATGAAACGCGCCAGAATGACAGCGGTGGCGGGACACTCAAGGCGCGCTGCTCGTTACGCGAACAGATCGACTGCCTCGGGAGGCTCACCCACTATATGTTGTTCGGCAAACGCGAAAGGGCAATCAAGCGCATCATCGTCGTGGAGGACGAGCCGCTGGTCGCGTTCGACAACGAGCATCAGCTGAGCGACGCCGGCTATGAGGTGGTCGCGACGGTGGACAATCTCGACGATGCGCTTGCCGCGATGGAAGAGGGCGACGTCGACCTGGTTCTCAGCGACATTGCACTGCGCGGGGAGGGCGACGGGGTCGACCTCGCCCGCGCCGCGGCCGCGAGGGACATTCCGGTGCTGTTCGTCACCGGAAATTGCCCGGTCGAGGCGCGCGAGCTGGCCATCGGCTGCCTCGCCAAGCCTTATTCGGACAAGGTGCTGAAGAGCGCGCTCGATGCCATCGACGACAAATTGCAGGGGCGCGAGGTGAAGAAGCTCCCGTCGGGCCTCAGCCTTTACGGCGAGGTCTGACGGAGGTGGCGACAACTAGGCAAGCGCGGCAAAGTCGTTAAGGTCGGTGAAAAGATAAAGGGAGAGCCGCGTGGCAACGAACGTGGGAACGGCGACGGAGGAAACCGGCAAGCCTTCAGGAATCCGCCTGCTCGGGCTGGCGATAAAGAACCGGAAGACGGGCATCATGCTCGTATTCGGCTTCTCGGCGGGCCTGCCCTTCTCCCTGCTCGTTGGCACACTCAACGCCTGGCTCGGCGAAGCCCAGGTCGACTTGGCGACGATCGGCATCATCTCCTGGATCGGCCTTGCCTATGCGTTCAAGTTCCTCTGGTCGCCGATCGTAGACCGGACGCGGTTGCCCGGCCTCGGACGCCTCGGTCGAAGGCGCGGATGGCTGATCCTCTGCCAGCTCATCCTCGCCGCGACTTTTCTCTCTCTTTCCTTCACCGACCCGGCCCTCGCCATCGGTACATTCGCGCTCGTCGCGGTGATCGGTGCGTTTGCCTCGGCCACGCAGGACGTGGTGATCGACGCCTGGCGCATCGACGTCGCGGACGAGACGGCGACGGTGGAGATACTGTCCTCCATCTATCAAATGGGCTTTCGCACTGCCGCGCTTGTCGGCGGCGCGCTCGCGCTCGTCCTCTCGGAGCGGATCAGCTGGCCCGGCGTCTATGCGGTGATGGGCGTCGTGATGGCGCTCACGGTCCTTGCCACCCTGCTCGCGCCGGACACCGCGCGGCGGCCCGAGGAGCTCGGCCTCACCGAGCTTCGCGAGCCGGGCGCGGTCGATCCAAAGCTGCGCGCGATCGGCCTTGGGCTGGTCGCGGTCGGCTGGACCTGGGCGATCCTCACCGTCGCCATGTTCATGATCCGGATGCTGAACGTCGAGCCGGGCGATCCGAACCCGCCCAAGGCAAGCGACTTCACCGCGCAGATGGGCCCCTGGATCATTGCCGCGACGGTCGTTCTGCCCGCCCTCGTCGCCACTTTCTTCAACACGCTTAAGGCACGCGGGCGGCACCTCATCGGCGCAGCCGCTCCTGCGCGAAGCTCCGTCGCGCGCGGCGCCGATCACGCGTACAGCGCGCTCATCCTGCCGCTCGCGGATTTGATCCACCGCCTGCGCTGGGGCGTCATCGTCGCGCTCGGCATCATCCTCACCTATCGCCTCACCGACAGCATCTGGGGGCCGTTCGCCTTCCCATTCTACCTGACGGAGCTCCAGTACAGCGCCGACGAGGTAGCCTTCGCCTCGAAGGTGTTCGGCGTATTCATGACCATTGCCGGAATCGCGATCGGCGGCGTCCTCTTCGTAACGCTCGGCCGCATGCCCACCCTGATCCTGGGAGCGATCGTGGCGGCGGCCACGAACCTCCTTTACGCCGATCTCGCCGCGGGCGCGCCCTATATCGACGCCTTTGCGAACCTGTTCGGCCTCAACAATCTTGGCGTCGATCCGCGTATGACTCGGTTGATGATAGCGATATCGGGCGAGAATATCGCCGGCGGGCTCGCGGGCGCTGCCTATGTCGCCTATCTATCGTCGATCGCGAGCAAGACCTACAGCGCCGTTCAATATGCCTTGCTTTCGTCGCTGACCTTGCTGGTC
>DATMJS010000012.1:0-3305 GCA_035553755.1 Allosphingosinicella sp.
CTTCTCGTTCGTGCCCGTGCTCTGCGGCTCGGCGTTCAAGAACAAGGGTGTCCAGCCTTTGCTCGATGCCGTCGTCGATTATCTGCCGAGCCGCAGAGCACGGGCACGAACGAGAAGTTCAAGGTGCCCTTGCGGATCAGCGCCTTCAAGGTCGCGGTGTCGGGCTCGGTGCCTTCGAGATAGGCTTCCATAGCCTCGTCGTCCTGCTCGACCGCCATTTCGATCAGCTCCATTCGGGCTGCTGCGGCGGCGTCGGCGAGATCGGCTGGGATGTCCTGATATTCGAACTTCGCGCCGAGCGATTCCTCGAGCCAGATGATGGCGCGGTTCTCGACCAGGTCGACGAGACCCTTGAAGCCGCTTTCGATGCCGATCGGGAGATAGAGCACGGCCGGACGGGCGCCGAGGCGATCCTTGATCATGTCGACGCACATTTCGAAATTCGCGCCGGTGCGGTCGAGCTTGTTGACGAAGCACATGCGCGGCACTTTGTACTTGTCGGCCTGGCGCCACACGGTCTCGGACTGCGGCTCCACGCCGGCAACGCCGTCGAAGCAGGCGACCGCGCCGTCGAGCACGCGCAGCGAACGTTCGACCTCAATGGTGAAGTCGACGTGGCCCGGAGTGTCGATGATGTTGATCCGGTGATCGTTCCAGAAGCAGGTGGTGGCGGCCGAGGTGATCGTGATCCCGCGCTCCTGCTCCTGCTCCATCCAGTCCATGGTGGCGGTGCCCTCATGGACCTCGCCGATCTTGTAGGACTTGCCGGTATAATAGAGGATTCGCTCGGTGGTCGTCGTCTTGCCGGCGTCGATATGCGCCATGATGCCGATATTGCGATAACGTTCGAGCGGATGGCTGCGGGCCATGATCATAAACTCCGATGTCGGGAGCAGGCTCCGAGGGGCCCGCTGCCGACTATATGGTGACTACCAGCGATAATGCGAGAAGGCGCGGTTGGCCTCGGCCATGCGGTGCGTGTCCTCGCGCTTCTTGACGGCGTTGCCGCGGTTGTTGGCCGCGTCCATGAGCTCGCCCGAAAGGCGGGCCGCCATCGTGTTCTCCGAGCGGGCACGCGCGGCCGAGATCAGCCAGCGAATGGCGAGCGCCTGGGCGCGCTCGGGGCGCACCTCGACCGGCACCTGATAGGTGGCGCCGCCGACGCGGCGGCTGCGGACCTCGATGCCCGGCTTGATGTTGTTGAGCGCGTCGTGGAACACGCTCAAGGGCTCGCGCTTGGCGCGCTGCTCGACCGTGTCGAGGGCGCCGTAGACGATGCCTTCGGCGGTCGACTTCTTGCCGTCGAGCATGACGCTGTTCATGAACTTGGAGAGCACCAGATCGCCGAACTTGGGATCGGGCAGGATTTCGCGCTTTTCTGGGCGGCGGCGACGGGACATTTTCTTCTTCCTCTTAACTTCAGCCTTGGATGGTCAGATGCCTGACCGGCTTACTTCGGACGCTTGGCGCCGTACTTCGAGCGGGACTGGCGGCGGTCCTTGACACCTTGGGTGTCGAGCACGCCGCGCAGCACATGGTAGCGGACGCCGGGAAGGTCCCGGACGCGGCCGCCGCGGATCAGGACCACCGAGTGCTCCTGAAGGTTATGGCCTTCGCCGGGAATGTAGCTGATCACCTCGCGCTGGTTGGTGAGGCGGACCTTGGCCACCTTCCGCAGCGCCGAGTTCGGCTTCTTCGGGGTCGTCGTATAGACGCGGGTGCAGACGCCGCGCTTCTGCGGGTTCTGCTCCATCGCAGGAACCTTGGACTTGGCCTTCTGCGGCTCGCGACCCTTGCGGATCAGCTGGTTGATCGTCGGCATGAAGCCCTTCACTTCCTTAAGTTACTTTACTGAACGCCAAATGCGCAAAAACCCCGGCGGCCTCTCGGGGACCCCATCAAAGTAGTGCTTTGATGGAAACCCCAGCGGCCCACCCAGGCCTTGCATGCGCACAGCAATGTTCAAGCTCTTGTTTCGCCCGTTCCGGGACAGCGTCTGGCCTGAAAAACCACCACCAGCCCCGGGCGAGCGCGGCCTATAGCGGCGACTCCCATTTGGGTCAACGGCAGAAGTTTGTGAAGAGGCGCGCTTTTCCGCCCGTTCGCTTCGGCGGCCGAAGGGGCCTACGGGCAGCCGCTTCAACGCGCCTGCGCCAGCTTCTCCGCCTGCTCCAGATGCCGGCGCATCGGCTGCACCGCCTCCGCCGCATGCTGCTTCAGCGGCGGCGCCTCGCCTTTGGCGCTGTAATGCAGCGCCATCCGCAGCGCCTTCCGGTGCGCCTTCACCTGCTGGGCTATGAACGCCTTGTCGAACTGGTCGCCATTGGCGACGCGAAGCGCCTGCACGTCGAAGCGCTGCTCGGTGTCCATGTCGGGCGTGACGGTGACCGGCGGCCGGGCCGCGGCAGCGGCGGCCTTGAGCCGCTCGGCCGACTGCTCGTGATCCTCGATGATCATCCGCGCGAGCGCCTGGACCTCGGGGTTGCGGCTCTTCTCGCTCGCGAGCCGCGCGCTCTCGACCTCGTACAAGTCGCTCGCCGAGGCCATGTCCGCATATTCCTGCGCGCTGTTCGGCAGCTTCGCCTCGGGCGCGGGGGCGGGCGCCTTCGCCTGCGAAGCGGGAGCGGCCGCATCGTTCCCGGTCTTTTCCTTGTCGCCGCCGCAGGCCGCGAGCGCGAGCAGGGCCGCCGCCAGCATCTTTTTCCTCACGCTTCTCCTCCTTGCCCCCGGCCGGACAACGAGGAGCGACCGACCTCCGTTCCTGCCCCGGCGCCAGCGTCCCTCAGCTGCCGCCGGCGGCGCACGAGCGGGCGATGAAGTCGCCATGCGCCGGCATATGCTCGGCCATGCGCCGGTAGCTCAGCCGCATCTTGTCGAGCGCGTCGGTGACCATCTCTGGGCTGAACGCGTCGGCGGCCGGCTCATGCTCCTCCGGGACGATGCCCTGACCCAGCAGCACCGCGATCCAGCTCGCCGTTCCGAACAGCTCCCGCCCCTCGCGGAAGAGCCGCCCCTTGGCCCGCCAGAGCTCCAGCTTGCCGGCGAGGCTGTCCGGCACCTCCATGGTCCTGCAGTAATTCCAGAACTCGGAATCGTCTCGGCGCGTGGCCTTGTAATGGAGGATGATGAAGTCGCGGACGTCCTCGAACACCTCCTGCATCTGTCGGTTATATTCGTCGCGCTCGACCGGGTTGAAGCGGCGGTCGGGGAAGAGCGCGAGCAGCTTCGCGATGCCGCTCTGGATGAGGTGGATGCTGGTCGATTCGAGCGGCTCGACGAACCCGCTCGAAAGGCCCAGCGAGACG
>DATMJS010000013.1:0-2863 GCA_035553755.1 Allosphingosinicella sp.
AAGATGTTTCCTCCGCCGACCACCAGGCACAATGTATGGCCCGCCTCCCTCGCCTGTTTGATCTCGCCGGCGAGGCGCGAGGTGGTTTCCGGGTCGATTCCGAACTGGCCGTCGCCCATCAGGGCCTCGCCCGAAAGCTTCAGGAGGATGCGGTTGAAGCGCGGGCGCGGCATGGGAATTCGACAGTCCGATCAGCTGGCAGGGGCAAAGGTGGCGCACCTTAGTCAGCAGACCGCCAGCTGCCAAGCAGGGAGCGCAGCATTGGCCGCTTCTAAAGATACCCTCTTCTCTTGGGGCCGCAGCGCGGTCTATCGCAGCCGCCGATGAACGCGAACCGTCCCTGGGCTTTTGAGGTGGAGGCCGTCGCTGAAGGCGAAGGCACGCGCTTCGCCGTCACCCGCATCGCAAACGGCGAGACCCGCCACTACCGGCTTACCGGCGGCGAGCAGCATGATTACACCGCTTTTTACCGGGAGCTGGCGCGCGATTACGGCACCCGGGCTTCGCACAAGTTCGAAGAGACGCCCCACGTCGCCGAAGACGAGCCGCATTGGCGGCCGCTCATTACCGAGAATCTCGGCCCTCGCATCCTTGCCGGCTATGGCGACCCCGCGGTGCTGAAGACGGAGGAAGGCTATTTCCTCGTCGCCACCTCGAACGACGCGCCCGATGCGTTCCCGATACTCCGCTCCGACGACCTTCAAGGCTGGGAGCCTGTCGGCTTCGTCTTTCCCGAAGGCCATGCTCCCGCCTGGACGGCGGCGGGCCGGCATGTCGGCGACTTCTGGGCCCCTGAAATGGCGAAGGTGGGGGACGAATATTGGCTCGCCTACACCGCCCGCGAGAAGAACAACGCGCTTGCCATTGGCCTCGCGAAAAGCCGAAGTCCCACCGGGCCCTGGGAGGATCTCGGCCGTCCGCTGCTGACCGGCGGCGTGACCGTCTGCCCGCCCGACCTTCCGCCCGGGGCGCCGCCGCCGCCGATGAGCGGCGGCGTCATCGACTCGCATATTTTCGTCGATGAGAAGGGCCAGCCCTACCTGTTCTGGAAACAGGACACGAACGGCGTCTGGCCGCGGCCGCTTGCCGGCCTCATGCGCGAACGGCCGGAGCTCATCGCCAGGCTCTTCGATTCCGAACAGGACCGCCTGACGGCGGGCTTCGCCGCCGCCGTGCAGCCCTGGGCGAACGGCCGCCGGCCGATCGAACGCTTCTTCCTGATGCAGCCCCTGATCGAGGCGGTGCTTGCATCCTGGCCCAAGGTGCTGCGCGTCCTCGAGGAATATGGCGAGGCCGGCATGATCCTGGAATCGATGCGCACGCCGATCTATGCCCAGCGGCTTGCCCCGGACGGCGCCTCCTTCATCGGTGAGCGGACGACCGTGCTCGCCAACGATCTCGATTGGGAAGGCCATCTGATCGAAGGGCCCTGGGTCACGCGCCAACAGGGCCGCTACTGGCTATTCTATGCGGGCAACGACTTTTGCACGCCCAATTACGGCATCGGCGTCGCCGTGGCCGACCACCCGCTCGGTCCCTATGTGAAGCGGCCGGAGCCGCTGCTCCGGTCCACGAAGAGCTGGTGGGCCCCCGGCCATGCTTCGGTGGGCCCCGGCGTCGATGGCGAGCCGCAGCTCTTCTTCCACGCCTATTTCCCGGGGACGGGCGGCTACAACGCCTTCCGCGCCCTCCTCACCGCCCGCCTTCGCTTCAGCGAGGCGGGGGTCGAGCTCTGCTGATTTGAGCCCCCCTCCCGCAAGCGGGAGGGGGAATTCAAGCTTTACGCGGCAGCGGCGCCGCCCTGCTGCTGGCCGGCGGCCGCGGCGACCTCGGCGGCGAAGTCGCTCTCCTTCTTCTCGATGCCTTCACCGAGCTGGTAGCGGACATAGGCGTTGAGCGAGATCGGAGCGCCGACCTTCTTCGCTTCGGAAGCAATGACCTGTTCGATGCTGGTCTTGTTGTCCATCACGAAGAGCTGCGAGAGCAGCGCGTTCTCCTTGCGGAACTTGGCGATCGCGCCTTCGACCATCTTTTCGACGATGTTTGCGGGCTTGCCGGATTCGTTCGCCTTTTCGAGCGCGATGCCGCGCTCGCGGTCGACCAGCGACGGATCGAGATCCTCGCCCCGCAGCGCCAGCGGGTTGGCGGCGGCGATGTGCATGGCAAGCTGCTTGCCGAGCGCTTCGAGCGCGGCCTTGTCGCCGCTGCTTTCCAGCGCGACCAGAACGCCGATCTTGCCGAGGCCGGGGGCGACGGCGTTATGGACGTAGGAGACGACCACGCCCTCGTTCACCTGGAGCACCGCCGCTCGGCGGAGCGACTGGTTCTCGCCGATGGTGGCGATGTTGGAAGTGAGCTTTTCCTGGACGGTGCCGCCGCCGGGCCAGTTCGCGGCGAGCAGGCCTTCGACATTGCCGCTGGCGGTGAGCGCGAGCTCCGAGACGGTCCGGACGAATTCCTGGAACTGCTCGTTCTTGGCGACGAAGTCCGTTTCCGAGTTCACCTCGACGACCGCTCCGCGATTGCCCTGGACGGCAACGCCGACAAGACCTTCCGCGGCGGTGCGGCCCGCCTTCTTGGCGGCGGCAGCGAGGCCCTTGGTGCGCAGCCAGTCGATCGCGCCTTCCATGTCGCCCTGGGTTTCGCCCAGCGCCTTCTTGCAATCCATCATGCCGGCGCCGGTGCGCTCGCGCAGTTCCTTCACGGTTGCGGCCGTAATCTCAGCCATATCCTTGGTCCTTTTGAATCTGGTGCAAAAAACACCGTTCGCCCTGTGCTTGTCGAATGGCCTTCTTCCGGGAAGAAAGGAGTGGGCTTCGACAGGCTCAGCCCGAACGGGAGGGGGATTGCTCCCCCTCTCCTC
>DATMJS010000014.1:0-12105 GCA_035553755.1 Allosphingosinicella sp.
CATCCTCGCCCCGATGGCCGAGCTCGTGCTGGTCCCGGAGCAGGCGCGGCTGGTCACGAAGAAGTACATGACCAACGAGACCTTGTTCCACGAGCTGTCGCACAGCCTGGGGCCGGGGACGATCACCGTCGATGGCCGGCAAACCACGGTCAATGCCGAATTGAAGGACGTCTATTCGGCGAGCGAGGAAGCCAAGGCCGATGTGATGGGGATGCACAACATCCTCTACATGATGCAGCGCGGCGAGCTATCGACAGCCGAACGCAACGAGGCGCTCGCCACCTATTTCGCCGGCATCTTCCGCGCCGTCCGCTTCGGCATCGACGAAGCGCACGGACGGGGCGCCGCGATGCAATATAGCTGGCTCAAGGAGAGGGGCGCGTTCGAATGGGTGCCTTCGCAGCGGCGCTTCCGCATCGACTATGACAAGCTGGCAGCGGGCCTTCGCGGTCTTACCGCGATTTTGGTGCGCTTCCAGGGCAATGGCGACTATGCCGGCACCAAGGCCTTCTTCGAACGCTATGCGCGTCTCGACGACAATGCGCGGACGGCGCTCGCCGGCGCCGCCCATATCCCGACCGACATCCAGCCCGATTATCCGGAGCGCATCTAATCGAAGTTAACGAAGTTTCCGGGAACGAAACGGCCCAATAAGGGGTTGAGATAGCAAATGAAATCCACCGGGCCGGCCACCGCCGCCCGGGACCCTTTCAGGAGCTGATCTCGATGGCGACTTCCTTCGCCCAATCCAACGTTGCGCCCGCTGTCCCCGAAGGCGCCATTCCGTTCCTGCTGGCGAAGCCGAAGCTGCAGGGCCGACAGGACTTCGCCGCGGCGCTCCAGGCGGCGGCCGTGGCCGAAAGCGCCTCTCACGACGTGCGGCGCAATACGCGCTGCCGGATCTCCTATCTGCTCTGCGAACTTGCCAACCAACTGCGTCAGCAGGATTCGAAGTTCGATTGTGCCGCCGAGTTGCCGCTGTCGCGTTTCGACATTGCCGAGGCGCTCGATGTGTCGCTGTGCAAGGTGAAGCGCGTGCTGGCGCTGCTCTCGCTGTCGGGCGTGATCACCACCGACGGCCGCTCGATCCAGGTGCTCGACTGGCGCCGGCTCTGCACTGTGGCGAATGTCGATCCGGCTCGCCTGAGCCCCACGACCGACGAAGATGACGATCCCATCCTCGCAACACCGGATCGCGACCGGAGGGCTGCCAACCTCGTCACCGCCAGCGGCGAGCCCGCCTGCTTCGTCTGATCATTCCCCGTAAGCCGGCGGACCGTCATGGTCGGCGGGGTCGATCTCGCTGTGCGGGGCGGGCTCCGTCGGCTGCTCGGTGAAGCCGTCGAGTCCGGTGAGCTCCTCGACGTCGCGCCTTATCTCGACTTCGCTCGAGGCGTAGAGGACGGTCAGCTCCGCCAGCGACTTCAGCGCGTGCATGTGGATGCGCTCGTAACCGTGGCTCGCATCGATCCCGAAGGTGATCAGCGCCGTGCGCACATCGGCGCCGCCTTCGAGCGCCGAGGCGCTGTCGGAGCGGTAATAACGGAACACGTCCCGCTGGTGACGGATATTGTTTTCCTCGCACAGCCGGATGAGCTTGCGGGTGAGGAAATAGTCGAACGGTCCCACCTGGTCGGCCATGCCGATGGTCACCCCGAACTCGGAGCTGTTCTGCCCCGGCGCGGTGGTGCCGTTGTCGATAGATACCATGGCGACGACATTGTCGAGCAGCACCGCCGACGCGCCCGACCCCACTTCCTCGGTGATGGTGAAGATGAAGTGGATGTCGACGGGCGTCGCGACCTTCGCATCGACCATTGCCTTCAGCGCGGCGAGCGCGACCGCGCAGCCGGCTTTGTCGTCGAGATGGCGGGAGACGATATAGCCGTTGTCGAGAAATTCGGCGCCGGGATCGATCGCCACCGTATCCCCGATGTTGACGCCGAGAGCTTCGGTGCTCTTCCTGTCGTAGCAGTCGGCGTCGATCCGCACTTCGATATGTGGCCAGCCGACCGGCTGGGTGTCCACTTCGGTGTTAAAGGTGTGGCCGCTCGCCTTCAGCGGAAGGATCGTGCCGCGGAACGAACCCTGGTCGGTGAAGAGGGTGCAGCGCGTATATTCGGCGGCGCGCGCAGACCAGGTGCCGATCGGCACCAGCTCCAGCCGGCCGTTGTCCTTGATCATCTTCACCGTCGCACCGAGCGTGTCGAGATGCGACACGATAGCGCGGGCACCTTCCACCTCCGCGCCTCGGTAGAGGGCGAGGATCGCGCCGCGCCGGGTGACGCTGTAGGGGACGCCGAGCCGCTCCAGCTCCTCCGACACGTAGCGTACGACCGTGTCGGTGTAGCCGGTGGGGCTTGGGATCGAGAGCAGCTTCTCAAGCTGCTCCCGCAGATAATGGCTGTCGATTTCAGGTAGGGGCATCGGCTTTCCGGAGGCTGTCCCGCACCGGCGACGGCATGCTGAGCGGGAAGAGGAGGTCGATAAAGCGCTGCGCGGTCGGCTGCGGCTCGTGGTGGGCGAGGCCGGGGCGTTCGTTGGCCTCTATGAACACGTAATCGGGCTCGGCGGGGCTGTTCACGATGAAATCGATGCCGGTTACCGGAATGTCGATCGCGCGCGCGGCGGCGACCGCCGCCTCCACCAGCCGCGGATGCACCAAAGAGGTCACGTCGTGAATGGTGCCTCCCGTGTGCAGGTTCGCCGCCTTGCGCACGGGGAAGGCGGCTCCTTCGGGCGGCACATCGTCGAGCCCGTATCCTGCTTTTGCGACGCAGCGCTCGGTTTCAGCGTCGAGCGGGATTTTCGATTCTCCCCCGGTCGCAGCGGCGCGCCTGCGGCTCTGGCGCTCGATCAGCTGGCGGACGCTGCTGCGTCCATCGCCGACCACTTCGGCGGGCCGCCGCACCGCCGCCGCGACGAGCTTGAAGCCGATCACGATCAGGCGAAGGTCCTCCCCCTTGTGGAAGCTTTCGACCAACACCTTCTCGCTGTGGGTGGAAGCAATTTCGATCGCACGCTCGACCTCCTCCATAGTCGTAAGGTCGACCGCGACGCCGCGGCCTTGTTCGCCGCGCGCCGGCTTCACCACCAGAGATCCGTGCTTTTCGAGCATCGTCTCGACGGCGCTGCGGTCGGAGGCGTCCACTTCCTCAGGAACGACGACACCGGCCGCCTCTACGATCCGGCGAGTCATGGCCTTGTCGTCGCAGATGGAGAGCGCGACCGCGCTGGTGAGTTCGCTGAGGGATTCGCGGCACTTGATGCTGCGGCCGCCCGAGGAAAGCTGAAAGAGGCCGCCCTCGGCGTCGATCACGTCGACGCCGATGCCGCGCCGCCGCGCCTCGTTGATGATGATCCGCGCATAGGGGTTCATATGCTTGGCGGGGTCGTGGCCGACGAACAGCCGCTCGTTGATGACGTTGCGGCGCTTCACCGCGAAGAAGGGCAAGCGGGTGAAGCCGAGCTTTTCGTAAAGCGCGATCGCGCCTGCATTGTCGTGCAGCACCGACAGGTCCATGAAATGCGCTCCGCGGGCGATATAATGCTCCCCGAGCCAGCGGATCAGCGCCTCGCCGACGCTGGCGTGGGCAGTCTGCGGATCAACCGCCAGGCACCAGAGCGAGGAGCCGCGCTGCGGATCCTCAAACGTCTGGTAATGATCGACCCCGGTGACGGTGCCGATCACCGCTCCCGTTTCCTCGTCCTCGGCGACGAAATAGGTGAGCGCGCGGTTCTCGCCGCCCTGCTCGAAATAGTCGGGGCGGACCTGCACCATGTTGTGGAGCGAATAGATGCGGTTGACCGCGTCCGCATCGGTGTCGGGCACCATCCGGCGCACGAAGAAGCCGGAGGGCTTGCGGTCCCAGGCGCGGTAGGTGGCGAGGTTAAGCCGGTAGGTGTGCGAAGGATCAAGGAACAGCTCGGCCGGCGCGCCCGCGAGCAGCACATGCGGATCGGTGACGTACATGGCGATGTCGCGCTGCTCGGGCCCTTCGGCGCGAATCGCGGAGACGAGCCGGTCCACATCCTCGAAGGTGTTGGCGAACAGAAGGCGGCCCCAGCCGCAGTCGAGGATCGCGTCGGGGGCGGGCCGTTCGTCCGTATAATGGCCGGCCTCATGCTTGCGCCTCAGGCGAAGCCAGTTCTTGCCCCGCAGCTTCGGCATCAGCCGACACCCTGTTGCTGCAGCCAGAGCTCAAGCAGCCCGGCCTGCCAAAGCTCCGAACCCCGCAGCGGCGTGATGTGTCCCTTCGGATTGGCGAACAGCGCCTGGAGATAGTCGGGGTTGAACAGGCCGCGCTCCCTGGCGGCCCTGCTGGTGAGCGCGTCGCGCACCAGCTGGAGATAGGGGCCGTCAATATATTTGAGCGCTGGTACGGGGAAATAGCCTTTGGGCCGGTCGATCACTTCGGACGGGATCACTCGGCGCGCCACATCCTTCAATATGCCCTTGCCGCCGCTCGCGAGCTTGAGCTCCGACGGCATCCGCGCCGCAAGCTCGGCGAGCTCATGGTCGAGGAAAGGCACCCGCGCTTCGAGGCCCCAAGCCATGGTCATGTTGTCCACGCGCTTCACCGGATCGTCGACCAACATGACGGTGGAATCGATGCGGAGCGCCTTGTCGACCGGATCGGATGCGCCTTCCTTCGCGAAATTATCGCGGACATAATCGAGCGGCAGCGTGCCCCCGTCGCGCCATGCGGGGCCGAGATGGCGATTGAGCGTCTCCGAGTCGCGGTCGAAGAAGGCCTTGGCATAGGCCGCGACCGGATCGTTGGCGCCCGCCATCGGAGGGTACCAGTGATAGCCGCCGAACACCTCGTCCGCGCCCTGACCCGACTGCACCACCTTGATGTGCTTCGCGACTTCGCGGGAGAGCAGGTAGAAGCCGACATTGTCGTAGCTCACCATCGGCTCGGCCATTGCTTCGATCGCGCCGGGAAGCTCCTTCAAAAGGTCGTCCGACGGCACGAACAGCTTGTTATGGTTGGTCCCGTAATGCTGCGCGATGAGGTCCGAATAGACGAACTCGTCGCCCTTCTCGCCATGCGCTTCCTCGAAGCCGATCGAGAAGGTGGCAAGGCCGTGCTGGCCCATCTCGGCCAGCAGTCCGACGATGAGGCTTGAATCGACTCCGCCGGACAGAAGCACGCCCACCGGCACGTCCGCCACCATCCGTCGCTCGACCGCGGTGCGGAGCGAGGCTAGCAGCATCTCCCGCCACTCTTCGACGCTGCGGCCGATGTCTTCGTCGGTCTGGCCGAAGGGCGGGTCCCAATAATGGCTTTCGCTGAAGCTTCCGTCTTCCTCATAGATGCGGATGGTCGCCGGCGGCATCTTCCGGACGCCCTTCAATATCGTCCAGGGCGGCGGCACGACCGCGTGCCAGCTCATGTAGAATTGCAGGGCTTCGGGATCGACCGAAGTATCGACGTCTCCGGCTGCGACGATGCCGGGAAGGGTGGAGGAGAAGCGCAGCCGTCCCGGCGCCTTCGCATAGTAAAGCGGCTTGATCCCGAACCGGTCGCGGGCGAGGACGACGCGGCCGCTTTCGCGCTCATGGAGGGCGAAGGCGAACATGCCCTTGAAGCGCTCGACGCAGGCGGCGCCCCAGGCATGCCAGGCCTTGAGGATCACCTCGGTGTCGCCGCCCGAGAAGAAGCGGTAGCCGAGTGCCTGCAGATCTTCGCGCAGCTCCTGGTAATTGTAGATGCAGCCGTTGAAGACGAGATCAAGCCCGAGCTCGGGATCGACCATCGGCTGCGCGGAGCGGTGCGACAGGTCGATGATCTTCAGCCGCTGGTGGCCGAGACCGACGCGCCCGCGCATCAGCTGCCCGCAGGCGTCGGGGCCGCGTCGCGATTGGCTGCGCATCATCCTCGCGACCGCATCGGCGTCCGCGATGGCGCCGTCGAACCGTATTTCGCCCGCTATGCCGCACATGGCAGAGGGGCCGCTCTTGAAGATGAACTATGTGACATTTGCCCTGAGAAATGGTGGGTTTTGACAGGGACAACGGCGCGGGCGCGCTTTTGCTCCGGCGGCTTAAAATTCGGTCCGCGTCTGCAACAAGGCGGCTTTTCGACCATTAAGGGGGCGGGAGATCAGCATGAACTATCAAGCCATCGTCGAAGAGGTGCTGAGCGCGGCCGAAGTTTATCGGGGCCACGGCGACGTCGCGACCTACATACCGGCGCTGGCGCAGGTGGACCCGCGGAAGCTCGGAGTTGGAATTGCGCTGAAGGACGGAAGCACCTTCTGCGCGGGCGATGCGGACGAGCCATTCTCGATCCAGAGCATCTCCAAGGTGTTCACCCTGTCGCTGGCGCTCCAGCATGTCGGCGCGAGGCTCTGGAACCATGTCGGTCGAGAACCTTCGGGTTCGCCTTTCAATTCGATCGTCCAGCTGGAAACCGAGAAGGGCAAGCCCAGGAACCCGTTGATCAATGCGGGCGCGATAGTCGTGTGCGACCAGCTGATGGGCACGCGCAGTGCCGACGAGACACTGGCCGAACTGCTGCAGTTCCTGCACGAGCGCGGCGGCGACGGCATCATGGTCGACGAGCAGGTCGCGATGTCGGAATCGCAGTTCGGCTATCTGAATCGCAGCCTCGCCCACTTCATCGCCGCCTTCGGCAACCTTCAAAACCCGGTGGAGGAGGTGCTTTCGGTCTATTTCCGGCAATGTTCGATCGCGATGAGCTGCCGCCAGCTCGCGCTCGCGGGGCTGTACCTCGCCTGCGACGGCACCGATTGCCGTACGGGCGATCAGATCATCCTTCCCACCCGCTCGCGCCGCATCAACGCGCTGATGCTGACCTGCGGCCATTATGACAATTCGGGCGATTTCGCCTTCCGCATCGGCCTGCCCGGCAAGAGCGGGGTCGGCGGCGGCATCCTGGCGGTGATCCCGGGCGTCGGCGCGGCCTGCGTCTGGTCGCCGGGGCTCAACGCGAACGGCACCTCGCTCGCCGGAGCGGTCGCGCTCGAAAAGCTGGTGGAGCGGACCGGCTGGTCGATCTTCGTCTGACGCGAAAAGGCCCCGCCGGCGAAAGGGAGTAACGCCCGGCGGGGCCTGATAACTCTGCGAGCTGCCCCCCAACTGCGAGTCGGGCTAAATATACGTTAATAAATGGAAAGCCGCTACGGCGTTTCGGCCTTTGCGCGTGCAGCCGATGCAAGTGTCCCGAAACCGTTCACAGGTGAATTTTCTTTCCGCTTCGGCTAGGGCCGCTCCACCGAAGGCGAGCCGAGGGGCACAAGGTGACCGACGCAGAAACGGCATTGCTGCTGGCGCGGATCCAGTTCGCCTTCACCGTCTCCTTCCACTTCATCTTTCCCGCCTTCTCGATCGGGCTCGCCAGTTACCTCGCGGTGCTGGAGGGACTGTGGCTGAAGACGGGGAAGGAGCATTATCTCACCCTGTTCCGCTATTGGCTCAAGATCTTCGCCATCGCCTTCGGAATGGGCGTCGTTTCCGGCATCGTCATGTCCTACCAGTTCGGCACCAACTGGTCGGTCTTCTCGGACCGCGCCGGGCCGGTGATCGGGCCTTTGATGGCCTATGAGGTGCTTACCGCCTTTTTCCTCGAAGCGGGCTTTCTGGGGGTGATGCTGTTCGGGATGGAGCGGGTGGGGAAGGGGCTCCACTTCCTCGCCACCTGCCTGGTCGCCATCGGAACCGTCATTTCCGCTTTCTGGATTTTGTCCGCGAACAGCTGGATGCACACTCCGGTCGGTTGGGCGATGAACGCTGAGGGACAGTTCGTGCCCGCCGCCGGATGGCTGGAGATCATCTTCAACCCCAGCTTCCCCTACCGGCTCGTCCATACGGTGATCGCCGCCTACCTCACCACCGCCCTGGTCGTGGGCGGCGTCGGCGCCTGGCACCTGCTAAGGGAAAGGAAGACCGCCGCGCCGTTAGACGGAACCGGCTTTGCCGATCCGCTGCCCGCCGCGACGAATCCTGGTTTTGCTCCGCAAGACCAGGCCGTCCGCACCATGTTCTCCATGGCGATGTGGATGGCGGCTCTGGTCGCGCCGGTGCAGATCGTGGTCGGAGACCTTCACGGCCTCAACACGATGGAGCACCAGCCGGCCAAGGTCATGGCGATGGAGGGGCATTTCGAGAGTTATCCGGACGGAGCGCCGCTGATCCTGCTCGGCATGCCCGACAGCGAGGCCGAGAAGACGCATGTCCTCCTCGAAATCCCCAAGGCATCTTCGCTGATCCTGAAGCATGATCCGAGCGCGCCGCTCGAAGGACTGAAGAGCGTGCCCAGGGAAAACCGCCCGCCTGCGGAGATAATCTTCTGGTCGTTCCGGATCATGGTGGGGCTCGGCTTCCTCATGCTCGCGCTAGGGTTGTGGAGCCTCGGCGCGCGCCTGCGCGGGCGCCTTTACGATTGGCGGCTGCTTCATCGCTTCGCCTTGCTGATGGGGCCGGCCGGTTTCGTTGCGGTGATCGCCGGCTGGGTTACCACCGAAGTCGGTCGCCAGCCCTTCGTCATCTACAATCTGCTGCGCACCAAGGATGCCATCGCTCCCGTCGGTGCGCCCGCGGTCGCGACCTCGCTCATTGCCTTCGTCATCGTCTATTTCATCGTCTTCGGGATCGGCACGTTTTACATCCTGAAGCTGATGGCCCGCCCGCCGCTTCCCGGGGAGCCGGAGGCCGCCCATTCGCCGATCCGTACGGCAGGCATCACGCCAGCACCCGCGATTGGCCGCCGCGGCGCCGATCTCCGGCCGGATGCGAGCGAAGGAGCCGATTGATGGACCTGACCGTCGCCTGGGCCTTCCTCATCGCCTTTGCCGTCGCCGCCTATGTGGTGATGGACGGGTTCGACCTCGGCATCGGTATCCTCTTCCCCTTCTTCCGTGTCGGCAAGGAGCGGGACCAGGCGATGAACTCGATCGCGCCCGTGTGGGACGGCAACGAGACCTGGCTGGTGCTCGGCGGCGGCGGGCTAATGGCCGCCTTCCCGCTGGCTTATGCGATTATCCTCCCAGCGCTTTACGCGCCTTTGATCGCGATGCTGCTCGGCCTCGTCTTTCGCGGTGTCGCTTTCGAGTTCCGCTGGCGCGATCCCGGCCATCGCCCGTGGTGGGATTTCGGCTTCTTCGCCGGGTCGGTCGCAGCGACCTTCGCGCAAGGCGTGACGCTCGGCGCGCTCCTCCAGGGGATCAGCGTCGATGGCCGCGCTTATTCGGGCGGCTGGTGGGAATGGCTGTCACCGTTCAGCCTGCTCACGGGCGGGAGCCTGCTCGCCGGCTATGGCCTGCTCGGCGCGGGCTGGCTGATCTGGAAGACGGAGGGACGAATCCAGGAGGATGCGCGCCGCTTCGCCCGCCTCCTCACCCCGGCGCTGCTCGTCGCGATCGCCGCGGTCAGCCTCTATACGCCCTTCGTCGAACCCAAATATTTCGAACGCTGGTTCGACTGGCCGGGCCTGCTGGTCGCCGTGCCGATGCCGCTGCTGGTCAGCGGCGTAGCGCTGGCCCTGTGGGGAAGCCTCCGCGACGGAAAGGACTGGCTCCCCTTCCTCCTCACCCTCGGCCTCTTCCTCCTGTCGATGATCGGCCTCGCCATCTCGATCTGGCCGGACGTCATTCCCGGACGCATCTCCATCTGGGAAGCCGCTGCCCCCTATCGGAGCCAGCTCTTCATGCTGGTCGGCGCGGCGGTGCTGATCCCTATCATCCTTGCCTACACCGCCTGGGCCTATTGGGTGTTCCGAGGAAAAGTGGGCGAAGAGGGCTATCATTGAGGGCGCAGGCGCCCGACCCGCTCTGGAAGCGGCTCGCCTGGTTCGCTGGTCTGTGGGCGGCCGGAGTGGCGACGGTGGGCATCGTCGCCTGGTTCATCCGGCTGTGGATCGCCTGAGCGCCCTCAGGGCACCTTCGGCGGCAGCGGGAAGAGGGTGAGGAACCGCTCTGTTAGAGTTCGGTCTCCCTCAACTGTAAGGGCTCCCGCTTCAGCGAGCATGTCGAGCGGCTGGCCGCCATAGACTGCCGCCGCCAGCGCCGGGGCCGCACCGGTGAAGACGAGGTCGGCGCCTTGCGTGTCGCCGCGCGCGATCTCGAGCTTCCCTTCCGATATCCGGCCGATGAAGCTTTCGCCGCCGACGCGGAAACCGATCCGCGCCTCCAGTCCTCGCGCCCGTTCCGCGTCGAACATCGTCCGAAAGGACAGCATCAGCGACACCGCGCTGATCGGCAGAGTCGGGTCGTGCGCGGGCGAGCGCGCCGCCCAGCGGCCGAGCGACTGGATGATCGGCTCCACCTCATAACCCCATTCGGTCAGCTCATAGACCTGCGCCGAAGAGGGAGGCGGCAGCTTGCGCCGCCTCAGCAGCCCCGCCGCCTCCAGCCCCTCCAGCCGCTGGGTCAGAACGTTCGCGCTGATGCCCGGCAGATCGGCACGAAGGTCGCTGAAGCGCTTCGGCCCCAGCATAAGCTCGCGCATCACCAGCAACGCCCAGCGCTCGCCGATCAGGTCGAGCGCGTGCGCGGTCCCGCAAGCGTCGTCATAACGTCTTTTTGCGGCGTCTCGGCCAGTGGAAGTTATTTTTTGTGACTGCATAGTTGCTTTTTATAACTTACGAGGGCATCACCGTCAAACAGCGAGTCGGAAGAAGGGGAGAAAAGATGGCTCAGATGATCTTTGTAAACCTGCCGGTAGCGGACTTGGCCAAGGCCAAAGCCTTTTACGAAGCCATCGGCGCGGTGAACGAGCCGAAGTTCACCAACGACAATGCCGCGTGCATGGTCCTCTCCGACACCATCTTCGTGATGTTGCTGACCCATGCCTTCTTCCAGGGCTTCACGTCCAAGCGGATCGCCGATGCGCGCGAAACCTGCGAGGTGCTGCTCTGCATCTCGAGGGACAGCCGCAAGGAGGTCGACGCCATTACCGAAAAGGCGATCGCCGCAGGCGGACGCGAGGCGCGCGCGGCTCAGGATATGGGCATGATGTACAGCCGCGCTTTCGAGGATCCGGACGGCCATGTCTGGGAACCGATGTGGATGGACCCCGCTGCGGCGGAGCAAGGCGCTTCGGCTTTCGAAAAGGCCTGAGCCGACATTCAAGGAGAGGAAAGATGAATAATCCGAATTTCGAACTGTCGGTCACTCGCTTGATCGATGCGCCGCCGGAGACGGTCTACCGCGTCTGGACGGAGCGGCCGAAGGAATGGTTTGTGCCCAAGCCCTGGACCACCTCCGCGGTGGAATGGGATTTGCGCGCGGGCGGTCGTATGTTCACCGAGATGCGCGGTCCGGACGGCGAAAGAGAAGGCGGCGAGGGCGTCTTCCTGGAGGTTGTCCCTAATCGGCGCATCGTCTTCACCAATCTCTTTCAGGCCGGTTGGGTGCCGCAGCCGCCGAGCGGCGAGGGCTGCGATTTCGCCCTGGTGGCGGACTTCGCCTTCGAAGTAGAAGGAGCGGGCACTCGCTACACCGCCAGCGCCCGCCACTTCGACGAAGAGTCGCTCAAAAAGCATGGAGCGATGGGTTTCGAGCAGGGCTGGAACCAATGCAGCGCCCAGCTGGCCGAGCTCGCCGAAGCCGAGGCGGGCCGGCCCCAGGCGGCCTAAAATCAACTAGCGAAAGAGAGATGTCATGACCTATGTCGAAGGCTTCATCCTGGCGGTGCCGAAGGCCAATAAGGAAGCTTATCGCCGCCACGCAGCCGAGGCCGCGCCCTTGTTCGCTGAATTCGGAGCTATTCGGCTGGCCGAAACCTGGGGCAGCGATGTTCCGGACGGCAGCGTCACCGACTTCCGCAAGGCGGTGCAGGCGAAAGAGGATGAGGAAGTCCTCTTCTCCTGGTTCGAATATCCCTCCAGGGCCGCCCGCGACGCCGCCAACGAGAAGATCATGAACGACCCGCGCATGAAGGAGATGGGCGCTTCGATGCCCTTCGACGGCAAGCGCATGATCTTCGGCGGTTTTGCCGAGCTCCTCGATCGGGGCTCCGGCCGCGGCGCCTATGTCGACGGTTTCGTGCTGCCCGTGGCGCATGCCAACCGCGAGGCCTATCTCGCGCTCGCCGAAAAGGCTGCCGCCAAGTTCGAGGAATATGGCGCGCTTCGCATC
>DATMJS010000015.1:0-6002 GCA_035553755.1 Allosphingosinicella sp.
AACTGATGCGGCTGGGCTGGAAGATATTCCTCCCCATCTCGCTGCTCTGGGTCGGGCTCGTCTCCGGCTACCTCATGATCTTCCGCCATGGAGCCCTCTCATGAGCCTCGCTCATTACGCCAAATCCTTCTTCCTGTGGGAATTCCTGAAGGCGCACTGGCTGACCTTGAAATATTTCTTCAAGCCCAAGGCGACGATCAACTATCCCTATGAGAAGAACCCCATTTCGCCCCGCTTCCGGGGCGAGCATGCGCTGCGCCGTTACCCTAATGGCGAGGAGCGCTGCATCGCCTGCAAATTGTGCGAGGCGGTCTGCCCCGCCGTCTGCATCACCATCGAGGCCGAGCCCCGCGAGGACGGCAGCCGCCGCACGACGCGCTACGACATCGATATGACCAAGTGCATCTATTGCGGATTCTGCCAGGAAGCCTGCCCGGTGGACGCGATCGTGATGGGGCCCAATTTCGAATTTTCGACCGAAACGCGCGAGGAGCTGATGTACGACAAGGCCAAGCTTCTCGACAATGGCGACAAGTGGGAGCGCGCGCTCGCGGCGAACCTTGCCGCCGATGCGCCCTACCGCTAAGCGCCCAGCAACTTAACAGGGCCCGCACCGAACCGTGATTCAGACCTTCGTCTTTTACCTGTTCGCGACCCTCGTCATCGCCTCCGGCGCGATGACGATCGTAGCGCGCAACCCGGTGCATAGCGTGCTGTGGCTGATCCTCGCCTTCTTCAACGCGGCCGGGCTGATGCTGCTTCTCGGAGCCGAGTTCCTCGCTTTCCTGCTGATCATCGTTTACGTCGGTGCGGTCGCGGTGCTGTTCCTGTTCGTCGTCATGATGCTCGATGTTGATTTTGCCGAGCTTCGCGCGGGCTTTGCCCAATATTGGCCGTTCGGAACGGCTCTCGCGCTCGTTCTTTTCGCCGAGATCGTGCTGACGGTCGGCGCTTGGAGCATGGGCGGCATCGACACTGGCGTCCGCGCCGCGCCGGTTGATCCGCACACGCCCAACATCCAGGCGCTCGGGAATGTGCTTTACACGCGCTACCTGTTCATCTTCGAAGCGGCGGGTCTTGTGCTCCTCGTCGCAATGATCGGCGCCATCGTGCTTACCCATCGCACCCGCGGCGGCACCAGGCCGCAGAACATCTCGCGCCAGATCCGCCGCCGCCCGGGCGAGGCGACGCGCAACGTCCGGCCCGAAGTGGGGCAGGGGGTCGAGCTGTGATCAGAGTGATTTTCCTCCGTTCGTTTCGAGCAGCGTCGAACCTGACGAGAAGCGGCAGTCGAGAAGCGTCTGCGCGGCGGATCTCGACGCCGGTTCTCGGCTGCGCTCGAACCTTTGCTCGACCCGAACGGACCGGTTTTTCTGGAGGAGCCGCGTGATCGGCCTCGGCCACTATCTCGCCGTCGGCGCGGTGCTGTTCGTGATGGGCGTGTTCGGCATCTTCCTGAACCGCAAGAACGTCATCGTTATCCTGATGGCGATCGAGCTCATCCTCCTCTCGGTCAACATCAACCTCGTCGCCTTCTCCGCCTATCTCGGCGACATGGTGGGACAGGTGTTCGCGATGTTCGTGCTGACCGTCGCTGCGGGCGAGGCGGCGATCGGACTAGCCATTCTCGTCATCTATTTCCGCGGCCGCGGCACCATCGCGGTCGACGACATCAACCAGATGAAGGGCTGATCAGTGTCTTCGGTCACGCTCATCGTATTCCTGCCGTTGCTGGCGGCGATCGTCGCCGGGCTCGGCAACCGCGCTATTGGCAATTTCGTAGCCAAGCTGATCACCACCGGGGCCCTGTTCGTGTCGGCCGCCTTGAGTTGGCCGATCTTTCTCGGCTTCATGACGCACGAGCTAAGCACCTATACCGTCACCGTTCTTCCCTGGATTCATTCGGGCGACATGGTGGTGGATTGGTCGCTGCGCATCGATGCTCTGACGGCGGTGATGCTGGTTGTGGTGACGACGGTCTCGAGCCTCGTCCACCTCTACAGCTGGGGCTATATGGAGGAGGATCCGGATCAGCCGCGCTTCTTCGCCTATCTGTCGCTCTTCACCTTCGCGATGCTGATGCTGGTGACGGCAGACAACCTCGTCCAGATGTTTTTCGGCTGGGAAGGCGTCGGCCTCGCCTCCTATCTCCTCATCGGCTTCTGGTATCAAAAGCCTTCCGCCAACGCCGCCGCACTGAAGGCCTTCGTCGTCAACCGGGTGGGCGATTTCGGCTTCTCGCTCGGCATCTTCGCCACCTTCCTCGTCTTCGGCACCGTCTCGATACCAGCGATCCTCGAGGCCGCGCCCGGCATGGCAGGCTCGACGATCGGCTTCCTCGGCACCCGCGTCGATACGATGACCCTCATCTGCATCCTCCTCTTCATCGGCGCGATGGGAAAGTCGGCGCAGCTCGGCCTCCACACCTGGCTTCCCGACGCGATGGAAGGCCCGACACCCGTCTCCGCGCTGATCCATGCCGCGACGATGGTCACGGCCGGCGTGTTCATGGTCTGCCGCCTGTCGCCGATGTTCGAGACGAGCGAGGCCGCGCTGGCCGTCGTTACCTTCGTCGGCGCGGCGACCGCGCTCTTCGCCGCCACCGTCGGCACCGTGCAGAACGACATCAAGCGGGTGATCGCCTATTCGACCTGCTCGCAGCTCGGCTATATGTTCTTCGCGGCGGGCGTAGGAGCTTATTCCGCCGCGATGTTCCACCTCTTCACCCACGCCTTCTTCAAGGCCTTGCTGTTCCTCGGCGCGGGTTCGGTGATCCATGCCATGCACCACGAGCAGGACATGCGCTTCTACGGCGGCCTTCGGAAAGAGATCCCGATCACCTTCTGGATGATGCTCGCAGGCACGCTCGCCATCACCGGCGTGGGCATCATCCAGATCGGCGGCTTCGCGGGCTTCGGCTTTGCCGGCTTCTATTCGAAGGACGCGATCATCGAGAGCGCTTATGCGGCGGGCAGCACCGCCAGCGGCATCGCCTTCGCAGTCGGAATCTTCGCGGCGCTTCTGACGAGCTTCTACAGTTGGCGGCTCGTGTTCCTCACCTTCTTCGGAAAGCCGCGCTGGGCAGCGTCCGAGCATATCCAGCACGCGCTTCACGATGCCCACGGTCACCATGCCGATCATAACGACCCGATCCAGGAGCATGCCGGCCACGACACGCGTCCGGGCGAGGTGCATGCG
Source organism: Allosphingosinicella sp. (assembly GCA_035553755.1). GTDB lineage: Bacteria > Pseudomonadota > Alphaproteobacteria > Sphingomonadales > Sphingomonadaceae > Allosphingosinicella. The sequence continues at coordinate 3,199 of DATMJS010000015.1, forward strand.
CAGGAGGTGCCGCACGGCACGGGAGGCTATCATCCGCACGAAAGCCCCTGGACGATGCTGGTGCCGCTGGCCGTGCTGGCGATCGGCGCGATCTTTGCCGGGCTCGTCTTCCACGGGCCCTTCATCGATGCCCATGAAGGCGCCGAATTCTGGCGCGGAAGCCTCGTATTCGACGAGCATCTGATGGAGGAGATTCATCATGTGCCGCTTTGGGTAAAGCTCGCCCCCGCAGCCGTGATGATCGCCGGCTTCCTGATCGCGCTTCAGGCTTACATCCGCGACCCGTCAATGCCGCGCCGTTTCGTCGGCCATTTCGGGATGCTTCACAAATTCCTGTACAATAAGTGGTTCTTCGACGAGCTCTACCATGTCGTCTTCGTCCGGCCTTCGCTTTGGCTCGGACGCCTGTTCTGGAAGCGAGGCGATGAAGGCACGATCGACCGTTTCGGGCCCGACGGCGCGGCGGCGGTGGTGAAGGGCGGCAACGTGCTGACCGCCAGGCTCCAATCGGGCTACCTCTATACTTACGCGTTCGTGATGCTGCTTGGCCTGCTCGCGCTCGCAACCTGGGTGATGGCGCGATGAGCCTCGCTGGTATTCCGATCCTTTCGGTGATGCTGGCCGTGCCGATCGTCGCCGGCATTGGCTGCCTCTTCCTGACTGCCAACGGCGCGCGCTGGCTGGCGCTCATCGCCACCCTGGTCGACCTGGCGTTCGGCATCCTGCTCTGGGACGCCTACCAGATCGGTGGGCCACAATGGCAGTTCGTCGAGCGCGCCGATATTTTCGGGCCGTTCGCCTGGGCGCTGGGGATAGACGGCATCGCGCTGATGCTGATCCTGCTCTCGGTCTTCCTGATGCCGGTTTGCATCGCCGCCTCCTGGACCGGGATCGACCGGCGCGTGCAGGAATATATGGCAAGCTTCCTCCTGATGGAGACGCTGATGCTCGGCGTCTTCATGGCGCAGGACATCTTCCTCTTCTATCTGTTCTTCGAGGCAGGCCTCATCCCGATGTACCTGATCATCGGCATCTGGGGCGGAGCCCAGCGCATCTACGCCAGCTTCAAGTTCTTCCTCTACACGCTGCTCGGCTCGGTGCTGATGCTGATCGCCATGTTGTGGATGGTGCATTTCGCCGGCACGACCTCGATCCCCGCGCTGATGGCGACCGACTTCCCGCGCGAGGCGCAGACCTGGCTGTTCCTCGCCTTCTTTGCCTCTTTCGCGGTGAAGATGCCGATGTGGCCGGTCCATACCTGGCTTCCGGACGCGCACGTCCAGGCCCCGACCGCGGGTTCGGTGATCCTTGCCGGCGTGCTCCTCAAGATGGGCGGCTACGGCTTCATTCGCTTCTCGCTGCCCATGTTCCCTGAGGCGTCGGCCGAGCTCTTTTGGCTGGTGATGGGGCTCAGCCTCGTCGCCATCGTCTACACCTCGCTGGTCGCCTTGGTGCAGCAGGACATGAAGAAGCTGATCGCTTACTCGTCTGTCGCGCACATGGCCTTCGTCACCATCGGGCTCTTCGCCTTCAACCGGCAGGGGCTGGAGGGCGCGCTGATCGTGATGCTCGCCCATGGTCTGGTCTCCGGCGCGCTGTTCCTGTGCGTGGGAGTCATCTACGACCGCCTTCATACCCGCGAAATCGACCGCTATGGCGGGCTCGCCACGAACATGCCGGCTTATGCGGTGCTGCTGCTCCTCTTCACTATGGCATCGATCGGGCTTCCCGGGACGGCAGGCTTCGTCGGCGAGTTTTTGAGCCTGGTCGGCGCCTATCGCGCGAACAGCTTCGTCGGCGCCGTCGCCACCACCGGCATCATCCTTGGCGCCGCCTACATGCTCTACCTCTACTGGCGCGTCGCCTACGGCGTGCAGCGCAACCCCGACGCGGCCGCGATGCCCGACCTCAGCCGGCGTGAGCTTGCCATTCTTGCGCCGATCGCCGCGGTGGTGCTCTGGATGGGAGTCTACCCCGAGTCTTTCCTCGCGCCGATGCGCAACGACGTCGGGACGCTGCTGGCGCGGATCGAACGCGCGGCGCCCGAAGGGGATGCCCGGCTCGCCCGCAGCGCCGTGCCGACCACGGCTTCGGCGGCCGAAGCTCGTGGGGGAGCGCATTGATGGGCAAGTCGCTGCTCCTCACCCTGCCGGAACTGATCCTCAGCGCGGGATCGCTGGTCCTCTTGATGGTGGTCGCCTGGGCGGGTGACCGGTCCGGCCGCCTCGTCACTTGGGCGGCGGTGCTGATCTTCGCCATCGCCGCCTTCTTCGTCCCCGGTATCCGGGATGCCGGCGCGATCGGTTTCGAGGGCCTGTTCATCGCCGACAGCTTCGCGGCCTTCGCCAAGATACTGATCTTCATCGCCGCCGCCGCTTCGATGCTGGCGGCGAGCGGCTGGTTCGGGCGCGACCGCGACTTCCGCGCCGAATATCCGGTGCTGATCATGCTTTCCTCGGTCGGCATGGGAATGATGGTGTCGGCGGGCGACCTCCTCACCCTCTATGTCGGCCTCGAGCTGCAGAGCCTCGCCGCCTATGTGCTCGCCTCCTTTCAGCGGCGCGACAACCGCTCGGCCGAGGCGGGGCTCAAATATTTCGTCCTGGGCGCGCTCGCCTCCGGCATCCTGCTCTATGGCGTGTCTCTGCTCTATGGCTTCACTGGCACGACCCTGTTCGGCGACATCAACCGCGCCCTGGCCGCGGATGGCATCTCCACGGGCGAGTTGTTCGGCATCGTCTTCGTGCTCGCCGGCATCGCCTTCAAGGTCAGCGCGGTGCCGTTCCACATGTGGACGCCCGACG
>DATMJS010000016.1:0-2248 GCA_035553755.1 Allosphingosinicella sp.
GTATCGGCGCTGGTCGATATGGAGCGGCGCGAACAGTTTCGCGAGGAGGGCGCGCATTTCGAGAGCCGCTATTATCTGACGCTCTTATGGATGCCGCCGGCCGAGGAAGCCGCGCGCGCCGAGGGCTGGCTCTACGAAGGCCGGTCAACGTCCGGCGTCGATCCGTGGGAGCTGCTCAAGAGCTTCACCGATCGCAGCGACCGCGTTCTCAACCTGGTGGAAGGCTTCGTGCCCGAGGTTTGCTGGCTCGATGACGGCGAGACGCTGACTTACCTGCACAGCACGATCTCGACCCGGCGCCAGCGCGTGCGCGTGCCGGAAACGCCGATGCATCTCGACGCGCTGCTCGCCGACGAGCCGCTGACCGGCGGGCTGGAGCCGAAACTCGGCGACCATCATCTGCGCACGCTGACGATCACGGGATTCCCGAGCGTCACCTTCCCCGGCCTGCTCGACGAACTGAACCGGCTCGCCTTCGAGTATCGCTGGTCGACCCGCGCGATCATGCTCGACAAGACCGACGCGACGAAGCTGCTGACCCGCATCCGCCGCCAATGGTTCGCCAAGCGCAAAAGCGTTGCTGCGATCCTCAAGGAAGTGATGACCAACGAGGCATCGACGCTGCTCGACAGCGATGCCTCGAACAAGGCGGCCGACGCCGACACTGCCTTGCAGGAGCTGGGCGCCGACTACGCCGGCATGGCCTATGTCACCGCCAGCGTGACGGTGTGGGACCGCGATCCCGCCATTGCGGCTGAAAAGCTGCGGCTGGTCGAAAAGGTCATCCAGGGTCGCGACTTCACCGTGATCCCCGAGGGCATGAACGCGATCGAGGCGTGGCTTGGGAGCCTCCCCGGCCACACCTATGCCAACGTCCGCCAGCCTCCGATTTCCACCATCAATCTCGCCCACCTGATCCCCCTGTCAGCAGTATGGGCGGGGCCGGAACGGGACGAGCATTTCGGTGCGCCCCCCTTGCTTTATGGCAAGACCGAAGGCTCGACCCCGTTCCGGTTTTCCCTTCATGTCGGCGATGTCGGGCACACCCTCATCGTCGGGCCGACCGGCTCCGGCAAGTCGGTGCTGCTTGCACTGATGGCGATGCAATTTCGCCGCTACGAGAACGCGCAGGTCTTCGCCTTCGATTTCGGCGGCAGCATCCGCGCGGCTGCGATCGGTATGGGCGGCGACTGGCAGGATCTCGGCGGGATGCTCGCCGACGAGGCCGGGGACGGCGTGCAGCTCCAACCGCTCGCCCATATTGACGACCCAGCCGAACGCGCCTGGGCCGCCGAATGGCTGGCGGCGATCCTCGCATCCGAGAATGTGACCGTCGACCCGCAGGCCAAGGAGCATATCTGGTCGGCGCTGACCTCGCTCGCCACCGCGCCGATCGCGGAACGGACCCTGACGGGCCTTGCCGTCCTGCTCCAGAGCCAGCAGCTCAAGCAGGCGCTCGCGCCCTGGTGCGTGGGCGGAGCATGGGGCCGGCTGCTCGATGCCGAGACCGAGCGGCTTGGCGAGGCCACCGTTCAGGTGTTCGAGACCGAAGGCTTGATGGAAAGCGGCGCGGCCCCGGCCGTCCTGTCCTACCTGTTTCACCGCATCGCGGGGCGGCTCGACGGCAGCCCGACGCTCATCGTCATCGACGAGGGCTGGCTGGCGCTGGGATCGCCCGCGTTCGCCAAACAGCTTTCGGAATGGCTGGTGACGCTGCGTAAGAAGAACGCCAGCGTCATCTTCGCCACCCAGTCGCTCGCGCAGATCGAGGGCAGCACGATCGCGCCCGCCATCGTCGAGAGCTGTCCGACCCGGATATTCCTGCCGAACGAACGCGCGGTCGAACCGCAGATCGCGGTGATCTACGAGCGGTTCGGGCTCAACGCCCGCCAGATCGAAATCCTGAGCCGGGCGACGCCGAAGCGCGATTATTACTGCCAGTCAAGGCGCGGCAACCGCCTGTTCGAGCTGGGGCTTGGCGAGGTCGCGCTGGCCTTCGCCGCCGCCTCTTCCAAGACCGATCAGCGCCGGATCGCGGAGCTGGTGGAGGCGCATGGCGCGCCTGCCTTCGCGGCCGAATGGCTGCGTCACCGCGGCTGCGCCTGGGCGGTCGAGCTTCTTCCCGAACCTCAACCCGATCCGCTGGCCGGAAACCGGGAAGATACCGGCCAGCTCCCCCTTGCCTTGAAGGACATGATCCCATGAAAGCCACCATCCTGCGCCGCGCCATGCTGGCCGGCGCGATCGC
>DATMJS010000017.1:0-21595 GCA_035553755.1 Allosphingosinicella sp.
AAAAGGCGATCTCCTCGACGGCATTGATCGACGACACTGTGCTGGACGACATCAGCGACGCCGCCAGGGCCGAAAAGAAGAGCGGAGGAGCCGGCGCCCAATGACCGCGATCGCGGCCCGCCCCCACTCCCAGGAAACTTCAGGCCAGCGGCAGTCGTCGCTGGCCTTGACCTATCACCGGCTGATGCTGGTGATGCTGGTGTTCGCCGGCGTCACCGCCTTGATCGCGCTCCGCCTCGTCTATCTCCAGCTGTTCACCGACCGGGCGGTGGCCGCGATCGGCAATCCCTTGCTCCCGGCGCGCGGCGACATCGTCGACCGCAACGGAGTGCCGCTCGCCCGGACGATCGACGCCTGGTCGATCGCCGTGCACCCCAACCGGCTGCTCGGCGACCCCGAGGAGCTGGCGGAGAAGCTCGCGCAGCTGATGCCCGAGAAGAGTGTGGCCGAATATCGGGCGATCCTCACCTCGGGAAAGAATTTCGTCTATCTGAGCCGCCGCGCCGTTCCGGAGCTCGTCTCGGCGGTGAACGCCCTCGGTGAGCCCGCCATCGCCTTTGCCCGCGAGCCGGAGCGGCTCTACCCGCAGACGGCGCTCGCCGCGCACATTCTCGGCTGGACCGATTTCGACGGCCGCGGAGTCACCGGCATGGAAAAGGTGCTGGACGCCAGGCTTACCGACCCCCGCAGCCGCGGCGCGGGGGTCGCGCTCTCGATCGACAGCCGGGTCCAGGCGGCGATGGAGAGCGAGCTCGGCGCGGCTATGGTCAAGCACAGCGCCGAAGGCGGAACGGGCATCGTGCTCGACGTCCGTACCGGCGAGATTATCGCCATGGCCTCCTTCCCCACCTTCAATCCCAATGCCGCCGGCAAGTACGCGCCGGATTCGCAATATAACCGCGCCACGATGGGCGTTTACGAGCTGGGTTCGACCTTCAAGCCGCTCACCGTGGCGACGGCGATCGACGCCGGCACGATCACCTCCTTCTCCAAGCGCTATGACGCCGGTACCCCGCTGGCCGTCGGCCGGTTCCGTATCACGGACTATAAGGGCAAGAACCGGCCGCTGAACGTGGCGGAGGTCATCGCCTATTCCTCCAACCTCGGCACCGCGAGGATCGCCGAGGAAATGGGAGTCGAGCGGCTCCAGGCTTCGTTCCGGAAACTGGGTTTCGACACTGCGCCGCATATCGAGCTTGGGGAGAAGGCGCGGCCGCTCTGGCCTCGCGAATGGAGCCGCGCGACCCTTTTCACCAGTTCCTTTGGGCATGGTGTCGCGATCACGCCGCTTCATCTGGCCACCGCCTATGCCGCGTTGGTGAATGGCGGCATCTGGCGGCCGACGACGCTGATGAAGGTCGATCCGGCGCGCGTTCCGGAAGGCCGCCGGGTCTTCGAGGAAGAGACCAGCCGCCGCGTTCGGCAGCTTCTTCGCCTCAACGTGCTCCATGGCGGCGGCAAGCGTGGCGAGGCGCCCGGTTACCGCGTCGGCGGCAAGACCGGCACGGCGGAAAAGAGCGGAAGCGGCGGCTATTCCAAAAAAGTGAACGTCTCGACGTTCGCGGCAGCTTTCCCGATGGACGATCCGCGCTATGTGGTGATCGCTATGCTCGATGCCCCCAAAGCTACCGCCGACACATTCGGCTATACCACCGCCGGCTGGGTTTCCGCCCCTATCGTCTCGAAAGTCATCGCCCGGACGGGCAACCTTCTTGGAGTCATTCCCGACGACCGGCGGGACATGGAGCTGTCGGAGCTGTTGCCGCTGGTCGGCAAGACGAGCGACTGATGCGGCTCGGAGGGCTGATCGGCAGCGACAGCGAAGAAACAGTCACGGGGTTCGCGATCGATCACCGCAAGATCGCCCCCGGCACGGTGTTCGGCGCGTTCAGGGGCAGCATGTTCAACGGCGAGGACTTTATCGGGGACGCGGTCGCGGCCGGCGCAGTTGCCGTGGTGGCACGTCCAAGCGTCAGGGTGGAAGGCGCTGCCCATGTGGCCGCCGAAGAGCCGCGCCGCGAATTTGCAAGGCTCGCCGCCCGCTTCTTCGCTCCCTTCCCCGAAACGGTGATCGCCGTCACCGGCACCAACGGCAAGACCTCCAATGTCGAGCTGACCCGGCAGCTCTGGCGGATGGCGGGGCATCCTTCGGCCTCGATCGGTACCCTTGGGGTCACCACGGCGGACGAGCAGGTGACGACCGGGCTCACGACGCCCGACATCGTGACCTTCCTTTCGAACATGGCGGGGCTGGAGCGGATGGGGATCACCCATGCCGCCTTTGAAGCATCGAGCCACGGCCTTGCGCAGTACCGCACCGAAGGCCTGCCGGTGCACGCCGCCGCCTTCACCAATTTCAGCCGCGACCATCTCGACTATCACGGCACGATGAAGGCTTATTTCGAGGCCAAGATGCGCCTCTTCCGCGAAGTGGTGGAGCCGGACGGCACGGCAGTGATCTGGACCGACGACGCGAAATCGACCGAAGTCGCCTCGATCTGCCGGGAGCGGGGCCTTCGCATCCTCACCGTCGGCAAGTCGGGTGAGACTCTGCGGCTGGTCGAGCGGCAGCCGAGTCAGCTCGGTCAGACCTTGGTTCTCGAGGCAGAAGGCAAGACCCACAAGGTGACTCTGCCGCTGATCGGCGCCTATCAGGCGGCGAACGCGATGACGGCGGCGGGGCTGGTGCTCGCGACCGGCGGCGAGCTCAGGCAGACGCTCCAGAATCTGGCCCGCGTCCAGCCGGTCCGGGGGCGACTCGAACGGGCGGTCATTACTCGCGCGGGCGCGCCGCTCTATGTCGACTATGCGCATACGCCCGACGCTCTGGTCTCCGCGATCGAGGCGCTCCGCCCGCACGCGCGGGGGAGGCTCATCACCGTTTTCGGCGCAGGCGGCGATCGCGACGTAGGCAAGCGGCCGGAAATGGGCGAGGCGGCGAGCCGCTTGTCGGATCTCGTCATCGTCACCGACGATAATCCGAGAAGCGAGGACCCCGCCGCGATCCGCCGCGGCATATTGGCCGGGGCGCCTGGCGCTCGCGAAGTTCCGGGGCGCCGCGAAGCCATCGCCGCCGCCGTCGCCGAAGCGGGCTCCGACGACATCATCCTGCTCGCGGGCAAGGGCCATGAGCAGGGCCAGATCGTTGGAGACCGCGTTCTTCCCTTCGACGACGTCACCGTCGCGCGGGAGTGCGCCGCATGAGCGCGCTCTGGACCTCCGAAGAGATTGCCGCGGCCGTGGGAGGAAGGGCCGACGGTGTGTTCGAGGCGGGCGGCGTCACCTTCGATTCGCGCGAGGTAGGGGAGGGCGACCTGTTCATCGCCCTGAAGGGGGAGACGACCGACGGCCACCGCTTCCTCGACAAGGCTTTTGCTGCCGGAGCGGCGGGTGCGATCGTGAGTGAGCCGGTGCCGCAGCCGCACATCCTCGTGGGGGACACCGGCAAGGCGTTGAACGACCTCGGCCGCGCGTCGCGGGAGCGCAGCCATGCGCGGATCGCCGGGGTGACCGGCTCGGTCGGCAAGACCGGCACCAAGGAGGCGCTCTACGCCGCTCTCGACCGCGCCGAGCCGGGCAAGACGCGTCGTTCGGTGAAAAGCTACAACAACCATACCGGCGTGCCGCTATCGCTTGCGCGGATGCCGCGCGAAAGCCGCTTCGGCGTGTTCGAGATGGGCATGAACCACGCGGGTGAGCTGGCCGCCCTGACCCGGCTGGTGCGCCCGCACGTCGCCATCGTCACCGCCATCGCGCCTGCCCACCGGGCCTTCTTCAGGTCGGACGAGGAGATCGCCGACGCCAAGGGCGAGATTTTCCAGGGGCTGGAGCAGGGCGGTACCGCAATCATCCCTCATGACAGTCCGCACCGCGACCGGCTGATCAAGGCGGCGCGCCCGCATGCTGCACGTATCTGGACCTTCGGGCTCGGCGAAGGCGCCGACATACAGGGCCGCGACGTGCTGCCCGCACAGGCGGGGGGCACGCATGTGACGGCGGTGCTGCCCGACGCCGAATTGAGCTTCATGCTGGCGCCGCCGGGCGAGCATTGGGTTGTCAATTCGCTGGCCGTGCTGGGAGCGGTCGAGGCGCTCGGAGGCGATCTCGCCGCCGCGGGCCTCGCGCTGGCGGAGCTTCAGGGCCTCCAGGGGCGCGGCGAGCGTCACCGCATCCGCGTGGACGGCGGCGAGGCGCTGCTGATCGATGAAAGCTACAATGCCAATCCGTCCTCGATGCGGGCGACGCTGAAGGTGCTGGGCGACGAAAAGGTTGCCGGCCGGCGGATCGTCGTCCTGGGCTCGATGCGCGAGCTCGGCGAGGAATCGGACGCCTTTCACGCCGCGCTTGCCGAGCCGATCGAAGCGGCGCGTGTCGAATTTGCCATATTGGTCGGCGAAGAGATGCGCCCGCTAGCGAAAGCGCTTGGAGCAAAGGTTAAAATGGCGCATGTGCCGGACGTGGCGTCGGCCGTCCAGCTGGTCCGTGAAGAGATCGGCCCGGGGGACGCCATACTCGTCAAGGGATCGAACTCCATTGGACTTGCCGCCCTCGTCGAGACGCTGGCGGGCGGGGGAAGCTGATGTTCTACTGGATTGCCGAACAGCTGGGCTTTCCCGGGGTTCTCAACCTTATACGCTACATCACGTTTCGCGCCGGCGCCGCCACCGCGACCGCGCTCCTGATCGGACTGCTGATCGGTCCCAAGTTCATCGGCTGGCTCCGCGTCCGCCAAGGGAAAGGCCAGCCGATCCGCGACGACGGGCCGCTGTCGCATCTGTCGAAGCGCGGTACGCCGACCATGGGCGGGCTGATGATCCTCACCTCCCTGTCGATTTCCATGATCCTGTGGATGGACTTCTCCAACGCTTACCTCTGGGCGTGCCTGTTCATCACCGTGGGCTTCGGACTGATCGGGTTCATCGACGATTATGACAAGGTCACCAAGCGCAGCCATCGGGGCATTTCGGGCCGGACGCGCCTCCTCGCCGAATTCGCGGTGGCCGCCGTCGGCACCTGGGTCATCATCCAGGGTACGGGAACCGACCTCTATCTGCCTTTCGTCCAGGGTCCGGTCGCCGATATCGGCCAGATCGGCTACGTCCTGTTCGGCGCCTTCGTGATCGTCGCCTTCGGAAACTCGGTGAACCTCACCGACGGCCTCGACGGGCTTGCGACCATGCCCGTGATCATTGCCAGCCTTGCCTTCCTGCTGATCACCTACCTCGTCGGGAACGCGGTGTTTTCGAACTATCTGGGCATTCCGCATGTGCTCGGCGTCGGCGACCTCACCGTGCTCTGTTCGGCGATCGTCGGAGCGGGGCTAGCCTTCCTCTGGTTCAACGCGCCTCCGGCGGCGGTCTTCATGGGCGATACGGGCAGCCTCGCGCTCGGCGGCGCGCTTGGCGCCATCGCGGTGGCGACGCAGCATGAGTTCGTGCTGGCGATTATCGGGGGGCTGTTCGTCATCGAGGCGCTGTCGGTGGTCCTCCAGGTCTTCTTCTACAAAAGGTTCGGCAAGCGGATCTTCAGGATGGCGCCGATCCATCATCATTTCGAGCAGATCGGCTGGTCCGAGCCGACCGTGGTCATCCGCTTCTGGATCATCAGCTTCGTGCTCGCGCTGGCGGGCCTGTCCACGCTCAAGCTGAGATGATCACGAGCAGCGCCTTCGCCGGAAAGAGCTATGCCGTATTCGGCCTCGCCCGCTCCGGGCTGGCGACGGTCGAGGCGCTGGCGGCGAGCGGCGCCGGCGTGATGGCGTGGGATGAGCGCGAAGAGGCGCGGGCGGCGGCGAAGGACAAGGCCAGGATCGCCGATCCGCTCGTCACCTCCATCTACGGCTTCGCAGGAGTGGTCGTGTCGCCGGGAGTGCCGATCAACCGGCACCCGATCGCCGTCCGCGCGCGTCAGGCGAAGGTGCCGCTGATCGGCGACATCGAATTGTTCGCGCAGGCGCGGCCGCATCTGCCGCCGCACAAGGTGGTGGGGATCACCGGCACCAACGGCAAATCGACCACCACCGCGCTGATCCATCATATCGTCAAGAGCGCCGGCATTCCTTCGATGATGGGCGGCAATATCGGGCTGCCGATCCTGGCGCAGGAGCCGCTCCCCGAAGGCGGCATCTATGTGCTGGAGCTTTCCTCCTACCAGATCGACCTGACGCAAAGCCTCGACTGCGAGGTGGCGGTGCTCCTCAACGTCACTCCCGACCATCTCGACCGCTATGACGGCATGGACGATTATGCCGCCTCCAAGGCCCGGCTGTTAGCGATGCAATCGCCCGAGCATGTTGCCGTCGTCGCCACCGACGACGATTATACGCGGGCGATTGCGGGCCAGCTCGCCGGGAAGCGCATCCTCGTTTCCGCCGCGGACGTGAAGGACCAGTCCCGCTGGCCCTCGCTGCAGGGGCCGCACAACGCGCAGAATGTCGCGGCCGCCGTGGCCGCGGCGCGAGCACTCGGCATTGCCGATCAGGTAATCGAGCAGGCGCTCGCCACCTATCCGGGCCTGCCGCACCGGATGGAGCGGGTGGCGGAGAAGAACGGGGTTTTGTTCGTTAACGACAGCAAGGCGACCAACCCCACCTCGACCGCGCCCGCGCTCGCCGCCTATCCGGCGGTGCACTGGATATTGGGAGGGCTGCCGAAGTCGGAGGATCTCGAGGCCTGCGAGCCGTGGTTCGGCCATGTTCGTGCGGCCTATACGATCGGGCAGGCGGGGCCCATGTTCGCTCAGTTGCTGGCGGACAAGGTCGATAGCGTCGAACAATCGGTGACTCTGGAGAAGGCGGTATGGAGCGCGGCTTCGTCGGCAAGGGCTGGCGAAACCGTGCTGCTCTCGCCCGCTTGCGCGTCGTTCGACCAGTTCAGCGATTATGAGGCGCGGGGCGAGGCGTTCCGAGCCGCGGTGGAGGCTCTTTGATGAAGGCAATGCATCAGGGGCTCGGCGCGAACCGTCTCGGCCGGTCGGACAGGAGCGCGCTCGGCCGGTGGTTCTGGGAAATCGACCGGGTGCTGCTTCTGCTGGTGGCGGTGCTGATCTCGATCGGCCTCATCGCCGTCGCCGCGGCCTCGCCGGCAGCCGCGACGCGCTATTCGGGCGGCGAGGTGAGCTTCGCGCCGCTCCATTATTTCTACCGCCAGCTGATGTGGATCCTGGTCGCCATTCCGGTGATGATCGGCGTCTCGATGCTGCCCAAGACGCAGGCGCGGCGGCTCAGCATAGCGGGCGCGGTCTTCTTCACCGTCCTGCTCGTCTTCGTCCCGATCGTCGGCAACGAGGTGAACGGCGCCCGCCGCTGGATCGGCTTCGGCTTCGCCCAGTTCCAGCCGTCCGAGTTCCTGAAACCGCTCTTCATCGTCGCGCTCGCCTGGATCCTGTCGCTGAAGGACAAGGACCCCACGCTGCCGGTGGTGCCGCTCACGGGGCTGCTCACCGCCATTGTGGCGCTGCTGCTGATGAAGCAGCCCAATCTCGGCGAGACGGTCATCTTCGCCGCGGCCTGGGTGATGCTGCTGGCTCTGTCAGGAGCCTCGATGCGGATCCTCGGGATGCTGGGTGCGGCCGCGGCGGGGGCGCTCGTCCTCGACTACCTCTTCTACGACGTGGCGACGGTCCGGATTAACGCTTTCCTGTTCGGCGGCGCGGGCGATACCGACACCTACCAGACCGACAGCGCGCTCCGCACCTTGACGTCGGGTGGCCTGTTCGGCGCCGGGCCCGGCGCGGGCACCCGCAAATTCTCGCTGCCCGAGCCGCATACCGACTATATCTTCTCGGTGATCGGCGAGGAGTTCGGGTTGATCGCCTGCCTCGCCATCACCCTTCTTTACCTGTTCATCGTCGCCCGCGTACTGATCCGGCTGCTGCACGAGGAGGACAGCTTCACCGTCTTCGCCACCGCCGGCCTCGTCACCCAGTTCGGGCTGCAGGCGCTGATCAACATGGCCGTCAACGTCCAGATCGCCCCCTCAAAGGGCATGACCCTTCCTTTCATCAGCTACGGCGGATCGTCGATGATCGCGCTGGCGATCGGAATGGGCCTGCTGCTCGCCTTCACCCGCAGGAACCCCTATCTGCACCGTTCGCCCTATGTGGTGAAGTGGAGCGGCCGTTAATGGCTTCGGCCGGCATCATCTCCCGCCACTTCGTGCTCGCCGCGGGCGGGACGGGAGGTCATATGGTGCCGGCGCACGCGCTCGCCGAGGAGCTTGTCCGGCGCGGCCACCGAATCTCGCTGATCACCGACGCTCGCGGCGCCAAGATACCGGGCCTTTTCGCCAAGGCGGACGTCCATATCCTGCCCGCCGGGCGCATTGCGGGAGGACCGCTCGGCTGGCTGAAAGCGGCGAGGAACATCATGGCGGGGCGCGCGATGGCGAGGCGGCTCTACCGCGACCTGCGCCCCGCCGCTGTGGTCGGCTTCGGCGGCTATCCCGCCTATCCCGCGGTCGCCGCCGCTCACGCCATGGGCATCGCGACCGCGGTCCATGAGCAGAATGCGGTGCTGGGCCGGGTCAATCGCCTGCTGGCCGGCAAGGTGGATGCCATCGCCACCGCCTATGACGAGATCGACCGGCTTAAGCCCGCTCATGCAAACAAGGTCGAGCTGGTCGGAAACCCGGTGCGGGAAGAAGTGCTGGCGCTGCGCGAGCGGGCCTACCCACCGCTGGACGGCGCCTTCCACGTGCTCGTCACCGGCGGCAGCCAGGGAGCGACGGTGCTTTCTCAGGTCGTGCCGGAGGGTCTCGCGCTGCTCCCGGAGGAGGTCCGCAGCCTCCTAAAGGTGACCCAGCAATGTCGGGCCGAGGATATCGAAGAGGTGCGCGCGCGCTATGCGGAGCTCGGCATTTCGGCCGAGCTTGCCACCTATCTCCCCGACATGCCTGCTCATCTTGCGACGGCGCACCTTGTGATCGGGCGAGCCGGGGCATCGACCATCGCGGAGCTCACCGCCGCCGGCCGCCCTGCCATCCTCATCCCGCTGCCGATCGCGACCGACGACCATCAGACCGCCAACGCTCGCGAAATGACCAAGGCCGGCGGCGCTCGGATGATCCCCCAGACGCAATTCACGCCGACCGAGCTGGCGCGGCAGATGGAAGAGCTGGGGCTCGACCAGGAGAAGCTCGCCTGTGCGGCGGCCTATGCCCGCGCGGTCGGGCGGCCCGACGCTACCCGCGACCTTGCCAATCTCGTCGAGCGGATCGGCAAGACGCCCGCCGCCGATCCGCTGCCCGTCAACGTCGGGAAGACCGCGCCTGTACCGCCAGGGGGCGCTTTCGCATGAAGGGCGTCGGCACGGACATCGGCACCATCCATTTCGTCGGCATCGGCGGCATCGGCATGTCCGGCATCGCCGAGGTGATGCATATATTGGGTTACAAGGTGCAGGGCTCGGACGTCGCCGAAGGCTATGTAATCGAGGGGCTGAGAAAGCAGGGCATCCCGGTGATGATCGGCCACCATGCCGACAATGTCGGCGATGCGGCCGTGGTGGTGGTCTCAACCGCGATCAGGCGCGACAATCCGGAAGTCGAATGCGCGCTCGAGCGGCGCATCCCGGTGGTGAAACGCGCCGAAATGCTCGCCGAGCTGATGCGTCTCAAGGCAACGATCGCGGTCGCGGGCACCCATGGCAAAACCACGACCACGTCGATGATCGCAGCTTTGCTCGATGCGGGCGGAATCGATCCGACGGTGATCAACGGCGGCATCATCAACGCCTACGGCTCCAACGCGCGGTTGGGGTCGAGCGACTGGATGGTGGTGGAAGCCGATGAAAGTGACGGCAGTTTCCTGAGGCTCGACGGCCAGATCGCGGTGGTGACCAACATCGATCCCGAGCATCTCGAATATTATGGCAGCTTCGACGCGGTGAAGGACGCCTATGTGGAATTCGTCGAGAATGTCCCTTTCTACGGCGCGGCGCTCCTTTGCGTCGACCATCCCGAGGTGCAGGCGATCATTCCGCGGCTTCAGGACCGGCGGGTCGTAACCTACGGCTTTGCCGCTCCGGCCGATATACGCGCGGACAATGTTTCCCCCTTGCCCGGCGGCAATCGCTTCGATGTCAATGTCCGCAACCGAGCGGGCGAGGTGCGCACGATCAAGGGCATTGCTGTCCCCATGCCCGGCCGCCACAACATCCAGAATGCGCTTGCCGCGATCGGCGTCGCGGTCGAGATGGGCATTGCCGACGAGGTGATCGCCAAGGGGCTGGAAAGTTTCGGCGGGGTCAAGCGGCGCTTCACCAAGGTCGGCGAGATCGACGGCGCCACCATCATCGACGATTATGGCCACCATCCGGTCGAGATCCGTGCCGTGCTGGCAGCCGCCCGGGAAGGCGCGCGGGGGCGGGTGATCGCGGTGGTGCAGCCGCACCGCTACACGCGCCTCGCCGACCTGATGGAGGAATTCCAGGGCGCGTTCAACGACGCGGACATCGTCTATGTCGCACCCGTTTACCCGGCAGGCGAGGAGCCTATCGAGGGTGTCGATGCCGATGCCTTGGTCAGCGGGTTGAAGCAACGCGGCCACCGTGCAGTGAAGGGCGTCGCAAGCGCCGAGGATCTCGCCCGCCAGCTGCGCGACATCGCCGCGCGCGGCGACATGGTGATCTGCCTCGGCGCGGGCGACATCACCAAATGGGCGGCAGGCCTGGCCGATGGCATCAGGCGGGCGAGGCTCAACAAATGAACACCGCCACTCTGGACCTGCCCGCGATCAAGGGCAGCGCCGAAGCGGGCGGATCGCTCGCCGACTTCATCTGGTTCCGGACCGGAGGCCCGGCCGAGTGGCTGGTCCGCCCCGCCGATATCGACGATCTTTCGCGCTTCCTCGCAAGTCTCGATCCCGCGGTGCCGGTGCTGCCGGTGGGGGTGGGCTCCAACCTCATTGTTCGCGACGGGGGCGTTCCCGGCGTGGTGGTGCGGCTGCCCAAGAGCTTCGCAAAGGTGGAGGTCGAGCCCGGGCACCGCGTCCGCGCGGGGGCGGGAGCCATGGGGATCACCGTCGCCAGCAAGGCGCGGGACGCCGGAATAGCCGGTCTCGAGTTCCTGCGCGGCATCCCGGGCACGGCGGGCGGCGCGGTGCGCATGAATGCGGGCGCCTATGGGCGCGAGGTGCAGGATATCCTGATCGAGGCGACGCTCGTGCTGCGCGACGGCAGTGTCGAGACCTGGCCCGCCGAGCGTTTCGGCTACACCTACCGCCACAGCGAAACGCCCGAGGGCGCGGTGGTGGTCGAGGCCCTGTTTGAAGGAACGCCCGGCGATCCGGAAGCGATCGGCGCGGAGATGGACAGGATTGCCGAGGAGCGCGAAGCCTCGCAGCCGCTTCGCAGCCGCACCGGCGGCTCCACCTTCAAGAACCCGCCAGGCACCAAGGCCTGGAAGGAGATCGACGCCGCCGGCTGCCGAGGGCTTCGGATCGGCGACGCTCAAGTTTCGGAAAAGCATTGCAATTTCCTCCTCAACCTCGGCAATGCGCGGTCGGCGGATATCGAGGAGCTGGGCGAGGAGGTGCGCCGGCGCGTTCGCGCGCACAGCGGCGTCGAGCTCGAATGGGAAATCCAGCGTATAGGGGTTCCGGATGCGTAAGCTTCATGTCGCGGTGCTGATGGGCGGCTGGTCCGCCGAGCGGGAGGTCTCCCTGATGAGCGGGGAGGGCGTCGCCAAGGCGCTGGGGAGCCTCGGGCATGAGGTCACCCGGATCGACATGGACCGCAACCTCGCTTTGGTGCTCGACGGGGTCCGCCCCGATGTGATCTTCAACGCGCTCCACGGCACGCCTGGCGAGGACGGCACGGTGCAGGGCATGCTCGACCTGATGGGGATTCCTTACACCCATAGCGGCCTCGTCACTTCGGTGATCGCGATCGACAAGGAGCTGACCAAGCAGGCGCTGGTCCCGCACGGCATCCGCATGCCGGCCGGCGAAGTCATTGCGAGCGAGAGCCTCTATGCTGGCGACCCGATGGCGCGGCCCTATGTGCTGAAGCCGGTCAACGAGGGTTCTTCGGTCGGGGTCGCGATCATCACCGACGAGAGCAATTACGGCAACCCTATCGGTCGGGATGTCGAGGGGCCGTGGCGGAAGTTCGGCCATCTGCTCGCCGAACCTTTCATCAAGGGCCATGAGCTTACCGTCGCCGTGCTGGGGGGCGAAGCCTTGGCCGTGACCGAGCTCAAGCCGACCCAGGGCTTCTACGATTACGATGCCAAATATACGGACGGGCTCACCCAGCATGTCTGCCCGGCGCAAATTCCGGACCAGATCCGCGACGCCGCAATGGCGATGGCGCTGAAGGCGCACCGTATACTCGGCTGCAAAGGCACTTCGCGCGCCGACTTCCGCTGGGACGACGAGCGGGGAGAGGAAGGACTCTATCTCCTGGAAGTCAATACGCAGCCCGGCATGACGCCGCTCAGCCTGGTCCCTGAGCAGGCCAGATATCGTGGCATGTCTTATCCCGAGCTGGTCCAGAAGATCGTCGAGGAAGCTCTGTGAGCGCCCGCATTGCCCGCGGCTCCCCGGCCTCGCGCTCCCGCCCGCGGAGCAAGGCGCAGCCGCGCGGCCGCAAGGCCAGCCAGCCCGCGATGGTAGACGCGCTGCCGCACAGCATCCGGCGGATAAGCTGGTGGATTTTCATCGGCATGCTGATCGCCGTAGCGATCGCCGCCGCCTCGGCCCTGCGCCTGCCGCAGATGCTGGGCGGAATGCTCGGCGAGCAGATCGGGCGCGCGGGCTTTGCTGTCGAGCGGGTCGAGATCAAGGGTGCGCATCAAGTGCCGCGCCTCCAGATATACAATGTGGCCTGGGATCAGCCCTCGACCGCGATGCCGCTCGTCGACCTGGAATATACGAGGCAGCGTCTGCTCCGCTTCGGCTGGGTGAAGGAGGCGCGGGTGTCGCGGCGCTGGCCCGACACTCTAGTCATCGACATCGTCGAGCGCCGCCCCACCGCCATCTGGCAGCATAACCGGCAGCTCGCCTTGATCGATGCCGACGGCGTCGTGCTTGATCAGGTGAAGCTCGACGCGATGCCCGACCTGCCGCTGGTGATCGGCCCCGAGGCCAACCGCCATGCCGGCGAGCTGGCGCGGCTGACCGAGGCGGCGCCGCAGCTGAAGCCGATGATCGAGGGGGCAACCTGGGTCGGCGGGCGGCGGTGGGACCTGCGCTTCCAGTCGGGCGAGGTGCTCGCGCTTCCCGAAGGCGAGGAGACCGCGCGAAAGTCGCTCGTGCAGTTCGCCCGGATGGATCAATCGGCGCAGCTGCTGGGCCGCGGGCTGGTCCGCTTCGACATGCGTGTCCCGGGCAAGTTCATCGTTCGGGTCTCGCGCGAACCGGGCAGCACGGTCCCCGACATCGCGCCCTCCGCGCCCGGCCCCAACGCTCCGGATCCCGCCAAGACGATCTGATGAAAAGAGTCGCTCCTCCCCCCGCCCGCAAGCTCGTCACGGCGCTCGACGTCGGCTCGTCGAAGGTTTCGGCGCTGATCGCCGAGCCCGCCGACGACGGAGGACTCCGCATCCTCGGCACCGGCCAGCGCGAAAGCCGCGGCGTGAAGCGCGGCTTCATTTCCGATATGGAGCGGACCGAAGTCGCGATCCGTGAAGCGGTGGAACAGGCAGAGCGGATCGCAGCCACCAATGTCGAGCAGGTGTTCGTCGGCTTTTCCGCTGGCGGCCTCGTCAGCACCGTCGCCAGCGTCGAGGTCGAGATCGGCGGCCGTCGGGTTGAAAAGCAGGATATTGACGAACTGCTGACCGTCGGGCGGGAGTCCATCGACCCCGAAGGGCGGATGATCCTACACGCGATGCCGGCGCTCTACACGCTGGACGGGCTGCAAGGCGTCAAGAAGCCGCTCGGGCTCCATGCCGGCAAGCTCGCGGTCGATATCCATGTCATCGCCGCCGAGCCTCCCCCGGTGCGCAACCTGGACCTGTGCGTTCGTTCCGCGCATCTGGGCGTCGAGGCGATCGTCGCCTCGCCGGTGGCGGCGGGGAAGGCCTGCCTAAGCGAGGAGGAGCGCGAGCTCGGCGTCGCCCTGGTCGAGCTCGGCGCGGGCGTCACCAACGTGTCGCTGTTCGCGGGCGGCATGCTGGTCGGTTTGAAGTCGATCCCGATCGGCGGCAAGGACATTACCGACGATATTGCTTCCGCCTTCGGAACGCGGCGCGTCGATGCCGAGCGGATGAAATGCTTCTACGGCTCCGCCACCACGTCCCCGCGCGACAATCACGACATGATCGAGCTTTCTCCCATCGCCGGCGGCGAGGAAGGCACCGAGGCGACCCGCATCACCCGCGCTCAGCTGATCCACGTCATCCGCCAGCGGCTAGAGCAGCTGATGGGCGAGATAGCGGGCGCTCTGAAGGAGCTTGGCTTTGCCGGCCCGTTCGGACGGCAGGTGGTGATCACCGGCGGAGGATCGGACCTCAAGGGGATGGCCGATTATGCCCAGGGGGTGCTTGGACGGGCCGTCCGGGTCGGCCGTCCGGGCGTGCCGGGGCTTCCCGAAGCGCATGGCGGCCCCGCCTTTGCGACCTTGGTCGGCCTTGCTCAGTTCGCGGCGTCCGACGAGCTCGACCTCAGATCGATCTCGGCGGCCTCGCAGCCGGTCCAGAGGGCGGCGGGGGGAAGCATTGTGCAGCGGCTGATTTCCGCCTTTCGGAGCGGATATTGAGTCTGATCGGCAACGGTGAATCGAGAAAAAGATTCAAGCCGTTAACTTTTCGCTGGAACCGGTGAATCGAATGATTCAAAAGGGTGTCCGAGGGGCGTTTAGGCGCGTTGGAATAGCAGGGGGAGGTTACCCATGAGCATCGACTTCATCCGACCGGAAGTGGACGAGCTTCGGCCGCGGATCAGCGTCATCGGCGTCGGCGGCGCCGGCGGCAACGCCATCGCGAACATGATCGCCAGCGACGTGCAGGGCGTCGACTTCATCGTTGCCAACACCGATGCCCAGGCGCTCAACGCGTCGGCCGCGGACCAGCGCATCCAGCTCGGCCTCAAGATCACCCAGGGCCTCGGCGCCGGCTCCCGGCCCGAAATCGGCAAGGCGGCCGCCGAAGAGACCATCGCCGAGATCGAGCGGGCGCTGAGCGGTGCGCACATGTGCTTCATCGCGGCCGGCATGGGCGGCGGCACCGGCACGGGCGCGGCTCCGGTCATCGCCAAGATCGCCCGCGAGAAGGGCATCCTCACGGTGGGCGTGGTCACCAAGCCGTTCAGCTTCGAAGGCAATCGCCGCATGCGCTCGGCCGAAAGCGGCATCGAGGAGCTGCAGCAGCATGTCGACACGCTGATCGTGATTCCCAACCAGAATCTGTTCCGCATCGCCAATCCGAACACCACCTTCAAGGAAGCCTTCATGATGGCCGACGAGGTGCTGCAGCAGGGCGTGCGCGGCATTACCGACCTGATGGTCATGCCCGGTCTCATCAACCTCGATTTCGCCGACGTGCGGTCGGTGATGGGCGAGATGGGCAAGGCGATGATGGGTACCGGCGAGGGCGAGGGCGACAACCGCGCCATCGAAGCCGCCGAAAAGGCCATTGCCAACCCATTGCTCGACGGCGTGTCGATGAAGGGCGCCAAGGGCGTCATCATTTCGATCACCGGCGGCGAGGATATGCGCCTGATGGAAGTCGACGAAGCCGCCAACCACATCAAGGACCTGGTCGACGACGACGCCAACATCATCTGGGGCTCGGCCTTCAATAACGACCTTCAGGGCAAGATCCGCGTGTCGGTCGTCGCAACCGGCATCGATGCGGAAACGGTCAGCCAACCGGTTTCATCGCCCGCCAAGGTCTTCACCTTCCCGGCGGCGGCGCGCACCGTCGAGCCGCCCAAGGCAATCGAGCCCGAGCTGCCGGTGGTCGAGGAAGCCGGGGGGGCAGAGGCCCCTGAAGCCGCCGGCGATCTCGATCTCACCGAAGGGAATGCGGTCGATGAGCTGACGCTCGATGCGCCGCTTGACGAGGACGAAGGCGACGAGCTTCTGCTCGGCGAAGGCAATATGGCCGATCCCGAGGAGCCCGCCGGCTTCATCGACGACGTCGCCGAAGAGCCCAAGACTCCGAACGGCACCCGGCCGTGGCTTCAGGAACCGGCGCCGGCTGCCGTTGTGCGACCCGCCGCCGGAGGCACTTTGTTCGAGCGAATGTCGAACATCGCCCGCGGCGCTGCCAAAGCCCAGATGGACGAAGAGCCCGGCCGCGCCGACCGCGACCCGCTCGACATTCCGCGTTTCCTGAACCGCCAGAACAACCAGTAGGGTTCGGTTCCGGGCTGGTGCCGCCGGTTCGTCGCCGGTGCGCACCAGCCCATCGTCTTTTCAGAGGCTTAGACATTGCCCGTAAAGCTTTGGGCGGGTCTAATCGCTTCCATGAGTTTGTATCGAGCGGGGCGCTTCGAATGGAGCGCGGCTCTGCTGGCAACGGTTTTTCTGACCGGCGCCGCGGGGGCACAGACAAATATGCAATCCTATCCGGTCCAGTCCTATGGGGGACCGGCCGCCGCGCCTTATCGCGAGGCTCCGAGCAGCGCGCTTGCGCGGCATATCCGCACGCTCGCCTCCAGCCCCAATAATGTGAGCGCCCTGGTTGGCGCCGGAACGGCGGCTGTGGAGGTGGGGGACATCCAGGCGGCGCTTGGTTTCTTTGCGCGGGCCGAAGAGGTCGCTCCCCATGACGGACGTGTAAAGGCGGGAATGGCCTCGGCCTTCGTCCACAATGAGCAGCCGCAGGCGGCACTCAAATTCTTTGCCGACGCAGTAGCGCTTGGCGTTCCCGAGCATCTGGTCGCGAAAGACCGCGGCCTCGCCTATGACGTGCTGGGCGATCCGGTACGGGCGCAGGCGGACTATGCGATAGTGCTTCGGCGGGGGAGCGATGCCGAAGTGGAGCGGCGGATGGCGCTTTCCAAGGCGATCGGCGGCGACCGCAACGGAGCGCTGGCGATCATCGACCCGCAGGTGCGGCGGCACGAGCCTGCCGGCTGGCGCACCCGCGCTCTCGTATTGGCTCTGACGGGCGACACCGCCGAGGCGGTCAAGGTCGTCCAGTCGCAGATGCCCGCCCAGGCGCGGGCAATGGAGCCATTCCTGGCGCGGCTGCCTCAGCTGAGCACGGCGGATCGCGCGCTGGCGGTTCATTACGGCCGCTTCCCAAGGAATGTACCGCTGCTGCCCGTAAATACGCAGGTGGCGCCGGTCAGTACGCAGGTCGCGAGCGCTCCCGCGACGACTGCGGGAAGACCTGACGTATCGCAACCGGCCTTTGGCTCCGCTCCGGCAGCAAAACCCAAGCGGACCGAAACCGCAGCCGCCGGCTCCACTGCTTCCAGACCTCGATTTAATGGTGGAATGTCGCTCTGGGAACGCAGGGCGGAGGAGAGGGAGCGGCAGCAGGCTGCGGCGAGGTCTGCCGCCGCGCAGCCCAAAGCACGGAGGTCAGCCCCAACGTCTCAGCCGGTTCAGGCGCCACCGCTCGCGGCCCAGCCGGTCCAGGCGCAGCCGACCTATGCTGGTTCCGGCGCTGCTCAACAGCAGCCGCAGCCGGTCTACAGCGCGCCGCCCGTTGCAATTTCGCAGCAGCCGATCCAGCAACAGGCACAGCCCGTTTTCACCATGCCTGTTGGGCCGCAGCCAGCGCAGCCAATCGTCGCTCAAGCGCCCGCCAACGTGCAGCCCATGCCGGCACCGGAAGAGATTGCGCCGCCGGTCCAGCAGCTTCCCGCGAGCGCCATGACCACCGCTAGCCTGGCTCCTTCTGCCGCAGCCGCCGATCGCTCCGCATCTCGGGAACAGGGCAGCCTCGTGCAATTCGCCGATGTCGCGGCGCTCGTAGCGGCGCTTCCTGCGACGGCGGTTCCAGCTCGGCCGGACGCGCAGGAAGTCGTTCGGGCCACGGCTCCCGCGCCTACCAATCAAGCTAAAACGCCGGCCCCGACCGCCAAGACCGCTGAAACGAAACCCGCCCCGGCAAAGCCTGCCGCCGCTAAAAAGTCGGCCGAGCCGCCCGCGCCCGCGGAGCCGAGCCGCATATGGGTCCAGCTCGCCGTGGCCCAGGACAAGGGCGCCTTTCCGGGCGAATATAAGCGTCTTCAGGGCAAGGCGCCGAAGCTGCTTTCAGGCAAGGCGGCATGGACTACCCCGCTTCGTTCGACTAACCGGCTTCTCGTCGGTCCGTTCAAAACCGACAAGGAGGCCAGGGATCTCGTGAACGAACTCGCGAAAGTAGATATATCCAGCTATGCCTGGACCAGCGAAGCGGGTCAGAAGATCGAGAAACTGCCCGCCAAGTGAGGGCGCTCGCGCCCTATGCCTGCGACCCTTCGAACTCGCGCGGGCGGCTCCATCCTGAAGCAAGCGGCGGCAGCCGCGGACCCCGTGGCCCCTTCCAGCGCGACCGGGACCGCATCATCCATTCGGTGCCGTTCCGGCGCCTTCGGCACAAGACACAGGTGTTCGTCGCCCCGGACGGCGACCACTTCCGGGTCCGGCTGACTCACAGCCTCGAAGTCGCCCAGATCGGGCGCACCCTGGCCCGGGCGCTGGGGCTTAACGAGGATCTGACCGAGGCGCTCTGCCTGGCTCACGACATCGGCCATCCGCCTTTCGGCCATGCCGGCGAGGATGCCTTGCAGGAGGCGATGGAGGAGGCGGGGGGCTTCGACCACAACGCCCATACGCTGCGCTTGTTGACGAAGCTTGAGACGCCTTATCCCGCGTTCGACGGGCTGAACCTCAGCTGGGAGACTCTGGAGGGCCTGGCGAAGCATAACGGGCCGGTCGCGAATCCCGGCTGGGCTTTGAGGGAAGTCGACGCCGAATATCCGCTCGATCTCCAACATTGGCCAAGCCTGGAAGCGCAGGTCGCGGCGGTCGCCGACGATATCGCCTATGACAATCACGACATCGACGATGGGCTGCGGGCGGGCCTCTTCACGCTAGACGAGTTGCTCGCCGTGCCGCTGATCGGGCGCTGCTGGCAAAAGGTGCGCGACCGCTATCCCTATGTCGAGGAAGAGCGCCTCACGTCGGAGCTGGTCCGCGATCAGATCGGCCGGATGGTCAACGACGTGCTGGAGGAGACGCGGCGCCGCATCGAGAAGAGCGGCGCCCTGACCAGTGACGAGGTCCGCGCCGCCGGGGGATCGCTCGCCGGCTTTTCGGAGGAGATGCGCGAGGACGAGCGGGCGCTGAAGCGCTTCCTCTACGATCGCATGTACGATGCTCCGCCGGTCAAGGCCGTGAAGGACGAGGCGCAGCGCGTGGTGGCGGGGCTGTTCGAGGCTTATCGGGACGGCCCCGAGCTGCTGCCGCAGCCCTGGCGAAGCGATGCTTCCGATCCAGTGGCGGCGGTGCGCGGCATCGGCGATTTCATCGCCGGCATGACCGACCGCTACGCCATCGCCCAATATCGCCAGCATGTCGGCCCGGTGGAGTTGCCGGAGGCATTCTAGAATGCTGGACCTTTGCCTCGGCCATCCGCTAAGGCCCGGCCTTTCCATCGATGGATGAAACGTGACCCTCTACGCCCGCTTCGCCGCGCATATCGACGCCATTCTCGACAGCCTCGAGGCTGAGGGGCAGCTCGCGCCGGGCGTGGAGCGCAAGGCGGTGGCGGTAGAGCCGCCGCGCGATCCCAGCCACGGCGACCTTGCCACCAATGCCGCGATGGTGCTGGCAAAGAAAGCCGGCACCAATCCCCGTGCACTTGCCGAGCTGATCACGCCGAAGCTTCGCGAGCTGGAGGAAGTCGAGAGCGCCGAGATGGCCGGCCCGGGCTTCATCAACATGCGGTTGCGTCCGAGCGTCTGGCAGGACGAGCTGCGGACGATCCTCGCCGACGGCGCCGGCTATGGCCGCTCGTCCGTAGGGGAGGGGACGCGCGTAAACATCGAATATGTCTCGGCCAACCCCACAGGTCCGATGCACATGGGCCATTGCCGCGGCGCGGTGGTGGGCGATGCGCTGGCGAGCCTGCTCGAATATGTGGGCCACGCCGTCACCCGCGAATATTATGTCAACGACGCGGGCGGGCAGGTCGACGTGCTCGCCCGTTCCGCGCACCTGCGCTACCGTGAGGCGCTTGGCGAGGATATCGAGATACCCGAAGGCCTTTATCCCGGGGATTATCTGAAGCCGGTCGGCGCAACGCTCGCGCGCCAGTTCGGCGACAAGCTCGTGGGCGCACCCGAAAGCACTTGGCTGGTGCCGTTCCGCCGGGCGGCGGTGTCGGCGATGATGGACCTCATTCGCGCGGATCTTGCGCTTCTCGGAATCCACCACGACGTCTTCGCCTCCGAAGCGGAGGTGCATGAGAAGGGCCTCCCAGAACAGGCCGTCGAGGTGCTGCGCTCGCGCGGGCTCATCTACGAAGGGGTGCTTGAGCGGCCGAAGAGCCTCGATCCGCACGATGAGTGGGAGCCGATCGAGCTCACCCTGTTCCGTTCGACCCGCTTCGGCGACGACCAGGACCGGCCGGTCAAGAAGTCCGACGGCAGCTGGACCTATTTCGGCGGCGACCTCGCTTACCACTTCCAGAAAGCGCAGGCCGCCGATCAGCTGATCGACATCTGGGGCGCCGACCATGCCGGCACGGTGAAGCGGATCAGGGCGGCGGTCGAGGCGCTTACCGAAGGGAAGACTCCGTTCGACATCAAGCTCGTCCAGATCGTGCGGCTGCTGCGCGGCGGCGAGCCCGTCAAGATGTCCAAGCGGGCCGGCAATTTCGTGACTCTGGCTGACGTGGTGAACGAAGTGGGCAAGGATGTGGTGCGCTTCACCATGCTCACCCGCAAGGCCGACGCTCAGATGGATTTCGACTTCGCCAAAGTGGTCGAGGCATCGAAGGACAATCCCGTCTTCTACGTCCAGTACGCCCATGCCCGCATCTGCTCGCTCCACCGGCGGGCGAAGGAAGAGGGCGTGGAGCTTGCCGGGGAGCCCGACCTTTCGCTCCTCGACGAGGAGGAGCTGGCGATCGTCAAGATCGCGGCGCAGTTTCCGCGCGTGGTCGAGGGGGCGGCGCTGGCGCATGAGCCGCATCGCATCGCCTTCTTCCTCGGCGACCTTGCCGCCGCTTTCCACGCTCAATGGAACAAGGGCAATGACGATCCCGGCAAACGCTTCCTGGTCGCCGACCGGCCGGACGTGACCCGCGCCCGCCTCGCCCTTGCCTCCGTCGTCGCACAGGTTATCCGTAACGGGCTCGGCATCATGGGGGTGACGGCGGCGGAGGAGATGCAGTGACAGAGGGCAGCCGAATCGGGCGCGGACCAGGAAGCGGCGAGGATCACCTGCCCTGGCTCGAGCCGGTCCCCCAAGCCGATCAGCCGCGCGGACCCTCGACGCTGAAGCTTCTGACGTTCACCTTGCTGGGGCTGGTGCTGCTGGGCGCGGTCGTCGGCACCTATTTCTGGGTGACCCAGCCGGCCGCGACTGAGGGCCACGGCGAGTTGATTGCGGCGCCGGCGGGGCCTTACAAGGTGAAGCCCAGCGATCCGGGCGGCATGGCCGTCGAGGGCGAGGGCGACACCGCCTTCGCCGCCAGCGAGGGCGCCGAGC
>DATMJS010000018.1:0-5862 GCA_035553755.1 Allosphingosinicella sp.
CGGCTGGCGGTCTTGAGCGTATAGCCGACCTCCAGCTCGGAGATGCGCTTGCGGAAGGGGTGGACCTCGCCTTCGGGCTTGGCGGCACCGGGCAGCCACTGGCGCACGATGCCTGAGAGCAGGGCAGGCGAGCCCTGGAGCGCGGTCCGCTGCATATAATGGGTGACGCCGCGCACGCCGCCCATCTCCTCGCCGCCGCCGGCGCGGCCGGGGCCGCCATGGACGAGCACGGGAAGGGGGGAACCGTGTCCGGTGGACTCTTTAGCGCTGGTCCTGTCGAGGATCAGCATCCGGCCATGATAGGCCCCGGAGCCGAGCACGAACTCTTCGGCCACCTTCGGATCGAAAGTGAAGAGCGAAAGGGCGAGGCTTCCCATGCCGCGGTTCGCCAGAGCGATGGCGTCCTCCATGTCGCGGTAGGGCATGATGGTGGAGACGGGGCCGAACGGCTCGACATCGTGGACGGCGGGCGAGCCCCAGGGGTCGTCGGAGCGGAGGAGGATCGGAGTGATGAAGGCGCCGTTTCCTTCGACAGGCGAAGCCTCTGGGTCGCCCGAGACGATCCGCGCCGATTTCTGCAGCTCCGCCACGGCCTCGCGCACGGACTTCAGCTGGTCGCGGCTGGCGAGCGCGCCCATCGTCACCCCTTCCTCGCGCGGATCGCCGATCCTCACCTTCGACAGCCGCGCCGTCAGCGCTTCCTGGACCGCGTCGATATGCTCGGCGGGCGCCATGGCGCGGCGGATGGCGGTGCATTTCTGCCCCGCCTTCACCGTCATCTCGCGCGCCACCTCCTTGATGAAGAGGTCGAACTCGGGCGTGCCCGGCCCGGCGTCGGGGCCGAGGATGGAGGCGTTGAGGCTGTCGCGCTCGGCGATGAAGCGCACAGACTCCCGGGCGATCACCGGATGCGTCTGGAGCTTCATCGCGGTCTGCGCCGAGCCGGTGAATGAGACCACGTCCTGCAGCGTCAGATGGTCGAGCAGGTCGCCGGTCGATCCCATGATCAGCTGCAGCGCTCCGGGCGGAAGCACGCCCGCCTCGATCATGATGCGGAAGGCATGCTCGGCGAGATAGCCAGTGGCGGACGCGGGCTTCACGATCGCCGGCACGCCCGCAAGCAGCGTCGGGCCCAATTTCTCCAGCATCCCCCAGACCGGGAAGTTGAATGCATTGATGTGGACGGCGACGCCCTGCAGCGAGGTCCAGACGTGCTGGCCGACGAAGCTTCCGCCCTTGGAGAGCTGCTCCATCTGACCGTCGATCAGCACCCGCTGGTTGGGAAGCTCGCGCCGGCCCTTGGACGAGAAGGAGAAGAGGGTGCCGGCGCCGCCCTCGATATCGATCCAGCCGTCGGTCCGCGTCGCGCCGGTCGCGTAATTGAGCTCGTACAGCTCTTCCTTGCGCGCCATGATCGCGTTGGCGAGGTCCTTCAGCATCCACGCCCGCTCGTGGAAGGTCATCCGCCTCAGCGCCGGCCCGCCGACATTGCGCGCGTGGTCTAGCATCGCCTTGAAATCGAGGCCCTGGCTGCCGGTGGTGGCGACGACTTCGCCGGTAACGGCGCTGTGCACCTCGGCAAGGCCGCCCGAGGCCGCGTACCAATCGTCGTGCGCGTAATTGAGCAGGTTCAAGGTTTTCATCCCACACTCCATTCGGGCTGAGCTTGTCGAAGCCCTCTACTTTGTTCTTTCGGCCTGTGAAGAAGGGAAGCCTTCGACAGGCTCAGGCCGAACGGGAGGTGCAAAAGCTACCGCCCCCTGAAACTCGGAGTCCGCTTCTCCATGAAGGCGGCGACGCCTTCGCGATAATCGTCGCTCGCACCCAGCTCGCGCATCATGTCGCGCTGCAGGTCGAGTTCCCGATCGAGCGAATGGCCCCAGCTTTCGCGGATCATGCGCTTGATCGCCGCCAGCCCCCGTGTCGGCGCCTGCGCGAACCGCGCCGCCAGCGTGTCCACCTCCGCGTCGAGCGCTTCGTCCTCGACTGCCTTCCAGATCAGCCCCCATTCGGCGGCTTTCTCGGCGGGAAGCGGCTCGGCCGTCAGCGCCAGCCCCAGCGCCCGCGCCTGTCCGACAAGCCTCGGCAGCGCCCAGGTGCCGCCGCTGTCCGGGATGAGGCCGATGGAGGCGAAGGACTGGATGAACTTGGCCGATTTCGCCGCGATGACCATGTCGCAGGCGAGCGCGATATTGGCGCCCGCTCCCGCCGCGACGCCGTTCACCCGCGCGATCACGGGAAAGGGGAGGGAGGTCAGCCGGCGGATCAGTGGGTTGTAGTAATTTTCGACTGAATGGCCGAGGTCCACGCTTTCGCCCGGCGCCACCGCCCGGTCGTTCAGATCCTGCCCCGCGCAAAAACCGCGCCCCGCGCCGGTGAGTACGAGCACCCGCGCGCCCTCCAGCTTTCCGAGCGCGTCGGACACCTCCTCGTGCATCTGCACCGTGAAGCTGTTGAGCCGGTCCGGGCGGTTGAGGGTGAGGCGGGAGATGCCGCCCTCCAGCTTGAAGTCTATGGTTTCGTAGTTGGGCATGAACGCCCCCTATCACCCCCTCTCCCCGGAGGGGAGAGGGTTGCGAAGACTTGGAAGCTTACTGCCTAGTCGAAGCTGGGTGAGGGTGAAAACGTCAGCGAAAACTCCCGACGGTGTCACCCTCACCAACTTCGCCTAAGCTCCTTAGTCGCTAAGGCTTCCGTATCCTCTCCCCTGAAGGGAGAGGGGCTGCTATGCGCACGCCGTGACCACTCCGGACCATCTCGCCGCCCGCATTGCCAACGCCATGCTCGCCGCCGAAGGCACCGGCCCCGCCTGGGGCATCGAGATAGAGGAAGCGCGCGAGGGCTATGCCCGCATCCGCATGACGCTCCGGCCCGACATGCTGAACGGCCACGGCATCGCCCATGGCGGAATGGTCTTCGCGCTTGCGGACACCGCCTTCGCTTACGCCTGCAACAGCCGCAATGTGAGGACGGTCGCGGCGCAAGCGTCGATCGTCTTTCTCGATGCTGCGCACGAAGGCGAGACTCTGGTGGCCGAAGCCTGCGAGCAGGCGCTTGCGGGCCGCTCCGGCGTTTACAATGTGAAAGTGAGCGGCGAGGGCGGCCGCGCCATAGCCGAGTTCCAGGGCTTCTCGCGCAGCGTCGGCGGCCCGATTGTTGGAGACGAATGAAAATGACCGAAGCCTTCATCTGCGACGCGGTGCGAACGCCCATCGGCCGCTACGGCGGCGCGCTCGCCCATATCCGCGCCGACGATCTCGCGGCCATCCCGATCAAGGCGCTGATGGAGCGCAACCGCGGCGTCGACTGGGAAGCGCTCGACGACATCATCCTCGGCTGCGCCAATCAGGCAGGCGAGGACAATCGCAACCTCGCGCGTATGGCGGGGCTGCTCGCGGGCCTGCCGCATAAGTCGGGCGGAGTGACTCTCAACCGCCTCTGCGGATCGGGCATGGACGCGGTGACGATGGCGGCGCGGGTGATCCGCGGCTCCGAAGCCGACCTCCTCATCGCCGGCGGCTCCGAAAGCATGAGCCGGGCGCCTTTCGTCATGCCCAAGGCGACGAGCGCCTTCGACCGGAACGCCGAGATTTACGACACGACGATCGGCTGGCGCTTCGTCAATCCCAAGATGAAGGGCGCCTATGGCGACGACACCATGCCTTCGACAGCCGAGAACGTGGCCGAGGAATATCAGGTAAGGCGCGAGGATCAGGACGCTTTTGCCGTCCGCAGCCAGGAAAAAGCGAGCCGCGCGCAGCAGAATGGGCGCTTCGCCGCCGAGATTGTGGCGGTCGAGATACCGCAGCGAAAGGGCGATCCTTTGCTGGTGGATCGGGACGAGCATCCCCGCCAGACCAGCGTCGAGGCGCTGGCGAAGCTCCGCCCGATTGTGAAGCCCGAAGGCACCGTCACCGCCGGCAACGCTAGCGGCGTCAATGACGGCGCCGCGGCGATGATCGTAGCATCCGAGGAGGCGGCGAAGCGCTACGGCCTTACGCCCCGCGCGCGCATCGTGGGCGGCGCGGTGGCGGGCGTTCCGCCACGCATCATGGGCATCGGCCCCGCGCCCGCCTCGCAGAAGCTGCTCGCGCGCCTCGGCCTTTCGATCGCCGACTTGGACGTGATCGAACTCAACGAAGCCTTCGCCGCCCAGGCCCTCCCCGTCCTTCGCGAGCTCGGCCTTCCCGACGACGCGCCGAATGTGAACCCCAATGGCGGCGCGATCGCGCTCGGCCATCCGCTCGGCATGTCCGGCGCGCGCCTCGCTCTCACCGCCACCGAGGAGCTGCAGCGCACCGGCGGCCGCTATGCGCTCTGCACCATGTGCATCGGCGTCGGGCAAGGGATCGCAATGGTGATCGAACGGGTCTGAGGAGAAAGCATCATGGAAAGCCAGTGGCTCACTTACGCCAAGCGCCTGCAGGCGATCGCCTCGACCGGCCTTCACTTCAGCAAGGATGAGTATGACCGCGAGCGCTACGCCGAGGTCGGCGAAATAGCGGGCGCCATGCTGGCGGAGCTGGGCAGAGTGCCGGTGGAGCGCATCGCCTCGCTCGTCTCGGATTTCGCCAAAGGCTATGCCACGCCCAAGGTCGATGTCCGCGGGGCGCTGATCGAGGACGATCATGTCCTTCTCGTCCGCGAGCGCAGCGACGGCCTCTGGACGCTTCCCGGCGGCTTTGCCGATGTCGGCCGTTCCGCGGCGCAGAATGTCGAGAAGGAGATAAGGGAGGAGGCGGGCCTCGCCGTTGCCGCGCGCGGGCTCTACAGCGTCCGCCACAAAGCCAAGCAGCCCTATGACCCCGACGCGCGCGACTTCTACAAGCTCTTCTTCCTCTGCGAACGCGTCGGCGCGGGCGAGCCCGTTGCGGGCGCCGAGACGAGCGAAGCCCGCTTCTTCCCCCGCGGCCGCCTTCCCAAGCTCTCCCGCGCCCGCGTCATCGAGGAAGATATCGAAGCCGCCTTCGCCTTCCACGCCAGCGATCTGCGCGTCACCATGTTCGACTGAGGGATCGGCAGCGGGGGCGAAGCGTTTACATTAATTGACCGCTTGGTCGGTTAATGGTATGGGAGCCGCCCATGTACACGACCGAATTTCAGAAGACTAAGAGCGTGGAAAATCTCGAGGATCCGGCGAAGCTGGAGGCTTTCGAAGCGCGTGTCGCCGCCGACGA
The DNA here is from genome assembly GCA_035553755.1 of Allosphingosinicella sp. Lineage (GTDB taxonomy): Bacteria > Pseudomonadota > Alphaproteobacteria > Sphingomonadales > Sphingomonadaceae > Allosphingosinicella. The sequence goes on from DATMJS010000018.1 coordinate 5,178, forward strand.
GTTCATCGAGCCCAAGGACTGGATGCCCGAGGCCTACCGGCGCACACTCGTCCGGCAGATCTCCCAGCACGCGCATAGCGAAATTGTCGGCATGCTTCCGGAGGGGAACTGGATCACGCGCGCGCCCTCGCTCCGTCGCAAGGCGATCCTGCTTGCCAAGGTGCAGGACGAGGCGGGCCACGGCCTTTATCTCTATTCGGCGGCCGAGACGCTCGGCACCAGCCGCGAGGAGATGATCGAGGCGCTGCACTCCGGCAAGGCCAAATACTCGACCATCTTCAACTACCCTACGCTCACCTGGGCCGATATCGGCGCGATCGGCTGGCTGGTCGACGGCGCCGCGATCATGAACCAGGTGCCGCTGCAGCGGACCAGCTACGGCCCCTATGCCCGCGCCATGGTGCGCATCTGCAAGGAGGAGTCCTTCCACCAGCGCCAGGGCTATGAAATCTGCATGCAGCTCGCCTCCGGCACTCCCGAGCAGAAAAGGATGATGCAGGACGCGCTCAACCGCTGGTGGTGGCCGTCCCTGATGATGTTCGGGCCGCCCGATCAGGACAGCCCCAACACCGCCCAGTCGATGCGCTGGCGGATCAAGCGCGACACCAATGACGAGCTTCGCCAGAAGTTCGTCGACATCACCGTTCCGCAGGCCGAAGCGATCGGCCTCACCGTCCCCGATCCC
>DATMJS010000019.1:0-7231 GCA_035553755.1 Allosphingosinicella sp.
GAATATGCGCGGTCGAGCGGCGCGAACGCCCATAGCGCGATTTCTGCCTACAATGCCGGGGGCACTGGCCGCGGCATAAAAATCGCGGTGGTCGATAGCGGCATCAATCCCGAACTTCCTGAATTTGCCGGCAAGATCGATCCTGCCAGCCGCGATGTCGCGGCAAGCCGCGGCATTGTCGATAACGAAGGCCACGGCACCGCCGTCTCCGCAACCGCCGCCGCCGCTCGCAACGGCAGCGGGATGATGGGCGTCGCCTTCGATTCGACTATCATATCGCTCAACACGTCCAATCCCAACAATTGCACCGAGGAGAAAGGGTGCAAGCACAGCGATTCGGCGATTGCGCAAGCGATCGACATCGCCCGCCAGAACGGCGCCAAGGTCATCAACATTTCCCTGGGTGGTGATGGCACCAGCTCCGCTGTTCTGAACGCGGTATACCGTGCCACCAGCGCGGGGATCGTGATCGTCATGTCAGCGGGGAACGAGGGTAGAGAAGAGAAGGGTTCGAACCCCGGCGGCTTCGCGCTTCAGTCCGCCCAACATGGCAATGGCGCCCTTATCATTGCCGGGGCGGTCGACGCCAGTCGGCAGATCACCGACTTTTCAAACAAGGCGGGGACCGGCGCTCAACATTATCTGATGGCGCTCGGTAGCCGAGTGGTCGCCCCCAATCAGCACGGCACTCTTTATTATTGGAACGGAACTTCTTTTTCGGCTCCTGTGATCAGCGGCGCGGCCGCGCTGCTGGCGAGCGCCTTTCCCAACCTTACCGGCCAGCAGATCGTGCGGTTGCTCCTGACGACCGCCGACGACGCCGGGGATCCGGGGCGCGACGCCGTTTACGGGAACGGCATCCTCAATATCACCCGCGCCTTCCAGCCACAGGGCCAGACCACGATGGCGGGAAGCAGCGCCCCCGTCTCGACGACCGGCAACGGACAGGGGTCCGGTACGATGGGAGACGCCACGCCGATGGTGGGCGGCGCGATCATTCTCGACGGCTACTCGCGCGCTTATGCGGTGGATTTGGCCGCGACGCTGTCAAGGGCGGCGCAGGAGCAGCCGCTCGCGCAGGCGATTGGCGGAGGCGAATATCGCACCGCCGGGGCGTCAGTCGGCGCAACGTCGGTTTCGATCACCATGAAGCGCAATCCCCGCGCCCAGACGGAGGTTGGCCTTGCTCCGACAAGTCTTACCTATGAGGACAGTCGCAAGGCGCATGCCGTTGCGGGCGTGGCTCTCAGCCGCCTCACGCCCCAAACTGCGGTGGCTTTCGGTTTTTCGGAAAGCGGACGGGCGCTGCAGCAGCGGCTCGCCGGCCTGGGTGGCAACGCCTTCCTAGTTGCTCGTGACCCGATGAGCCGCGCCGGCTTCCACGCCGATGCGTCCACCAGCATCGGCGTCCGCCAGGATCTGGGGCCGGTGGCGCTCACCGTCACCTCTGAGCGGGGCGAAGTGCGCAACCCCGGACTCCGCCAGCATCTGGGCAGGCCTGGTTATAATATCGGCGCGGTCACTGCGGACCGCAGTATCGGCCCGGCGTCTCTGAGTCTGGGCGCCTCGCGCCTCCAGGAGGAAGCCACGGTGCTCGGCGGCCGTTTCTCCGAAGCCTTTTCGAGCGGCGGATCGACCAGCTATTTTCTCGATAGCGGGGTTAATCTCGATCTTGGCGGGGGGTGGGGCGCTTATGCAAGCTACCGCCGGGGATGGACCTCGATCCAAGGCACGGGCGCGCTGGTGAGCGACGGTCGGCTCTCGACCGACGCCTTCGCCTTCGACCTTTCCAAGCTGGGCGCTTTTGCGTCGCGGGACAAACTCGCTTTCCGTGTGATGCAGCCGCTTCGCGTCCGCTCCGGCGGGTTCGACCTCAACGTGCCGGTGAGTTATGATTATGCGACCGGCGGTGTGGGCTACCAGCAGCGATTTTTCAATCTGGCGCCGACCGGACGGGAGATCGATTACGAGCTAGCCTATAGTGTCGGCGCCCTCGGCGGCAATCTCGGCGTTAACGCCTTCTTTCGTACCGATCCCGGCCATATCGAGGCGATGAAGAACGACGTCGGCGGAGCGATCCGCTTCACGCTCGGCTTTTAGCGGGACCTTCATCGGCGGTGCTGCTCCTTTCCTAGAGCGGCACCGCCTCCTCGCCATCCGCCACTTCGATCAGCGGGCCGCCCTGGCCTTGCGCACCCGACCGCGCAGGCCATTTCTGGCTGAGGCAGGTGGCCAACGCTGACATGGCGCCGGTGCCGCCGCTCAACGGGAGGGTGTCCAGGGCGGCGCCGTCATGGCCGATCTGCATGCCGCTCGCCGACGCGAACTCCTTCAGAAAATTGGCGCCGTCCTCGCGGCCTGGCCGGACGGCAAAGATCAGGCCGGGGCCGTCGCTGTCGAGGCTGGTCTGGGCGAGCGCGGCGATCTGCCATTCGCCCATGTCGTCGAATTCGACCTCGATGCCATAGCGCTCGCCGTCTCTAAGCGAACTCAGCTGCCGGCTCTGAACAACGAACAGCAGGCTGTCTTCGCCGGGCATCGCCGATATGGACAACACGGTTCCCTTGCGGGAGGTGGCGTGGACCATGCATCCGTCGGACGCGTTGGCCAGCTTCCACTGGCCCAGGCTGGTGTTTTGGGCGGTCGCCGCGATCGGAGACGTCGCCAAAAGAAGAAACGCGAACACAGGCTTCAACATCGTGGCTCTCCATCAGCCCTCCGCCCGTGCCTCTCTTATTTTGCTGAACCCGCGCCCCGGTCTTTTGGTTGCAGCCGCCCAATTCGGTTCGTCGCTGCGACAGTCCGTTGAGGTGAAGCGGCGGCATCTTGGGTCTTGCCTTCCGTCTCCCCCGCGTTGGCCCGCGTCCGGTGCTGGAAAATGGATGTGTAGCGGCCGACGAACAGCAGCACCGTCGGCCACAGCATCGTGTTCCACAGATCCTTTGCGGACTCGCCCCAGCGCGGCGGCTCCCCCTGGCTGTGCTGAAGGAAGAGATCATAGGTTTCGTTGGCCATTTCCAGGCCTAGCACGAACAGCCACGGTATCCGGCTCTTCCTCGTCTGGCGGAAGGCGAACATGGCCAACAAATAAAGGAGGAGCGCGCTGTGGACGTGCAAGGCGTCCTTTTCGAGCCCACTATATTGCTCAATCAAATCTTTGATGTCGGCGAACCATTCCATTGCAGCCGCTTAGGCGGTCATCGCACCGCTATCCAGTGCCGAGCCCCGGTAGTTTTTGCGCCGGTTAAACCTTAGCCCGACTTGAGGGTTGTCAGACTGATGACAGACAAGAACCCCTTCAAGCGCCGCTATGAAATCTACGCCGCCATTTTCGTGCTGGCGGGGGCCGCAGCCACGCTGATCTATGCGGCGGGCGAAACCTGGTTCGGCTGACGGTGCGCACCTGATCCAGATTAGCGCATCAGAGCGGAACGCCGCTGGTGCGATGCCCGTTGAGCGTCCGGCCCGTCCTTGGCGGAGCTCAACAGGGAGAAGCATGATGCGAAAGAGACCGATAGCCATAATGGCTGCCGCGGCTGCGCTGGCCTTAGGGTCGGTGGGGGCGCTGGCGCAGCAGACCGGCAATGATACCGGGGTAGCGACGGAAACCCAGGAACGCCACTCCGAAGGCCAGACCAACGAATTCCCGTGGGACCTGCTCGGCCTGCTCGGCCTGGCGGGCCTGCTCGGGCTGAGGCGAGGCGACGATAGGAGATGAAGCTTTGAACGGGGAATGAGCCCCCGAGCCGATTTCCAACGGGAGGATTACAGGATGATCATCAAGCGCATATCGACCTTTGCCGCCGCGGCCGCCCTGGCCGCTCTCGTTCCCATGCCCGTCTCGGCCCAAGGCACCGGAGGCACGGTGGACACGTCTTACGGCAATCCGCAGCCGCAGGAGGATGAGGGTTTCCCGTGGGGGTTGCTGGGCCTGCTGGGGCTGCTCGGGCTGCTCCCGCGCAAGCGCCGCGACCGTGACGTGCATGTCGACAACCGCACCGGCACCAGACCCTAGCGGCTTGTAGAGAGCGGCTCCCGCGGCATCGCCATTAAATGGTGAAGCTTTCGCCGCAGCCGCAGCTGCCCTTGGCGTTGGGATTGTCGAAGACGAAACCGGCGGCGAAATCGTCTTCCTTCCAGTCCATGCGGCTGCCGATCAGATAGAGGATCGAGGCGCCGTCCACATAGAAGGTGCCGCCCGGCGTCTCGATCTTCTCGTCGAACGGCTTTTCCTCGGTCACATAATCGACCGAATAGGCAAGGCCCGAGCAGCCGCGGCGCGGCGTCGAGAGCTTGACTCCGATCGCTCCTTCGGGAGCCTTCGCCATCAGTTCCGCGATCCGCGCTTCGGCTGAGGGCGTCAGCGTCAGCGCGGCGGGACGGGCACGGGTCCGGGTCTCGGCGTTCATCACAGCATTCCCAATTCAAGCTTGGCTTCGTCCGACATCTTCTGCGGGTCCCAGGGCGGATCCCAGACCAGTTCGACCTCGGCGTCGCCCACCCCGGGTACAGCGCCGACGCGAAGCTCGACCTCGCCCGGCATCGATTCCGCGACCGGGCAATGCGGCGTGGTCAGCGTCATCAGCACCTTGGCGTGGTTCTCAGGGCTGATCTTGACGTCGTAAATGAGGCCGAGATCGTAGATGTTGACCGGGATCTCCGGGTCGTAAATCTCCTTCAGCGCGTCAATCACCGCCTCGTAGAGATCGCCGCCGGGCTCGGCCGGCGACTCCTCGGCCGGCTTCTGAGCGAGGAAGCCGGCGAGATAGTCGCGCTTACGCTCGAAGGTTTCGGAGACGCGAGCCTTCGGCGGCTTCGGCGCCTCATCCACTTCCTCGACCTCGATCTTCCGCTCTTCGTTCATGCGAAAATTCTCGTCACTCGCTCGATGCCGCGGACCAGCGCCTCGACATCTTGTCTGCCGTTATAGACGCCGAAGCTCGCCCGCGCGGTGGCATCGACCCCGAGATGCTCCATCAGCGGCTGCGCGCAGTGATGGCCGGCCCGGATCGCCACCTGGCTCTCGTCCAATATGGTGCCGACATCGTGAGGATGAACCCCTTCGACCGCAAAGCTGACGATGCCGGCGCTGTCGTCAGGACCAAGCAGGCGGACGCTGTTCATCGCGGACAAAGCTGAGCGCGCCTCGCGCACCAAAGCCTCCTCATGGGCGGCGATCGCATCGAGCCCGATCTCCTCGACATAGTCGACCGCGGCATGGAGGCCGAGCACGCCCACTACGTGGGGCGTCCCGGCTTCGAAGCGCGCGGGCGGCGGCGCGAAGGTCGTGCCGGCGAAGCTCACCTTATCGATCATTGCGCCGCCGCCCTGCCATGGCGGCATTGCGTCCAGCAGCTCGGACCGGCCCCAGAGCACGCCGATGCCGGTGGGGCCGTAAAGCTTGTGGCCGGAAAAGACGTAGAAATCGCAGCCAAGCTCCGCCACGTTCACCGGCATGCGCGGCACCGCCTGGCAGCCGTCGAGCAGGAGGAGAGCGCCGACGCCATGCGCCAGCTTCGCCGCCCGCCGCGCGTCGAGCACCGAGCCGAGCACGTTGGAGACATGGGCGAGCGCGACGATTCTGTGACGCTCCGTCAGCATCGCCGCCATGGCGTCGAGGTCGATGCGGCCGTCGCCGGTAAGCGGCGCGACGTCGATCCCTGCGCCGGTGCGCTCGGCGATCAGCTGCCAGGGAACGATGTTCGAATGATGCTCGAGCATCGACAGCATGATACGGTCGCCGGGCTTGAGGTTGGTCCCGCCCCAGCTCTGCGCGACGAGATTTATGCCCTCCGTCGCGCCGCGCACGAAAATCACTTCTTCGGGCGCACTGGCACCGATGAACTTCGCCACGCGGCGGCGCGAAGCTTCAAAGGCAAGCGTCATCTCGGCCGAGCGCTGGTAAACGCCGCGGTGCACGGTCGCATAGGTTTCGGAATAGCCACGGTCGATCGCCTCGATCACCGGCAGCGGCTTCTGCGCGGTGGCGGCGGTGTCGAGATAGGCCCAGCCCTCCGGGATAGCCGGGAAATCCGATACCCGGTCAAGCGGGCGGGTGGAGACGGCCATGTCCATCCTCAGCTCCTCCCGTTCGGCGGACTGAACCAGCCCATCACATCCGCCTCGAACGCTTCGCGCACCCGGCTTTCGCCGATTCTGTCTGTCACATCCGCGACGAAAGCCTGCGTCAGCAGCGCCTTCGCCTCCTCGGCCGGAACGCCGCGGCTGGCGAGATAGAAGAGCGCATCACGGTCCAGTTCGCCGACGGTGGCGCCGTGAGCGCATTTGACGTCGTCGGCAAAGATTTCGAGCTCGGGCTTGGCGTTGATGGTGGCGCCACGGTCGAGCAGCAGGCCCTTCAGCGACTGCTCGCCGTCGGTCTTCTGCGCGCCGCGCGCCACTTCGACTCGAGCTGCGACCGATGCCGTCGACTTGCCCGCCGCAACCGACCGCCAGACTTGGCGGCTGGTGCCGTTCGGCGCCTCGTGGCGCAGGACCAGATTGGCGTCATGCCTCTGCCGGCCCCGCGCCAGCAGCGCGCCCCCGACTTCAGCGAAAGCCGCTTCGCCGGCGAGCGTCACCTGCCCGTCGAGGCGGCTGTCGCTGGCACCTGCGGCCAGCGTGCTGAGGACGAGGCTCGCGCCCTCACCGACTCGCGCGCGGTCGGTGAGGCTTACAAAGCCTCCCGTCCCCAGCATCCGCCGCGTGTGCATCAGCCGTGCGCCTTTATAGAGCGTCGTCTGCGTCAGCCGGTTGATCCAGCCTTCGCCGATGAAGGTCTCGATCACGGAAGCCTGGGCGTCGACGTCAAGCTCGATCTGGCCGGGCAGATGATCGGCCCCGCCGGTGGAGACATGGATTATCTGGACGAGGCCCTGCGGCGCGTGATCGCGGCCGAGCTTCAGCTTCCAGCCGGTGCGGCCAACATGCTTTGCCAGCGCATGATCGGCGGGTGCGGCCTTGATGTAGCCGACTTCCACCGTGCCGAGGTTGCTTCGCTCGGCGGCAAGCACGCCGTCGGTGAACAGGAGGCGCGGCCCTTCGAGCCCACATTCGAGCCACGGAAGTTCCCTAAGCTCCCCGAGAATGGACGAATTGGACCGGGCGGCGACAAGCTCGGGCAGCCGGGACAGGTCGCTCCAGCGCCAGGCTTCGTCGCGGGCCGAGGGAAGGTCGAGCAGCATCATGCCGCCACCGCTCCATAGCCTTCGCGCTCAAGCTCATGCGCCAG
>DATMJS010000020.1:0-3534 GCA_035553755.1 Allosphingosinicella sp.
CCTGGCCGCGCCGCTCTACGTGTCGGCGTTCCGTCAGGAGGACGGCAGCTACAACGTCGTGTGGTCGCGCCCGACGCGCCGCCGCGACCTCGCCTCGGAGATGGCGCCCAAGGCCGACGAGGGCCTGCCGCCGCTGCCCGGTGCCGACGAGACCGCCGGCCCCGCCACACAGGGCACCGAAGCCGGCCTCGGACAGTCCTCCGCAAGCCATGCCTTCGCTGGCTGATCGCACACGCCAAGTCACGAAAGGCCCTCGCTCTTCGCGGAGCGGGGGCTTTTCGCAATTTCCCCGGCCGTGCGGCCGCAGAGGAGAGGGGGCTTGGGCTGGTTGCTCACCGAATTGGAGAAGGCCATGTCCGACATCATCGATCTGGGCGGCGCGCCAGCGAACGAGGATTGCGCCCAGCTCGGGCACACATCCGACTTCGAGCGATTGAACCGCCTTGAGGTCGCCACCTACCGCGCGGCAATCATCGCCCGTTTCGGTCCGCCGCCTGACGGCTGCGCGCTGCTCACATTGACCAACCGGCACGATTTCGGCGTCTATTACACGCTCGGTCTCAAGGTCGATGCAAGCGCCACGCGGCGCGATTCCACCGTCGCCACCTATGCGGAGACCGTCGAGAACGGCCTTGGCAGCTGGATCGAGGCCGGCTTCGCCGCGCCGGTCTGCTATGAGGACGGGGAGGCCCCCAAGGTCGAGCGAAGCTCGATCGACGACATCGTCATGGGGGCGCTCCTCGCCACGCGGCCCGGCCCCGACGGACACTTCCCGGTCGCCGACTTCGCGATACTCCACCGCAATCTGGCTGCAGGCTATCCCCGCAGCGCCGAGGCCGCACAGCGCCTCCCCGAGGAGATTTGACCATGACCGCGACAGATCAATCTGCCGATGCCGCCATCACCGATCCGATCGAGGCCGAGTTGCAGGCGGCCCTGTCCGCCGTGCGGACAGTCGAGGCGCGCTGCAAGGATGCCTTCCTCCCGCATCTGCTCGATCATGGCATTGTCCGTGTCGAAATCCACTACGATGGCGGCGGCGACCAAGGCAGCGTCGGTGATGTCAATGCCTACACGCTGGAAGGCGAGATCGCGCTGCCGCGCATCCTCTGCGATCACCATAGCCTCGCCTATAGCGGCGAAGTGTCGACCCGCACGATCGACCTCGAGGATGCTCTGAGCGCCTTCGTCGACAACGCCATCTGCGCGCGGCACGCCGGCTGGGAGGACGGGGAGGGCGCTTATGGCACCATCGCCATAGACGTCGCCAGCGGCGCGGTGACCCTCACGCACAACAGCCGGTTCATCGACTATGACACGACCGAGGCGGAGCTATAGGCGATGTCGCACTGCTATTATCACGCGCTCAGCTCCGTGAAGCGCTGGGGCGGCGAGGCCGAGGACTATCTGCCCCTCCACCAATGGTTCGACGAGTCGAAGAAGATCGTCGCGGACCCCCGCCACCGTTCCTTGCGCCACCATGCAGAGGGCATATTCATGCTCGAGACGGTCTTCGGCGTGACGATCCGAAACGCTGATGGACGGGATATCCCGGTGCGGTTGATCGGGGAACAGCACGTCCAAGAGGATCTTGGCCGTATTCCCTCCTTCGCTGACTGGGCGCGGCTCATCCAGCCGATGCCGTGGATTCTTCGGGGCAACCCGGCCGGGTCACCGGGATTGGATCCAGATGTTGAAAACATGTGCCGGGTTGCTCCAGCGACGCAATTGTAGTAACATGGCTACATGCCCAAGTGCGAGGCTCTTATGAACATGACAACCATTTCAAGTCGTGACTTCAACCAAGGTGCGAGCCGGGCAAAGAAAGCTGCCCGCAAGGGCCCTGTCTATATCACCGAACGGGGCAGGCCCACCCATGTGCTCATGACGATCGAGGATTATCATCGACGGCAGGGCAAGAAGCCCCGCAGCTTGCTCGCGACCTTGGCGCAAGCCGGCGACGATGCTGACTTTGACTTCGAACCCAGCAAGCTGGATCATATCGTCCGACCGGCGGATCTGGATTGATGTTTCTCCTAGATACGAACGTCATCTCCGCGCTTCGCAGACCTGAACGGCTGCCTCCCGAGGTGACATCCTGGGCGGACGAAGCCGATGTCGACCAGTGCTACATTTCGGTCATATCGGTCCTCGAAATTGAACTAGGCATTTTAGCCAAGGAGCGCGTCGATGCTTCTACCGGCCGCATTTTGCGGACATGGTTTCAAACCGACGTGCTGGCGGCGTTCGATGATCGCATCATCCCGATCGACACCGAAGTCGCGATGCGGTGCGCCGCATTGCATGTGCCGGATCCCCAACCGGAGCGGGATGGTCTGATCGCCGCGACGGCGGTTGTGCATTCGATGACGCTTGTTACCCGCAACGTTGCGGATTTCGAGCGCACGCCGGCCAACCTCCTAAATCCCTGGCATTGAACTGGCGCTGAGCCGAAGTTGATTTGAGGTGACAGACCATGAAGTCTCGGCACAAAGATCCGAAAGCAGGCGACACATCCAGGCGGGAAGTGCTGCGCCTCCCCGACTTCAATGCAGATGATCGCAAAAATGTTGCAGCTGCTCGTCCTCCGGTAGCAGCGGACGCTTTCAATGAAGAAACGCGGCCGGCGTGACCGCGGCACCCTTCGGCAAGGCCGCTGCGGGAAAAGCTCTCGATCGCCTGATCGATCTTGCCCGGTCCGACACGGGTCAGGCGCGCCGCGCCGCCAACTTCCTGCTCGCCTGGTGGAATGGCGAGGATTGCGGTCATTTTCCCATCGCCGATCTCTTCGGTGTCGATGCGACGATCGCGACCCATATCACGACCATCATTGGATTTCTTGGCCAGCATGAAGGTGCGATCTACCCCGATGCCTTCGGTCGCAAGGCCGAGATGATCGAACTGGTCGGGCGCTGGCGCGACTTCGCCGACGAGGATGGCTGAGCGCTCGCATCGGGACGCTATCGGCGCTATTGTCGAGTCCCATGGCCGAGCTTGATCCCCACACGCTGCGCGTCGCCGCTTCGCTCGTTCGCTCGCGGATCGAGACCATAAAGCTCGACGGGCGCATGGACGGGCTCCAGCGGTTGGGTGCGCACCGTACGCTCACCCAGCTCGCGGTGGATCTCGAAGTGTCGGCCGACCATGTCGGGCCTCCCCGCCGGCGCAAGCGTACGAGCTGAACGCGCCAACCCGGCGGTGACGCCGGCCGGGCCTTCCGACCATCGCTGACCGAGGCCGAGAAGCTTCTCCGCACGTCTTCTGCCGTCCGCGCTCCGCGCACGGGGAGGGAAGGGGGGAAGAGGATGGCGGCCGGGCCTGTCTCCGAGGCCGGGGACCGGCCTTGCGCCGCACGCCCTTCCTGAGGAGCCATTATGGCCAACCATTTTACCAAGGCGAGCTTCACCTTCGCTGTCACCGATGCCGAGGCCGAAATCTTCCGGCATGTCGGCGAGGCTGCCGAGATCGTTGGCGATTCCCGCCTCGCACCCGATCAGCGCGCTGCAGCCTATGCCGACCTTGGCGCGGGCCTGT
>DATMJS010000021.1:0-2147 GCA_035553755.1 Allosphingosinicella sp.
GGCCCGCGCCGTCTCCGACTGCTGCTGCCGGTCATAGACCAGCAGCCAGACCGAGAAGAGCGGGATCGCCAGAAGAAAGCCGACGAGGATGGCGAGCAGGAGCTTGGCTCCAGGCGAACGGTCGGCCGAAAACAGTCCCATCCAGTGATCTCCTACTCAGCTCATCGTGAGAAACGACGCTAAGCTAGCCGGCGGACTTGTGAGCGGCATGAGCAATTCCTGAGCATTGTGTGAAAAGCTCAGAAAAGCTTGTCTCGCATCAATACACCCGCGCCTTGGGCTTAATGTAGGCGATCTCGTCGGTGAGCGTATAATCGTGCACCGGGCGGTAATCGATCCTTACCCGTCCCTTGTCGAACCACGCCACCGTATGCTTCATCCAGTTGGCGTCGTCGCGCTCGGGATAATCCTCGTGCATGTGCGCGCCGCGACTTTCCTTGCGGTTGGCGGCCGAGTGCATCGTCACCACCGCCTGCGCGATCAGGTTGTCGAGCTCGAGCGTCTCGATAAGGTCAGTGTTCCAGATGAGGCTGCGGTCGGTGACGTGGATGTCGCCCATGCGGCTGAACACCTGGTCGATCTTGGCCTTGCCCTCCTCCAGCGTCGCTTCGGTGCGGAACACCGCGCAGTCGGCCTGCATCGTCTTCTGCATGGCGGCGCGAACTTCGGCGGTCGGGCTGCCGCCCTTGGCGAAGCGGAAATAGTCGAGCCGGGCGAGCGCCATCTCCTCCGAACCCTTGGGGAGCGGCCGCTGCGCAGCGCCCTTCTTCAATATCTCGCCGACGCGGTGGCCGACGGCGCGGCCGAACACGACGAGGTCGATCAGGCTGTTGGAGCCGAGGCGGTTGGCGCCGTGGACGGAGACGCAGGCCGCCTCGCCCACCGCGAATAGCCCCGGCACCACCGCATCGGGGTTGCCGTCGCGCAAGGTGACGACCTCGCCGTGGAAGTTGGTCGGGATGCCGCCCATATTGTAATGGACTGTCGGTGTGACCGGCAGCGGCTGCCGGGTGAGATCGACGCCGGCGAAGATTTTTCCCGTCTCGGTGATGCCGGGGAGCCGCTCCGCCAGGATCCTGGCGTCGATATGGTCGAGGTGGAGGTAGATATGGTCCTTCTCCCTGCCGACGCCCCTGCCCTCGCGAATCTCCATCGCCATCGAACGTGAGACGACGTCGCGGCTCGCCAGGTCCTTCGCCGACGGCGCGTAGCGTTCCATGAAACGCTCGCCCTCCGAGTTGGTCAGATATCCGCCCTCGCCGCGCGCGCCCTCCGTGATCAGAACGCCCGCGCCGTAGATGCCGGTCGGGTGGAACTGGACGAACTCCATGTCCTGAAGCGGGAGGCCCGCGCGAAGCACCATCGCATTGCCGTCGCCGGTGCAGGTATGGGCCGAAGTCGCCGAGAAATAGGCGCGGCCGTAGCCGCCGGTGGCGAGCACCACGGCCTGGCTGCGGAAGCGGTGGACAGTCCCGTCTTCCATGCAAAGCGCGACCACGCCGCGGCACTCGCCGCCCTCCATGATGAGGTCCAATGCGAAATATTCTATGAAGAAGTCGGCATCATATTTGAGGCTCTGCTGGTAGAGCGCGTGGAGCATCGCATGGCCGGTGCGGTCCGCGGCGGCGCAGGTGCGCTGGGCGGGCGGGCCTTCGCCCATATTCTGCATCATGCCGCCGAAGGCGCGCTGGTAGATTTTGCCTTCGTTCGTCCGGCTGAACGGCACGCCGGCATGCTCCAGCTCGTAGACCGCGGCGGGCGCCTCGCGGCAGAGATATTCGATCGCGTCCTGGTCGCCGAGCCAGTCGGAGCCCTTCACCGTATCGTACATGTGCCAGGTCCAGTGGTCGGGGCCCATGTTGCCGAGCGAGGCGGCGATGCCGCCCTGCGCGGCGACGGTGTGGCTCCGGGTCGGAAAGACCTTGGTGATGCAGGCAGTGCGGAGGCCCTGCTCGGCCGCGCCCATGGTCGCGCGCAGCCCGGAGCCGCCGGCGCCCACCACCACGACGTCATATGTGTGGTCGATAATCTTGTAGGCTTCAGCCATTGGAAGCGTCTCCGCCGAAGGCGATCTTGAGGACGGCGAAGAAAGCCGACGCCGCGAGGGCGATGGTGAAGAAGTTGAGGAGCAGGACCGAGAAGAACTT
>DATMJS010000022.1:0-14230 GCA_035553755.1 Allosphingosinicella sp.
GACCGTTCGGGCTCGGCGAGCTACAATGTCGGTCTGTCGCAGCGTCGCGCTGACGCTGTCCGGTCCTACCTTGCTGGCCGCGGCGTGCCCAACGGTGCCATGGCTACCGAGGCCTTCGGCGAAAGCCGTCCGCTGGTCGAAACCGCCGATGGTGTCCGCGAGCCGCAGAACCGGCGCGTGGAAATCACCTTCGGACCCGGTTCGGGCTTCTAAGTCTGGCACCCGCCGCTTCGGCGGCGGGACTGAAGCAAAAAGGAGTCGGCCCGAAAGGGCCGGCTCTTTTTTCATGTAGGTGACTTGCTGCCTGCGCAAATGGCTTCAGCACGGGGGAAGGGTTAAAAGGGCTGTTCCCTGGGACGCTGCTTTGTTAGGCGGACGCAGCTTTCGACCTGACAGGGGCTTTCAATGCGTATTGCGGTGATTGGGACCGGCTATGTGGGGCTGGTCTCGGGGGCCTGTTTCTCGGATTTCGGCCATCATGTGACCTGCGTCGACAAGGACGAGGGCAAGATTGACGCGTTGAAGCGCGGGGTGATGCCGATCTTCGAGCCGGGCCTCGACCAGTTGGTCGAGCGCAACGTGCGCGGCGGCCGGCTCGACTTTACCACCAAGCTGCCGCCCGCCGTGGCCGAGGCGGAAGCGATCTTCATCGCCGTCGGAACGCCGTCGCGCCGCGGCGACGGGCATGCGGATTTGAGCTATGTCTTCGGAGCAACCCGAGAGATCGCCGAAGCATTGCAGCGCCCGGCGGTGGTGGTGACCAAATCCACCGTGCCCGTTGGCACCGGCGACGAGGTCGAACGCATCATCCGCGAAACGGCGCCCGAGGCGAAAGCGTGGGTCGTCTCCAACCCCGAATTCCTGCGCGAAGGCGCGGCGATCGAGGATTTCAAGCGGCCGGACCGGATCGTAGTCGGCACCGAAGACCCGCAAGCCGCCGAGTTGATGAAGGAGGTCTACCGGCCGCTCTACCTCAATCGGGCTCCTTTGCTCTTCACCAGCAGGCGCACCGCTGAGCTCATCAAATATGCGGCCAATGCCTTTCTGGCTACCAAGATCACCTTCATCAACGAGATCGCAGACCTGTGCGAGGCGGTAGGCGCGGATGTCCAGGATGTCAGCCGCGGCATCGGTCTCGACAATCGAATAGGCCCCAAATTCCTGCATGCCGGGCCAGGCTATGGCGGTTCCTGCTTTCCGAAGGACACGCTCGCGCTGCTGAAGACAGCCGAAGATAGTCAGGCCCCGCTCCGGATCGTCGAAGCGGTCGTGTCGGTGAACGACAGCCGCAAGCGCGCCATGGGCCGCAAAGTCATCCAGGCGCTGGGCGGCGATGCCCGCGGCAAGAAGGTGGCTCTGCTCGGCCTCACTTTCAAACCGAACACCGATGACATGCGCGATGCGCCCTCGCTCAGCATTGTCCAGGCCTTGCAGGACGCTGGAGCTGAAGTGCGCGGCTACGATCCAGAGGGCATGGAGCAGGCGCGGCCGCTGATGCCCGGCGTCGAGCTTTGCGGAAATCCCTATGAGTGCGCGAGAGATGCCGACGCGGTCGTTCTCGTCACCGAGTGGGACGTGCTGCGCGCGCTCGATCTTGAAGAGCTCCGCCGCATCATGAGGCAACCAATCCTCGTCGATCTCAGGAACATCTATCCTCCCGAGGAAGCGGAGGAAGCGGGCTTCCATTGGCATGGCATCGGACGGACGGCGACCGGGGCGGCGCTCACCTGAAGAAACTGTTCCGCCTCCGGCTCGTTCACTGCCTGTGGACGAAGGAGAGAGGAAATGAGGCATCTGGCATTGTCCGCCAGCGGACTGGCGTTGGCCCTTTCAGGGTGCTCCTCCTATGGCGGACCGCCGCCGCCCAATTATCCGCCAGTGGCGAGCGCGGCTGCGGATTTGCGCGACCCCTATGGACGCAGCATGGGCACCGCCACGATCACCCAGGTGGGGGAAGGACTCCGGCTGGCCATCCAAGGCATGAACCTGTCCCCAGGCGCCCACGGCTTCCATATCCATCAGACCGGGGTTTGCGCACCGCCCGACTTCACCAGCGCCGGGCCGCACTGGAATCCCACCAACCGGCAGCACGGCAAGGACAATCCGGCCGGAATGCATCATGGCGATCTGCCCAACCTTCTGATCGGCGCGGACGGCCGCGGCAGCCTCGAATATACCATCCCCGTTGCGCGCCTCTCCGGCGCCAGGGGAGCCCTGCTCGACGCTGATGGCGCGTCACTGGTAATTCACGCGGCTGCGGACGATTACCGAACCGACCCTTCGGGCAACAGCGGCGCCCGCATTGCGTGCGGAGTGTTCCGCTAAGCCTCAGCGTCATCTCTCCGCGGTGCGGACGCGCTCCAGTTGACAAAAGGGAGTGGAACCCATTTGCGCCGCGCGTTTGTGCTAACAGGGGGACCGCTTCGGCAATAAGGCTTAGCTGATGCGAAATTCGGTGCTGTTCGTCTGCCTCGGCAATATCTGCCGTTCGCCGCTTGCGGAAGCGGCGTTTCGAAACGAAGCGGAACGGCTCGGGATCGATGTCGAGATCGACAGCGCTGGAACCGGCGACTGGCATATCGGCCACCCTCCGGATCGGCGCGCTGTCGCGGTGGCGCGGAAGAACGGCGTCGACATATCGCATCTGAGGGCGCGGCAGGTGACGCCGCAAGATTTTCACCGCTTCGACCATATCGTGGCGCTCGACGCGCAGAACCTTTCCAATCTGCGCCGCATGCAGCCGTCGGACGGCAAGGCCGAGCTGTCGTTGCTGCTCGATCATGTCGAAGGCCGGCAAGGCGAGGCCGTGGCCGATCCCTATTATGGCGAGGCCGAGCATTTCGACGTCACCTGGAACGACGTGGCCGAGGGAGCCAAAGGGCTCGCCCGGAAGCTGGCCGAGCGGCAATGACCGCCTTTGCCGCAAGAGTAGCGGCGCTAACCTACGTGCCGGAAGAGAGACTGGAACGGCTCGCGGGGGGCGACTTGTCGGAGGTGCTACTGCTTCGGCGGCCGGATGGACGCTGCACGGTGGCGAAGGGCGGCCCCGCCGTCGCCTCCGAAGCCGCCATGCTGAGGATCCTGGCTGGAGCGGGCATAGCTGCTCCGGCGGTGGAGGGGGAGCATGAAGGCGTGCTCCTACTCGAACATGTGCCTAATGACGGCGTTTTCAGCTCCACCGCCTGGGCGGATGTGGGAGCGGCCGTGCGCCGGCTCCATCACAAGACCGGGGATAGATATGGCTGGCCGGTGGATTACCGACTTGGCACAGTCGAACTCGACAATAAGGAGACCGGCGACTGGCCGGGCTTTTGGAGTGAGCGGCGGCTCGCTGCGACTGCGCGCGTGCTCGACCGCCCTTGGCGGGAGCGTGTGGAGCGGCTGGCGGCGCGGCTGCACGACATGCTTCCTTCTTCTCCGCCGCCTTCGCTCCTCCACGGCGATTTGTGGAGCGGCAACATCCTCGTTTCCGGCGGCAAGCTCGCGGCGCTGATCGATCCCGCCTGCTATTATGGCCACAGTGAGGTAGATATCGCCATGCTGACCCTGTTCGGGACGCCGCCGGCTGCCTTCTGGAATGCTTATGGCGCGCTAGAGGCCGGCTGGGAGGAGCGGCGGCGCCTTTACCAGCTCTTCCCGGCGCTGGTACACCTCCGGCTGTTCGGAACAACCTATGCCGGCTTGGTAGACCGGTTGCTGCACGCGCTTGGATCGTGATCGAGCTCAGCCGAGCGAGTAACGCTGGACCATCGAGTAGACGGCGCCTTCGGGCGTGAGCGTGCTTTCGAACAGGCCGAACCCATCCACCGCGAAAGGTGCGCCAGAAGCCAGTCGCGCCTGGTCGAGCAAGCCGTTCACCGGCCCCGACCCCCGCTTCAGGCGCGCCAAGGTGATGTGCGGATGATAGGCGCGGCGCTCCGGCTCGACGCCGGCTCGAACGCAGGCCTGATCGACCTTGTTGTGGAGCGCCTTCAGCGGCTCGTGCGGGCTCACTCCTGCCCAGAGCACTTCCGGGTGGCCGCGCCGCTCAAACGCGCCGATGCCGCTCAGCCCTACTTCGAAGCTGGGGTGGTGGATCGAGCCGAGCGCCGCGGCCACGTCCTCCGCTTGGTGGCGGCCGACCTCGCCAATGAAGCGGAGCGTGAGGTGGAGCTGATCGTCGGTCTGCCAGCGGGCGCCACCGACGCCGCCCATCAGGCTGAGGAGCTGCTCACGAACAACGCGAGGCGGACGAATGGCGACGAACAGGCGGTGCATGGCGGCCGCCGCGATAGCGGAAGCGCGGTCTCCTGCGAACCGGTTTTCCTTGAAAGAGGGGCCGATTCACACGATATTGGGGTCTGACGGCAGGGTTTTGCCGTGCAGAGGAGAAGTTTGAAATGGCAAATGGGTTTGACCCGCGGGTGTCCGCAACGGCTCGGCCGACAGATGTCGGCAGGGAGAGCGTGGCTTTCGACGCGGGCCTGCGCTCCTACATGCTGTCCGTTTACAATTATATGGCGTCCGGCGTGCTCCTGACCGGTATCGTCGCGCTGCTGTTCGCCAACTCGGGAATGGCTGCGCAGGTGCTGATGGGCCCCGGCATCCTGAAATATGTTATAATGTTCGCCCCGCTGGCGTTCATCATGGTGCTGAGCTTCGGCATCACGCGGCTCTCGACCGGAACCGCGCAGGCACTGTTCTGGGCCTTCGCGGTGGTTATGGGCCTGTCAATGTCGTCGATCTTCCTGGTCTTTACCGGCCAGTCGATCGCCACGACCTTCTTTGCGACGGCCGCGGCGTTCGCGAGCCTCAGCCTGTGGGGCTACACGACCAAGAAGGACCTGTCGGGCTTCGGCACTTTCCTGCTGATGGGCCTGATCGGCTTGCTGGTGGCGATGATCATCAACCTGTTCGTCCAGTCGAGCGCGATGCAGCTGGCGATCAGCTTCATCGGCGTGCTGCTGTTCGCGGGCCTCACCGCCTATGACACGCAGCGGATCAAGAGCCTCTACTTCCACGTGGCGGGCTCCGACATGCTCGGCAAGACCGCGATCATGGGGGCGCTGAGCCTCTATCTGGACTTCGTCAACATGTTCACCTTCCTCCTCCAGTTCATGGGCAGCCGCGAATAGGCACGGCTCTGATCTGAGGAAGAGAGGAGGCCCGGCGGAAACGCCGGGCCTTTTTCTATGCCGCGGGCGCGGCCAGGTGGCGCCTGAAGAAGTCGACGGTGGCCGCCCATGCTCTTTCCGCCGCCGCTCTGTCATAGCGTTCGGCGGAGGTGTCGTTGTGGAAGGCGTGGTTGACGCCGGGATAGACGATGCTTGTCACGTCCTTCCCCGCCGCTTTGAGCGCGGCGGCCCATGGAAGGGCGGTGGCGTTCACGCGCTCGTCCTTTTCGGCGAGGTGGATCAGCATGGCGGCCTCGACCTTGGCTGCTTCGGCCGGAGCGGGCGCGGGTCCGTAGAAGGACACCCCAGCCTTGAGGGCAGGGCCGGACGCGACGGCGAGGCGGTTGACCATGCCGCCGCCCCAGCAGAAGCCCACCGCGCCGACCCGACGCGAGCCGCCGGCGGGAGAGCTCAGCCAGTCGATCAAGGCGCGACCGTCCGCGACGGTGGCGGCAAGATCGAGTTTGCCGATCATGTCGCGCGCCTGGTCCTGGTCCGCAGGCGTGCCGCCGACGGGCGAGAGGAAATCCGGCGCAACCGCGGAGAAGCCCGCGAGCGCGACCCGCCGGGCAACGTCGCGGATATGCTCGTTGAGGCCGCGATTCTCGTGGATCACCACCACCAGCGGCAGGTCCGGCTTCGCATCGGTCGGGGCGGCTCCATAGCCGCTCATCCTGCGGCCGGGTATGAGCTCCCACTGGAGCGTGCGCGTCTGGAGGCGAGGATCATCCGCGGCGACCTGTGCCGCGGCCGCAGGGTCGGCGGCGATGCCCGCCAGCAGCGCGCCTGCGGCGGCGGTGCCTCCAGCAAGCCGGGTGAGCTCCGTCATGAAAACGCGGCGGTCCATGCCTTCATGGGTGAAGTGATCGTAAAGCGCGATGGCGGCCTGGCGGACGTCTTCGTTCATTGCGCCGCCTCGCCGGCCTTCTGCTCGGCGATGAGGGAATCATCGATCTCGCGCGCGCGGATTGCCGCCGGCCGCGACTGGAGGCGGCCGACATAATCGGTGAAAGCCGCCCTCTTGTCGATCATCCCGAACATCATCCCCCAGCCGATCTGGGAGCCGACATAGACGTCGGCGGCGGTGAACTGGTGGCCGCAGATATATTCGCTCTGCGACACCGCCTGTTCGAGCGCGGCCATCGTTTCGTCGAAGCTGCCATAGCCCGCCATGGCTTTCTTGTCCTCCGGCGCCAGCAGCCCGAGCGCCTTGCCGGTGACCACGGCCTCCACCGGGCCGGCCGCGAAGAACATCCAGCGATAGTAAGTGCCGCGGCGCTGATTGCCGGGAGCGGGCGCCAGGCCTCTGTCGGGGAACATGTCGGCCAGATAGGCGCAGATCGCCGCGCCTTCGGTGACGACCGTATCGCCGTGCCTGATCGCCGGCACTTTCCCCATCGGGTTAACGGCGAGATATTCGGGAGCCTTCATAGTGGTCCCGTAATCGAGCAGCACCGTCTCATAAGGCTCGCCCACTTCCTCCAGCATCCAGCGGACTATCCGCCCCCGCGACATTGGGTTGGTGTAGAAGGTGAGGCTGCTCATCGGTCGGTCTCCTCTCGAAGCAGCGGCAGGATAGCGGCGCCCGGCGCGCAGCGGGAGTCCTCGTCATAAGAAAAAGGCCCCCTCCCGGATGGGAGAGGGCCTTGGCTGGTGAAGATATTGATCAGGCCTGCTCTTCGGGCTGGTCCTGCTCGCCCTGGGGCTCGCTCTTCTTGCCCTTCTTGCGGGTTTTGGGCGGAGCGCCGATGATTTCGAAAGCGGGCACATTGTCCTTGATCCGGACCTTGACCTCACCGCCGTGCATAAGCTTGCCGAACAGCAGCTCCTCGGCGAGCGGCTGCTTGATCTTCTCCTGGACGAGCCGGCCCATCGGGCGCGCGCCGTACAGCCGGTCGTAGCCGCGCGCGGTGAGCCACTTGCGCGCCTCGTCGTCAAGCTCGATGTGGACGCCCCGGTCCGCCAGCTGAAGCTCGAGCTGGAGGATGAACTTGTCCACCACCCGGGCGACGACTTCCGGCGGCAGGTAGCCGAACGGCACGATCGCGTCGAGGCGGTTGCGGAATTCCGGCGTGAACATCCGCTTGATCGCTTCCTCGTCCTCGCCCTCGCGGGTGGTGGCGCCGAAGCCGACGCCCTCGCGCGCCATGTCGGACGCGCCCGCATTGGTGGTCATGATGAGGATGACGTTGCGAAAGTCGACCGTCTTGC
This sequence comes from Allosphingosinicella sp., assembly GCA_035553755.1. Classification (GTDB taxonomy): domain Bacteria; phylum Pseudomonadota; class Alphaproteobacteria; order Sphingomonadales; family Sphingomonadaceae; genus Allosphingosinicella. The sequence continues at coordinate 7,365 of DATMJS010000022.1, forward strand.
CGTGGTGGTCGGTCAGCTTCCCATTGTCCATCACCTGGAGGAGGATGTTGAACAAATCCGGGTGTGCCTTCTCGATCTCGTCGAGCAGCAGCACGCTGTGCGGATGCTGATCGACGGCGTCGGTCAGCAGACCGCCCTGATCGTAGCCGACATAGCCCGGAGGCGCGCCGATCAGCCGGCTGACCGAGTGGCGCTCCATATACTCCGACATGTCGAAACGCTGGAGCGGAATGCCCATGATCGAGGCGAGTTGGCGCGCGACCTCGGTCTTGCCGACGCCGGTGGGGCCGGAGAAGAGGTAGTTGCCGATCGGCTTGTCGGGATCGCGCAGACCCGCTCGGCTCAGCTTGATCGCCGAGGAGAGGGTTTCGATCGCCTTGTCCTGGCCGAACACGACGCGCTTCAGATCGCGATCGAGATGCTCGAGCGCCTTTTTGTCGTCCGTCGACACGGACTTGGGCGGGATTCGGGCGATGGTCGAGATGACCGCCTCGATCTCCTTTACCGTGATCGTCTTCTTGCGCTTGGCCGGCGGCACCAGCATCTGCATCGCGCCAACCTCGTCGATCACGTCGATCGCCTTGTCGGGCAGCTTGCGGTCGTTGATGTAACGCGCCGACAGCTCCACCGCCGACTTGATGGCATCGGGCGTATATTTGACGCTGTGATGCTCCTCGAAGGCCGAGCGGAGGCCGGCGAGGATCTTGATCGTATCCTCGACCGTCGGCTCGTTGACGTCGATCTTCTGGAAGCGCCGGAGCAGCGCCCGGTCTTTCTCGAAGTGGTTGCGGAACTCCTTGTAGGTGGTGGAGCCGATGCAGCGGATCGTGCCGCCCGACAATGCCGGCTTCAGGAGGTTTGACGCGTCCATCGCCCCGCCGCTGGTCGCGCCGGCACCGATCACCGTGTGGATCTCGTCGATGAAGAGGATTGCATGGGGGAGCTTCTCAAGCTCGGTCACCACCGCCTTAAGCCGCTCCTCGAAATCGCCGCGATAGCGGGTGCCGGCGAGCAGGGCGCCCATGTCGAGCGAATAGATGACCGCCGGCTTCAGAACGTCCGGAACGTCCCCTTCCACGATTTTTCGCGCGAGGCCTTCGGCGATGGCGGTCTTGCCGACGCCCGGATCGCCCACATAGAGCGGATTGTTCTTAGAGCGGCGGCAGAGAATCTGCACGGTCCGATCGACCTCCGGGCCGCGCCCGATCAGAGGATCGACACGGCCTTCAGATGCCTTTTCGTTCAGGTTGATCGTGAATTGCTTCAGCGCGGATTCGGCTTTCTTCTTGCCGTCTTCCTTGGGCGCTTCCTCGGCGCCCTTCACCTCGGGGGCTTCGGCGGAGGCTTCGCCCTTGCCGACGCCGTGGCTGATATAGCTCACCGCATCGAGCCGGCTCATATCCTGCTGCTGAAGGAAATAGACGGCATAGCTTTCGCGTTCGGAGAAGAGCGCGACGAGGACGTTGGCTCCGGTCACTTCATCGCGGCCGGAGGACTGGACATGGAGAATGGCGCGCTGGACGACGCGCTGGAAGCCGCTGGTCGGCGACGGGTCGGTCTGCCCGTCCACCTTCAGGGCTTCGAGCTCGGTGTCGAGATAATGGCGCACGGCTTCCTTGAGCTCGCCGACGTCGACGCCGCAGGCCTTCATCACTTTCGAGGCATGGGCGTCCTCAATCAGGGCGAGCAGCAGATGCTCGAGCGTCGCATATTCGTGCCGGCGGCCGCTCGCTTCGGCCAGAGCCGTGTGGAGCGTCTGTTCAAGTTCGCGGGCAAATGACGGCATTCGTCTACTCCTACGTGCCCGCGGGACTCACGGGCGTTTACTTCAATGTCGGTCGTCGGACTCCGATCATCAAGCTGGCGTCGAAAAAATCTGGGGAAAACATAAATTTGATCACTTCTTGAACAGCTCGTCCGCGCTTGCGCGAAAACTGACCGAAGCATCGAGCTTGGCTTTCACGCGCCTGATCTCGCCTTCAAGAACCGCGATCCTCGCGTGGAGTTCCTCCACCGAAAGCGGGTCCAGATCCTGCTTGACGAGCAGGGCCAGCGGGTCGCCGGGTTTGTCCGGAAACAGTTCGTCCAGATCCATGACCGCAGCGTCCATCGGAGCGGCGCTTGTGTCAACATGGCCTCGTCCTGTAGGGCCGAATTCAACCGGAGCGTGGCCCGATGAACACCCTGCCTGACGCCATGGCCGCCATCGATCCGGACGAGAGCGGCGGTCCGGAGGTTCTGACGGCCGTCGAGCGGCCGCTGCCGGAGCCGAAAGCGGGAGAAGTACTGATCCGGGTCGAGGCCGCGGGCGTGAACCGGCCGGATGTCATGCAGCGGCTCGGCCTCTACCCGCCGCCTCCCGGAGCTCCGACCATCCCAGGCCTGGAAATCGCCGGCATCGTCGTGGCTTCCGAAGATCAATCGGTGCTGGGTCGGCGGGTCTGCGCGTTGGTGGCGGGCGGCGGTTACGCCCAATATTGCGCTGCGCCCGCCGGCCAGTGCCTGCCGGTGCCGGAGGGGATGACCATGACGGAAGCTGCGGCCCTTCCCGAAACGCTCTTCACCGTCTGGGTGAACCTGTTCCGGTTGGGCGGCGCCAAGGCAGGCGACCTGGTCCTCGTCCATGGCGGCACCGGCGGCATCGGCACGATGGCGATATTGCTTGGGCGGCTGTTCGGCCTGACTGTAATCGTCACCGCCGGCTCCGATGAGAAGTGCTCGCGAGCCATCGAGTATGGTGCGGCGCATGCGGTCAATTACAGGACGCAGGACTTCGTCGAGGAGGTGAAGCAGATCACTGAAGGAAAGGGGGTTGCGGCGGTGCTCGACATGGTCGGCGGCGACTATGTGGCGCGCAACCTTGCCTGCCTCGCGGAGGAAGGCAGGCATGTGTCGATCGCTGCGCAGCGCGGCCTGAAGGCCGAGGTTCCGCTTTGGCCGGTGATGGTGAAGCGGCTGACGCTCACCGGCTCCACCCTCCGCGCCCGCTCGGTCGAGTTCAAGACCGCGGTACGGGACGAGATCGCCCGCCACGTCTGGCCGCATGCGGCGGCGGGACGGCTGAAGCCGGTGATCGACAGCGTGTTTCCGGTGGAACGGGCCGCCGACGCGCACCGCCGGATGGAAAGCGGGGACCATATCGGCAAGATCGTGCTGGAGGTGGGGTGACTTTTCCTTGCCTCGGCAAGCCCATGCGCTTACATCGCCTCCAGCACGGCCGCTCCGCGAGGGGCGGCCCTTCTTATTTCTGGAGAATTCCGGTGGCCCAGCCGCTCATGCCCCATGCGACCGCTTCCTGGCTGGTCGACAATACCGCGCTCACCTTCGAGCAGATCGCCGAATTCTGCGGCCTCCACATCCTGGAAGTGCAGGCGATCGCCGACGATACCGCCGCGACCAAGCTTACCGGCCGCGATCCGCTCCGCGCGGGCGAGCTGACAATGGAGGAGATCGAGCGCGGCCAGAACGATCCCGACTACCGCCTCCAGATCCAGAAGGAGCCGGACCAGGTGCGCCGCACCAAGGGGCCCCGTTACACGCCCGTCTCAAAGCGCCAGGACAAGCCCGACGGCATCGCCTGGATTATCCGCAACCACCCGGAAGTGTCGGACGGGCAGATTTCCAAGCTGATCGGGACGACCCGCACCACCATCGCCGCGATCCGCGACCGCTCGCACTGGAACATCGCGAACATCCAGCCCAAGGATCCGGTGACGCTCGGCCTTTGCTCGCAGCGCGAGCTCGACGCCGTCGTCGCCAAGGCCGCCAAGGCCGCCGGGATCGAGCCGGGCCAGCAGGACACGCGTCTGGCCGGCGACCGCGAGGCGCTGATCGAGGAGCTGCGTCAGGAACGCGAAGCACATGCCCGCGAGGCTGAAGCCGCGCTTGCCGCGGAGCAGGCCGGAGAGGGCGCGGAAGCGCGGCCCGGCGAACCGGATTTTGTCGATCCGTTCAAGCGCTGATCCGGGCTCGCCCGATGTCTCGCTCGCCGATCATGGCGGGGAGGCTTATAGCCATAAAGGGCTGACCTACCCGCTCGGCCGCCATGGGCCCGGCGCGGGCGAGATTATCCAATTGGCAGAGGGCGTCGGTTGGGCTCGGCTGCCGGTGCCGGGATCTCTCAAGCACATCAACGTCTGGCTGCTGGAGGATGAGGGCGGCATCGCCGTCGTCGACACCGGCCTCGACATCGCCCCCTGCCGCGAGGCGTGGGAAGCGCTGCTCGCGGGCCCGCTCGCCGGCCGCGAGGTCACCCGCATCCTCTGCACCCACTTCCACCCGGATCATGTCGGCCTTGCCGGCTGGTTGAGCGAACGGTTCGCCGTTCCTTTGTGGATGACTCGCGAGGAGTGGCTGTTCGCGCGCATGTTGGCCGCCGACGTGCGCGATGCGCCCCCGTCGCAAGCCTTCGCCTATTGGCGCGCCGCCGGCTGGAGCGAGGATCGGATCGAGGCCGAAGCCGAAAAGGGCTGGGGCCGCTTCTCGGCGGTGGTGAGCCCGCTGCCGGTGAGCTTCGTCCGGATGCGCGACGGGGATCGCGTCCGCATCGGCAGCCGGGAGTGGCGGATCGTGGTCGGCAACGGCCATTGCCCCGAACATGCCTGTCTGGTCGATGAAGCCAGCGGGCTGATGATCGCGGGAGACCAGGTGCTGCCGCGGATCACGTCCAACGTTTCGCTAAGCCTCAGCGAACCCGAAGCCGACCCGCTGGGGGACTGGCTCGCCTCGATCGCGAAGCTGAAGACGCTGCCCGACAGCTTGCTGGTGCTGCCCTCCCATGGTGAGCCTTTCACCGGCCTCCACGCGCGGCTCGATGCGCTCGACTGCGGCCATCGCGACCGTCTCGATGCGCTGCACCGACACTTGCGGGAGCCGCGGCGGGCGGTGGATTGCTTCGGCATCCTCTTCGGCCGCGCGGTGGACGACGGCATCATTGGTCTCGCGACCGGCGAGGCGATGGCGCATCTTCGCCGGCTCGAGATTGAGGCAAGGGCGGTTCGCGAGGTGCGGGACGGGGTCCACTGGTATCACGCCGCCTGATCTTGCAGGGCGAGCGATCGGCCTCTACGCCCATCCGATGTCCAATATCTGGCGCAGCGCCTATCAGCACCCCGCCGCCTGGGATCAGTCCTTCCCCCCGCTGAGCCTCCCCGACATGTTCGAGGAGACGGCGCGGCGCGTGCCTAACGCCTGGCTCATCGACTTCATGGGCCGCAAGTACAGCTATGCCGAGACTATGCACGGCGTCGACCGAGTCGCCTGCGGCCTCATTCGAATGGGCGTGAAGCGCGGCGACCGGGTCGGCCTCTTCCTTCCCAATGTCCCCCATTATGTCGCCGCTTATTATGGGGCGATGAAGGCGGGGGCGACGGTGGTCAATTTCTCCCCCCTCTACACGGCGGCTGAGCTGGAAGCTCAGATCGAGGACAGCGGCACCCGCATCCTCTTCACCCTTTCGGCCAAGGCGCTGCTGCCGACCGCGCTCGAAGTGCTCGAGAATTCGAGCTGCGAGCGGCTGGTGGTGGGATCGGTCGCTGGCGCGCTGCCGCCGGCCAAGTCGCTGCTCTACCGCTGGTTCAAGAGCGGCGAGATAGCGTCTCGCCCGGATGACCCGCGAATCTCCGCCTTTTCCCGACTGATCGCCAATGACGGCCGCTGCGGGCGCATCGCCATCGATCCCGCCGAGGAAGTCGCGCTCATCCAATATACGGGCGGCACCACCGGCACGCCCAAGGGAGCGATGCTCACACACCAGAATCTCAGCGCCAATGCGCGACAGGTGCAGGCGGTCGATCCCGATCCCGCGGCCGAGGACAGGATCATGGGCGTGCTGCCGATGTTCCACGTCTTCGCCAACACCTGCGTGCTCAACCGCACGGTGCGACGTGGCGGCGAGATCGTGATGCTGCCGCGCTTCGACGCCGCGCAGACGCTGGCGGCGATCGAGCGCACGCGCGTCACTTCGATGCCGGGCGTTCCGACCATGTACCAGGCGCTGCTCGACCATCCGAAGATCGGCAGCACCGATTTCTCGTCCCTCCGCGTCTGCATCTCGGGCGGCGCGCCGATGCCGCTCGAGCTCAAGCGGCGCTTCGAGGAGCGCACCGGCGCCAAGCTGGTCGAAGGCTATGGCCTTACCGAAAGCTCGGGCGTCGTCTCCACCAATCCCTATGAAGGCCTCAACAAGCCCGGCACCATTGGCCAGCCGCTTCCGGCCACGGACGTGGTGCTGGTCGACAAGGAGGATGCGACGCGTCCGCCGCCGCCGGGCGAGCCGGGCGAGCTCACTATTGCCGGGCCGCAGGTCATGAAGGGCTATTGGAATCGGCCCGAAGCCGACGCGGAGGTGTTTGTGGACGGCCGCCTCAGGACCGGCGATGTCGGGCTGATCGACGAGGACGGCTATGTCCGCATCGTCGACCGGCTGAAGGACATGATCTCGGTGGGCGGCTTCAAGGTCTTCCCAAGCCAGGTGGAGGCTGTGCTCTACCGGCATGAGGCTGTGAAGGAAGCGCTCGTGATCGGCATTCCCGACGCTTATGCGGGCGAGCGGCCCAAGGCCTTCGTGACGCTCGCCGACGGCGCCGCCATTACGGGCGAGGAGCTGATGCGCTGGGTCAACGAGAATCTCGGCAAGCATGAGCGCGTGGTCGCCTGCGAAATCCGCCAGAGCCTGCCCAAGACGATGATCGGCAAGTTGAGCCGCAAGGAGCTGCAGGCCGAGGAGCGGGCGAAGGCGGGCGCTTGACCGCTGTCACGCCGGGGGCCAAAGCTTGGTCCATGTCCGACCAGCCTGAAACCATAAGGGAATTGTCCTTCGAAGCTGCGCTGAAGCGGCTGGAGGAGATCGTCCGCAAGCTCGAAAG
>DATMJS010000023.1:0-28783 GCA_035553755.1 Allosphingosinicella sp.
CATGGCGGTCAGGGAGATGGCGCCGCATCTCCTCGACGGTTTTGCGAGCGGCCTGCCGCGCGTCTTCGTGCAGGTGCAAAACGGCTGCGACCATCGCTGCACCTTCTGCATCATCCCCTACGGCCGCGGGAACAGCCGCTCGGTGCCGGCGGGGCTGGTCGTGGACCGGATCAAGGCGCTGGTCGACGAAGGCTTTGCCGAGGTCGTGTTGACCGGCGTCGACGTCACCAGCTACGGCCCCGATCTTCCGGGGAGCCCCAGCCTCGGCCAGCTCGTCGAGCGCATCCTGCGCCACGTGCCCTCGCTCCAGCGCCTCCGCCTCTCCTCCGTCGATAGCGTTGAGATCGACGATCGCCTGTTCGACATCATCACCGGCGAGCCGCGGTTCATGCCGCACCTCCACATGTCGTTCCAGGCGGGCGACGACATGATCCTGAAGCGGATGAAACGGCGCCACAGCCGCGCCCAGGCAGTCGAGACGGTGCAGAGGCTGAAGGAACGGAGGCCGGAGATCGCGATCGGCGCCGACCTCATCGCCGGCTTCCCCACCGAAACCGACGAAATGGCCGAGCGCAGCCTCCGCCTCGTCGACGAATGCGACATCGTGATGGGCCATATCTTCCCCTATTCGCCCAAGCGGGGCACCCCGGCCGCGCGCATGCCGCAGGTGGGCTGCGAGGTGATCAAGGAACGCGCCCGACGCCTCCGGGAAGCCGCCGCCCGCCGCAAGGCGTTGTGGCTGCAAAGCCTGGTCGGAACGGAGCAGAAAGTCCTCGTGGAACGGAATGATCGCGGCCACGCCGAGAACTTCGCGCCTGTCCAACTGCGTCACCCCAGCGAAGGCTGGGGTCCAAGCGGGGTCAGCATGGATTCCAGCATTCGCTGGAATGACGGGCAAATCGTCAATGCGAAAATCACCGCTTTCGAAGCCGAAACGCTGATCGGAGAAGCGCTTTGAGCGACGCACCGTGGTTCGAGCGTCTCACTGCCGGTTTCAAGAAGACTTCGGACAGGCTCGGCGAGAACCTCACCGGCCTCTTCACCAGGTCGAGCCTGGATCCCGGGACGCTCGACGAGATCGAGGAGGCGCTGATCGCTTCCGACCTTGGCCCTTCGACCGCTGCGAAGGTCCGGGCGCGGCTGGCGGAGGAAAGGTTCGAGCGCGGCCTCACCGAGGCCGGCGTTCGCGAGATCGTGGCCGAGGAGCTCGCCAAGATATTGGCCCCGGTCGCCAAGCCCCTGGAGATCGACGCCTTTCCTCGCCCGCAGGTGATCCTGGTGGTCGGAGTCAACGGTTCGGGCAAGACCACCACCATCGCCAAGCTCGCCCGGCTCTTCCTCGAACAGGATTATGGCGTGCTGCTCGCCGCCGGCGACACCTTCCGCGCCGCAGCCATCGGCCAGCTCCAAATCTGGGCGGACCGGATCGGAGTGCCCGTCATCACCGGGCCGGAAGGCGGCGACCCTTCGGCAGTGGTGTTCGACGGCGTCAAGAAAGCCACAGCGGAGGGCATCGACGTGCTGATCGTGGACACGGCCGGTCGCCTCCAGAACAAGAAGGTCCTGATGGACGAGCTCGCCAAGATCCGGCGCGTGCTCGGGCGATTGAACCCGGAGGCGCCGCACGATGTCGTGCTGGTGCTCGACGCCACCACGGGGCAGAATGCCTTGAGCCAGATCGAGGTGTTCAAGGAAGTGTCGGGCGTCACCGGCCTCGTCATGACCAAATTGGACGGCACCGCGCGCGGCGGCGTGCTGGTCGCCGCGGCCGAGCAATATGGCATACCCATCCACGCGATCGGCGTCGGCGAAGGCATGGACGACCTCCGCCCGTTCGACGCCCATGAAGCTGCCCGGGCGATCGCCGGGGCGACGGGAGACTAAGCTTTGAACGAGGAAGTCAAAAAAGCGGAAGCCCCGGGCGCAGGCGCTCGGCTGGCCATCGACCTCGGCCCCCTGCTTGTCTTCTTCGGGGTCAATTTCGTCCGCGGCGACATCATCGAGGCGACGCTCGCCTTCATGATCGCGATGGCGGCCGCAATGCTGATCTCGAAACTCAAGTACCGCCACATCTCGCCCATGCTCTGGTTTTCGGGTGCGATGGTGCTGGTGCTGGGCGGGATCACCGTCTGGCTGCACGACGAAACCTTCATCAAGATCAAGCCGACCATCTATTATGTCATGGTCGCCTCGATCCTGCTGTTCGGCCTCGTCACCGGGCGCAATCTCTTGAAGGCGGTGCTCGGCACCGCTTATCCGGGCCTGTCCGAGCGGGGATGGCAGATCCTTACCCGCAACTGGGCGATATTCTTCTTCGCCATGGCAGCGCTCAACGAAATCGTCTGGCGCAACAGCAGCACCGATTTCTGGATCGGCTTCAAGATCTGGGGCTTCATGCCGGCGACCTTCCTGTTCGCGCTCGCGCACGTTCCAATGCTGATGCGGCACGGCATGGAGCTCGACAAAAGCAAGGAGGAGCCGCCCATCCCGCCGGTGCAATAGCCGCCTTAGCCATCGAGCCGAACAACCGGCTCCATTCGGGCGACGCGGCAGCGGGTAGCGCCTCATGGGAACCGAGAAGGCTCCTCAAGCTTCTATGGGGCAGCAGGCCGGCAGGCCTTGGCGAAGCTCCAACGGAAGAGATGTCCATGCGCACCATAGCGTCGACCTTCAAGACGAGGGAGGAAGCCGAGGCCGCCACCCGCCGCCTGCAGGCCATCGGCGTCGCGCAGGAACGGATATCGGTGAGGGACCTTGCCGAACCGGGCGGGGGCGCCGGGGAACCGGGCGGCCCGGGCATCTTCGTAAGCGCCAAGGTGACGCCCGAGCAGGTGAGCGCGGCCAACGAGATATTGAAGGCGCCGCGGGCGGAGGAGCGGCCGCCGCCCGCCGTTCCGGAAAGGAACGGACCGGCGCGCGGCTCGGCCCTCGCGGGGGCGCCACCGGATGAAGAATTCCGTGTCGAGGAAGCGAAGCCCGCAGCCGAGCCGGCGGGCGTCAGCCACCCGGCCGCCCCGAAGACGGCTCCGCCGGCGGCTGCCGAGCCGGGCCGCCCGGAGATCAAGCAGATTCCCGGCAGAATTCCCGGAGCCGCCGAGCCTCCGCCGCAGCCCGCTCGGGCCGCCGATCACGACATGAGGCGGCAGATTGCCCTGGTCTGCCTGCTGGTGGCCGCTTCGTTCGTCCTCGGCGCTCTGCTGCGCGTGTTCGGCTGACGCGAAGGACTTCGCCAGGCGGCTACTTGCGCTCAAGCCCTTCGGGTTGAAGCGCCTCGGTCTCTACCTCGGTGCGGCGGACGGTGTCGTGAATCTGCTCGACCCGCGGCTTTACATTCTTGGTCACCACCAGCTCTTCGCGGACGAACGCCTCCTTGGAAACGACCGCCTCCTCGCGCATCTCGGCAATTTCGATGACACGATCCCGAAGCAGGCCGCCCTCGACCACCTCCTCCTCGGTCAGCCGGCGGTTGACGGGCCGGCGGGTGACGCTCGCCTCCTCCTCCAGCAGCTCTACCTGCTGCCGCACGGGAACATCGACCGGGTAGGAATGGACGCGCGCGCCGCCGCGACGAACCTCCCGCTTGCCGATGGCGAGCTCCTCCTCGACGATCGGTATCCGTTCTTCGGCGACCTTAGTCGGCGCTTGTTCGGCAACCGGCACCCGCTCTTCGGCCGCGGGCGCGGGACCGGAAGGGCGCTCCGGAGACTGCAGGGCGGCGACGATGATCTGGGGCGCGATCTCGTCCAGCGTCCGGACGATCGCCTCCGCTTCGCCGGGGCCGGCGGCCTGGGCCACCATGAGGAAACCGCCGCGCTTCAGCTGGGCCTCGCAGGCGGAACGCTCCTCCGGGCCGAGATCGAGGCTGTCGAGCGTCAGCGTCCCGGGAAGACCGGGCGCGAGCACCGCGGAATCCTGCAGCGGAACCTTGGCGGCGACGGCGGAAAGGATCCGGTCGGCTTCGGCCTCGTCGTCGAAATGGGCTATTACGGTGCTGGGCATCAGCGGCCCTCCTCGGCAGCATTGGCGGAGGCGGCATTGGTGGAGGCGGCATTGGTGGAGGCGGGGCCGCGTTCGCGCTCGACCGCGGCCTGTTCCGATCGCAGCGTCACCGGAATCTCCTCGGTCCCGGTCACCGTCTTTCGCCTGACATGGATCTCTTCGACCACCACGAGCCGCTTCTCGAGGACCGCCACCTCCTCCACGACCGGGATGATCGTGGTGTTGCCCTCGACCCGGACGGCCGGAAGCTCGGACACGGTGAGGTTCTTCGGGACCCGCTCGATCTCCACCTCGTCATGGTCAAGCTCGACCGGGACCCGCTCCTCGCGCTCGTCGACGGAAACGCGGATGCGCAGCCGCCCCGCCTCCACCTGCCTTTTCTCGACCGCCAGCCGCTCCTCGGCCAGCGGGATCGCTGCTACTTCCTTCTGCTCGGCCATGGCATGTCGGTCCGGATGGTTGGTGGCTCGACAGCTAACTTCCGGGCCGCCCCGCGCGTTCCCTGGATTCATCACGCGCCGGAAGCGCACGAAGTCCAGTCCGATCCCCGAACGACCCTCCGGCCGGATATGGCGGCCCCACTCCAGCTCAGCTTTCGAGGTTCGCCCTAGCCTCGCCGTCGCCGTCGAGATTTTGCGCGACGAATTCCCAGTTGACGATATTGCCGAGCACCCGCTCGGCGAAATCCGGCCGAGCGTTGCGATAGTCGATATAATAAGCATGCTCCCAGACATCGAGCGTCAGCAGCGGCTTCATTCCGTCATAGACGACGGGCGTGTCGGCGTCGTGGAGCGAGGTTATCCTGAGCCGGTCGCGGTCGAGCACGAGCCAGGCCCATCCGTTGGAGAAATGGCCGACCGCCTCCTCCTTGAGCCTGGCGAGCAGATTGTCCGACGATCCGAAGGAGTCGTCGATCATCTCGGCAAGCTGGCCGGTGGGGCGCTGGCCGTCGGGAGCCGCGAGGCACTGCCAGTAGAAATTGTGGTTCCATATCTGGGCGCTGTTGTTGAACAGGCCATTGTCGCCCCGCTCCCGCGCCGCCCGGATCACTTCCACCAGCGAGGCGCCCTCCAGCCCCTTTTCGGCCAGCATCGAGTTGGTTTTGTCGACATAGGCCTTGTGATGCTTGCCGTAATGATAGTCGAGCGTCTCGGCGGACATGAAGTCGCCGAGCGCGTCTCTCGAAAACGGCAGGTCGGGAAGCGTGAACGCCATCGAAATTCTCCTCGCGCGTTGGGGTTTCATCCGGCCAACGCGCGGGGAGGAGAAGGGATCACCGCTTTTTTCCAGTCCCGCAGCGACGGGACCGACAGCGCCTAGCGGCGGGCCCTCACGGCGAAGCGGGCAAGCTCCTCGCGCGGAACGTTCCATTCCGGATTGGCCGTGCTCGCGCGGCGATAGTCCATATAGGCTGACTGGACATCGCCGAGATCCTCATGGGCTACGCCCCGGCCGTAATAAGCCAAAGCAGGCCTGCGCGTATTCTTCTGGAGCGCCATGCTGAACAGCGGCAGCGCCTCTCCCGGCCGGCCGGTGCGCATCATCGCCGCGCCCTTGTTCAAATAGCTTTCCGGCTCATTGGGATCGATTGCCATGGCGGCATCGAAATCGTGCATGGCATCTCCCATCCTGCCCATCCGAACGAGTATGACCCCGCGATTGACGTGGGTGGCCGCAAGGTCGCGGCGGGAAAGCGCTTCCTCGCCCAAAGCCCGGTCGCACTGCCGAAGCTGATCGACCGTCGGACGCGCCGGCGAATCCGCAGCCTTGAAGCAGGACTGGGCCGAGCTGTTCCCGATTACCGTTACCGATGAAAGCGCGGGGGCTGAAAAAGCGGCCGCCGCGGTGAACAAGAAGACTATTCCGAACCTCATGTCCGTTACCTCCTCGTCCCGCTATCTTACTATGTTTTCGCCTCCGAAGCCATCAGATCGTGCCGTTTGAGCGCGTGGCGGAGCTGATCGTAGCTCAGCTGAAGCGCCGCGGCGGCAGCCCTTTGATTCCAGCGGCATTTTTCAAGGGCCGCAGCGAGGATCGCCTTCTCATATTCGGCTACGGCAAGCCGGAAATCCGCGCAACTGGCGGGATCGTAGGCGAGCGCCCCGCCCGGCGCCGCAAGCCGGCGCGGCGCTTCGGCCGGCGAGTCCCGCTCCACAGCCGAAGCCGCCTGGGCCGGCCGCCAGGGCGACTCGAACGGATCGAACTGGATGGCGTCGACCGGCGCGGAAGGATCGTCCCAGCGATAGACGGCCCGCTCGACCACGTTCCTGAGCTCACGGACGTTGCCCGGCCAATCGTAGGAGAGGAGCTTGTTGGCCGCGGCCGAGCTGAAGCCGGGCCAGCCCGGCCATTCCAGCTCCAGCGCCATTCGGCGCGCGAAATGGTCCGCGAGCACCGGGATGTCGCTGATCCGGTGCCTGAGCGGCGGCAAGGTCACCACTTCGAAGCACAGCCGATCAAGCAGATCGGCGCGGAAGCGGTTCTCCTCGACGAGCTTCGGCAGATGCTCGTTGGTGGCGGCGACGATGCGGACGTCGACCTTGGTCGGACGGCTGGCGCCGATCCGGGTGACCTCGCCATATTCGACCGCGCGCAGCAGCCGGTCCTGGGCGGGCGAAGAGAGCGTCGCCAGTTCGTCCAGGAACAAGGTGCCTCCGTCCGCCTCCTCGAAGCGGCCCGCGCGCGACTTGGCGGCTCCGGTGAAGGCTCCCGCTTCGTGCCCGAACAGCTCGGCCTCGATCAACGTCTCCGGAAGCGCGGCGCAGTTCATCACCACGAGCGGGCCGTCCCAGCGCGCGGAAAGATGGTGGAGGCGCTCGGCGATCAGCTCCTTTCCGGTGCCGCGCTCGCCGATCACCAGCACCGGCCGGTCGAGCGGCGCGGCGCGGCTCGCCCGCTCGACCGCGTCGAGAAAGGAAGAGGCCTGGCCGACCAGATGGGTGTTGCGCTCCATTCCCAAGACTTGGGGCTATTTCCTACCTCTTGGCAAGAACAATGTCGGCTATGGCAGGCCGGAACGCCGCCTTTTTGCGGATTTGCGCCATTCCCCGGATTTGGCACGGCATTTGAAAAGAAATCGCCAACACCGCCGGGACGGGCGGGGCAACAGGTTCAGGGAGACCAGCAATGTTCAAGTTCGACCATATCGACATCCAGCGCATAGCCGTCGCCGCCATCGGCGCGCTCATCCTCACCACCACCGCGGTCGGCGCCGCCGTCGGCCCCGCCAGGGCAGTCGAGACGGCTCCGGTGGTTTATGCGCAGGCTCAACCGGAAGAGGCACGTGGCTGATCCAGAAATCTTCGGGCCGGACGACGAGGCGCCCATTCCGCCCCGTCCCACTTCGGCTCCGCGCGGGCCTCGGCCGAGGGGGACTGCAGCCCCTGCCGGCCGGCAACCCGCCAGTTCATTCAAGGAGTTGATACCCATGGGAATCTTTTCGCGGACGCGCGATATCATTGCCGCCAATTTCACCGACCTGCTCGACAAGGCGGAGGACCCCGCCAAGATGATCCGGATGATCATCATGGAGATGGAGGAGACGCTGGTAGAAGTGCGCGCCTCGGCCGCGCGGACCATCGCCGACCAGAAGGAGATGCGCCGGCAGATCGCCAAGCTCGACCGGCTGCAGGACAGCTGGACCGAGAAGGCGGAGCTGGCCTTGTCCAAGGACCGCGAGGACCTCGCCAAGGCGGCGCTGGTCGAGAAGCAGAAGGCGGCCGACATGGCCGACAGCCTCAAGGCCGAGATCGCGGTGCTCGACGACGCGCTTCGCGCTTCGGAAGCCGACATCGCCAAGCTCCAGACCAAGCTGCGCGAGGCGCGCACCCGCCAGAACGCGATCGTCAGCCGCCTCGAAAGCGCGCAGAACCGGGTCCGCATGCGGGAAATGTATGCCGGCTCCAAGGTCGACGAGGCCTTCTCGCGCTTCGACGTGCTCGAGCGGCGGGTCGATCTTGCCGAAGGCCATGCCGACGCGCTGAGCCTCGGCGGCCCCGGCAAGACGCTGGAGGAGGAAATCGCCGAGCTTCGCGCCTCGGAGAAAGTGGAAGCGGAACTGGAGGCGCTGAAAGCCAAGCGCGCCGGCAACCAGAGCTCGGAGGGCTGATCAGATGGAAGAGGTGCTAATTCCGATTATTGTCGTTCCGGTCATATTCCTCGGCCTGCCCTGGCTGATCTTCCACTACATCACCAAGTGGAAGAGCGCCGCGACTCTGACCCGCGAAGACGAGAACCTGCTCGACGAGCTCCATGAGATGGCCCGCCGCCTCGACGACCGGCTCTGCTCGATCGAACGCATCATGACGGCCGAGAATCCCGGCTGGCGCGCGATCGCCTGCGATCCCGCCGACACCGGAATCGAGGATCAGCTCCAGACCATGAAGAGGATCAAGCAGTGAGCGAGGAGCCGCGCCGCACCAAATTCTACCGCGACAAGCAGAACGGCAAATGGCTCGGCGTCTGCGCCGGAATCGCCGATTATACGGGGGTCGACGTAACGATCATCCGCATCGGCCTCGTGCTGGCCGTCGTCATGGGGTCGGGCGCCCCGATCCTGGTCTATCTCGCCGCCGGCTTCATCGCGCCGGTCAAGCCGCGCGAGCTCAGCGACCAGAGTCCGGACGACGCCAAATTCTGGCAGGGCGTCCGCGCCTCGCCGCGCCGCACCGTCCGCGACGTGCGCTCGAAGTTCCGCGAGATCGACCGGCGCCTTGCCGACGTGGAGACTTATGTAACCAGCTCCAACAGCCGCTTGAGCCAGGAAATCGAACGGCTCCGCTGAGAGCGGCGGGGCAGCAGGGGGATACGTTAAATGACACCACAATTAGCTCTCGCGGTCGTAGTCATGAGCGTATTCGGCTCGCTCGGTTGGGTGCTTACCAGCTGGATCAGGACGAGACATGACAGCGCCGGGGACGTGACTGCTTACCGCGACGGCCTCGGCGCTTCGCGCCAGATCGAGCTGCTCTCGAACGAGAATGCGGGGCTCAAGGGGCAGGTCGGCCGGCTGGAGGAGCGGATCGCGGTGCTGGAGCGGATCGCCACCGATCCGGCCGAGCGCACCGCCCGCGAAATAGACAATCTGCGCTAATCGAATTCAGGGAGAAGAAAATGTTTCCGTTCGAAGCCTTTGCCCCGGTCGCCGCGATGATCGGCATCCTTGCGGTGGGCGGCTGGATCTTCACCACCTGGCTCAGGGTCAAGCACGGCTACCCGCTGGACGGGGCCTGGGGGCAGGCGGTCTATCCGCAGAAGAATGACGAGACGATGGAGCGGGTGAAGCTGCTCAGTGCCGAAAACGCGCAATTGAAGGCGGAGCTCGGCTCGATCAAGGACCGGCTCGCCACCGTGGAGCGGATCGTGACCGACGACAGCCACCGGCTGACGCAGGAAATCGAAAGCCTGCGCCTGCCGAAGAACTGAACCGCACAGACAGGAGAATCGGAATGACCGGTGGTCAAATGATGGTGGTGCTGATCGTCGCGATCGTGATGATCGCGAGCATCGTTAAAGCGCGTTACGGCTACTCCCACAGGAATGGCGGGACCGGCCTCAGTGACGCGGATGGCTCCGGCGCCCGCGAAAATGCGCGCCTTCGCGAGGAACTGAAGGCGCTGAAGGAACGGCTCGCCGTGATCGAGCGCATCACCGTCGAGAAGGAAAATTCGCTCGAGCGCGAGATCGAGCGGCTGCGGGATCGATAAGGGAGAGGCAGGATGTACGATCCTTCCATCATGATCGCTGTGGCCTCCACCGCCGTCGCCGGGACCGGCATCGTCAGCGCGGCCGCTCTCAAGGGCTGGCAGGAGTGGCTCGACCTCAAGCGGCTGGAGCTGGCCGGGCGCAAAGGCGAGCCTTCTCCGCCTGCGTCCGGGACGCGGATCGAAGTCGCCGACCTCAAGGAGCGCATCCGCAAGCTCGAAGCGATCGCCAACGGCATCGATCCCTGACCGGCGGCCATGGGGAGGTGACGAAGCCCCTCCCCGGCCCTATCTCCCCTCCATGTACGCAAGCCTCGACGACATCTACGGCGACTATGAGCTGCTCGAAGCCGACGATCGCTACCGGCTGCTGATCGACCTCGGCCGCGGTCTGGAGCCGATGCCGGACGCGCTCAAGACCGACGCCACGCTGGTGCGCGGCTGCTCCGCTTCGGTTTGGGTCTATCCAATGACGCGCGACGGACGGCTGCATTTCCTCGCCGACAGCAATGCCGCCATCACCAAGGGGATCATCGCGCTCGTGCTGACGGCGGTGCAGGACAGGACCCCTCAGGAGATATTGGACGCCGACATAGAAGGCGCGCTTGCCCCCTTCGACCTCGGCAACCAGCTCAGCTCCAACCGCACCCAGGGCATTCCCAACATGATCGCGCTGATTCGCGAGACCGCGGCGCGGCTCAAGTGACGGCGACGTTCGATTTCGGCAAGAAAGGCTTCGATGCGAAGCTCTTCACCGAATTCGCCGGCCAGGTCGGCCATGGCGGAGCGCTTGGGATCTCCTATGCGGACCACGGCGCCGACTGGGTCGAGCTCGGCCTCGACTATCGGGAAAAGCTGATCGGCGTTCCCGAAAGCGGCATCATCGCCTCCGGGCCGATCATCAGCCTGATGGACATGGCGCTCAGCATGGCGATCTGGGTGAAGCTCGACCGCTTCCGCCCGCAGGCGACGCTCGACATGCGGATCGATTATCTGCGGCCTGCCACACCCGACCGGAAGATATTCGGACGGGGCGAATGCTATGCGGTCACCCGCAGCGTCGGCTTCACGCGCGGCCTTGCCCATAACGGCGACCCGGCCGATCCTGTCGCGCACGTGGCGGCGACCTATATGTTCACGAATATCTGACGCTATTCTCCGTCATGCGAGGAGCGAAGCGAGGCGGCAATCCATTTGCGTCTGAAGCTCGTACTGGATTGCGTCGCTTCGCTCGCAATGACGTCTTTGACCCTAAGGCGACAGGCTCGCCCGCCGCTCCTCGGCCTTCCTCAGCACCTCATAGGCGGTCTGCACCGCCTGGAAGCGCGCGGCGGCCTCCTTGTCCCCCGGCGCAACGTCGGGGTGATTGGCCTTGGCAAGGCGGCGATAGGCGTTCTTGATTTCGTCGAAATCGGGATCGCCTTCAATCTCCAGCACTTCGAGCGCGCGCATCTCGTCGCGGCTGCGGCTGCCGTCGCCGGGGCCGCCCCAGCCGTAATGGCGGGCCTGCTGATAGCCGCCGGCATCGCGCGTCTCGGCGCTCTCGCGCGCGGCGGCCTCCTCGGCGGAGAGGCCCTCGAAATAATTCCAGTTGCGGTTGTACTCGGCGGCGTGGCGCTCGCAGAAATACCAGCGTTCGGGCTTGTTCGGGGACTTGGGCGCGGGCCGGTCGCCGGGCTCGGTGCAGCCATGGCGGTCGCACAGCCGCACCTCTGTCGCCGCGCGCTCTCCGCCATAGCTGCGCCAGCGCGGAAATCCCCAGTCGTTCGAGCGCGTCTGCTTGGCCATGCCTGTCAGATAGAGTGCCGATGAGGCCGCGACCAGCCTTGGCCGCGGCGAAGGTAAGAAAAATGCCAGAGGGTCTGTAAGCCGGGTTCTGTCCAGCGGATTCCTCCGCCTGTGCGGCCATTCATCTAGGAGACGGATCGCTCCGCCCCTCAAGCAACCAACCCGGGCGACGAGCCGGAACAGGCCCATGTGCCGCCCCTATTCGGTCTTGCTCCCGGTGGGGTTTACCGTGCCGCCCGCCGTTGCCGGAGGCGCGGTGCGCTCTTACCGCACCCTTTCGACCTTGCCGGCCCGAAGACCGGCGGTTTGCTTTCTGTTGCACTGTCCCTGGACCAAAGATCGCTCTCTGGCCCGCCGGGAATTACCCGGCACCGTCGTTCCGTGGAGCCCGGACTTTCCTCGCCCCGCTTGCGCGGGCCGCGGCCGCCCGACCCTCTGGCCCTTGCTATCTAGCGATTCCCCGCTCTCGATCCAAGAGCAGGCTCAAAAGGATCGCGCGGCACTCGCCTTCGATCTCGCCGTCGATATGCTCCGGGCGGAAGCGGCGCTGGAAGGCCTCCACCGCCGCCTTGCGGTCGCTCACGTCGTAGCCGAACCGCTCGAGCGCGAGCAGGAAACCGCCGTCGGTCCAGAGCGGGTCCATCAGATTGCGGGTCGGCCGCTTCAGCGCCAGATTGAGCTTGGCCAATCGCGCCCAGTCGAACAGCTCTCCCGGGTCCTGCTTGCGCGCAGGCGCGACGTCCGAATGGCCGACGACATTGGACGGAGCGATGTCGTGCCGGATCATGATGTCGGAGACGAGCGGGACAAGCGCGTCCATCTGCGCCTCTGTGAAGGGACGATAGCCGAATTCATGGCCCGGATTGACGATCTCGATGCCGATGCTGGCATCGTTGACGCCGGAAATGCCGCGCCAGAAGGAGCGGCCGGCATGCCAGGCGCGCTTCTCTTCCGGCACCATGCGGAGGATCTGCCCGTCTTCCCTGACCAGATAATGGCAGGAGACCTTGGCTTCGGGATCGCAGAGGCGCGCGATCGCCGATTCCTCGTCCTCCATGCCGGTGTAATGAAGGACGATCATCGAAACCGACGAGGAGCGCTCGTCGTAATTGGGCGAAGGGCAATCGACGGCCTCGATCATCCGCCTCTTGCGCTCCAAAATGCGCGGCGCGTCAAGCCCGTAGGGTCAGCCGAAGGCGGCGCGGCGCGGCTGCGAAGCCGCGGCGGGCGTCTTCATGTAGAGCCCACGATGCTCGGGGTCGGAGGCGAAGTCGCCGGTCTGGCCGATCACCGTCTCACCGGCGCCGAGCATCAGCACGGCGTCGGCACGGCTCGCCTCGGCAAGGCGGGCGAACACCGCCCGCCGCATCGGCGCCGTGAAATAGAGGAGCACGTTGCGGCACAGGATGATATCGAACGGCGCCGGCTGCGGCGGCCGCTCGGTGAGGTTGTGCGCCTGAAAGCGCACCGCCTGGCGAAGCCCGTCGGAGACCTGCCACTGCTGGCCTTCCTTCTCTTCGAACCAGCGGATCATCTGGAGGACGGGCAGCCCGCGCTGCACTTCGAACTGCGAATAGAGCCCCTGGCGGGCCCGCTCGATCGCGGAGCGGGAGACGTCGGTGCCGAGGATGTCGATCTTCCAGCCCCGCCAGCGCTCGGGCTGCTCGGCAAAGCTCATCGCCAGCGAATAGACTTCCTGGCCGGTCGAGCAGCCGGCGCACCAGATGCTGATCCTTTTCTCCTTCGCCCGCGCCTCTTCGAGCCGTGCCAGCGGCCCGTTCAGCAACATGTCGAAGGGGGTGCGGTCGCGGAAGAAATAGGTTTCGTTGTTGAGCAAGGCCTCCACCACCCGTTCGGCGAGGCCGGGCTCGCGCCCCCCCACGACGAGCGCGATCAGCTGGTCCAGCGTCGCAAGCTCGCGTTCCCGCATCAGCGACTTGAGCGCGGTCTCGATGCGCCAGCGGCGGCTCATGGTGAGCTGCTGTCCGGTACGCGTTTCGAGCAGCGAGCCGAGGATGCGGGCGGAGGCGCCGTTCACCTGGCCGCTCCTTCCGCACACGCGGCTACCCGGCCCGCCAGCTCCGCCGGCGACAGCACGGCCGAGGCAAGCCCCGCCTCCGCAATCGCGCGCGGCATGCCCCAGACCGCCGAAGTCTCTTCATTCTGGACGATCACCGCGCCGCCGCTGTTCACCAGCCTCGCGCTGCCGACGAGGCCGTCGCGCCCCATGCCGCTGAAGATCACGCCGAGGCCGCTCGCTCCGTAAGTTTCCCCAAGCGACCACAGCATCGGATCGACCGAAGGCTTGCAGCCCGAGCTGACCGGAGCCTGGCTGAGCTTCACGGTGACGACGCTCCCATGACGGTGGAGCGACAGATGCGCGTCGCCCGGTGCGATCAGGATGCGCTCCGGCTGAAGCGGAAGATTATCTTCGGCGACGCGGGTGAGCCGGCCCGACGCGGCTTCGATCTGCCGCGCGAAGAAGGGCATGAAGGCCGGCGGCAGATGCTGGGTGAGGAGGATCGGCGCGCCGATGCTGGTCGGCAGCGCGCGAAGGAATTCGCTCAAGGCATGGAGCCCGCCGGTCGAAGCCCCGAGCGCGAGGCAGCCCAGCCTGTAATCCGGCATGGCGCGCAGCTTGATATCGGCCGCCGACGGCTGAGCCGCCGGGACTGGAAGCGGCTCGTCTTTGCGGCCCACTCGGCCGATGGCGCGGAGCCGATTGGCGAGAACCTCTGAAAAGCGGCCGGCGAAGGTGCCGGTGCCGGGCTTGGGTAGAGTGTCGGCGGCGCCGAGCGCGAGGGCGCGCACGGTGGTTTCGGCGCCGTCTTCCGCAAGCGAGGAAACGATCAGCACGCGCGCCCCGTTGCCTGCGCGGAGGATTTCAGGCAGCGCGTCAAGCCCGCTGGTGCCGGGCATCTCGACGTCCAGGAGGACGATGTCCACCCGCACGCTCTTCAGCGCGGCCAGAGCGTCGCCGGCATTGCCGGCGGTGGCGACGACCTCGAAACCTTTCTGGCTGGCGATCATCCGCGAAAGGACGGCCCGCGCAATCGGCGAATCGTCCACGATCATCAATTTGATGGGGGCATCCTGCGGCGCCGCCCGGTCCACGCCTCTGGCGGACCGGCCCGGTGCCACAGCCATGGTCCGGGTCACGCGACCCCGACGATCTGCAGCTTGCTTTGCAGGGTCTCGCGGTCGAACGGCTTCATCACATATTCGTCGGCGCCGGCCTCGATCGCCGCCCGGATGTGAGCCGCGTCATTCTCGGTGGTGCAGAACACGACCTTGGGCTGGACCGGATGGGAAGCCCCGCGGAGCTTCTTCAGAAACTCCATTCCGCTCATCACCGGCATGTTCCAGTCGAGGAGCACCACGTCCGGCATGCGGTCGCCGCAGCGGTCGAGCGCCTCCTGGCCGTCCTCGGCCT
This sequence comes from Allosphingosinicella sp., assembly GCA_035553755.1. Classification (GTDB taxonomy): domain Bacteria; phylum Pseudomonadota; class Alphaproteobacteria; order Sphingomonadales; family Sphingomonadaceae; genus Allosphingosinicella. The sequence continues at coordinate 14,923 of DATMJS010000023.1, forward strand.
CGTCGACGGCGAAATCCAGCGTCTCGAGGATATGGCGCGCGACTTTGCGGATCACCTTCGAATCGTCGACGACAAGACAGCTCTTCATACCCACTCTCACTCTGTTCGGCCCGGCGCTCAGCATAAGGCCAATTGGTAACCCCTATCTTAAGGCCGTCATGCGGCTTGTGCGGCAGGGCCGGCGATCAGCGCCTGGGTGTCGATCAGAAGCAAGAGGTCGCCCTCGGCCTCGATCATGCCTTTGGCGACCCGGCGCCAGCCGCCGCCGAGCGAGGTCCGCACCGGCTGGACCGCGCTCGCCGTCTCGACCACGTCCTCGACGCTGTCGACGATCAGCGCATAGGGATGGCCGTCCGCCTCGACGACCACCGCTTCGCGCACTTGCCGGTCGGCGGCGCGGCCGAGCTCCAGCGAAGCGAAACAGTCGATGACGGTAAGCACCCGGCTCCGGAGCGCCGACAGACCCGCCACGTGCCGGGTCGAGCGCGGGACGGGCGTGAGCCCTTCCAGTTCCACAACCGATTCAACGTCGGCCGCTGGGATGGCGACCCGTTCGCCCGCGAGGCGAAGGATCAGGTGAAGCTCGTTCATGCCTTTTTCCTTTTCGCCGCGCTTTGGCTGAGCGCGGTCAGGAGCGCCGCCCGATCGTAGCGGTAGATGCTGTCGTCCTTCGCGCCCGACGCTTCGGCGCGAGCCCTGATCCTCAGGACCTTGCCGGAGCCGATTTGGGGCACGTCGCCTTCGGCGCTGGCGATCAGCACGTCGGCTTCGCCCGCCTCGGCCTCGCCTTCGCGGACCACACGGTAGCCGGCATTTTCGACGATCGGCCGGAGGATATTCTCCATCCAGCTGTCGCCCGCCGGAAGCGCGCAGACCGGCCGCTCGGCAGGGTCGGCCGCGCCTTCGAGATGCATCTCGAACAGCCAATAGGGGTCGAGCAGTTCGACCTGCTCGCCGTTCACCAGAGTCACCCCGCAAACCTCGCCCGGACCCTTGGCGGGCTGCACCTCGTCGGTGAGCGCGACGATGTCGATCACTTCGCGGAAGCCGTAGGCGATTTCGCTCGCGCCGTCGGTCAGCCGGAAGATGCGGAGAGTCCCTTCGGGAACCCCATTCTCGCAGCCGGCCAGCGGCAGGATGCGCCCGTCGAGCGCCACCCGCATCCGTCCGGCGCTCTCTTGGATGGCGTCCACGCTCACATCCTCGATCCGCTCGACGACGGCGAGCCGCACCGCCCGCCGCGCTCCTTCGAGCGTGCGGAACATCAGCGCCGGAATATCCTCCCGCGCCGCCGACGAGGCGGAGGCGGGCTTGGCGGTGAGCTTGTCGATCTCGTTCTGGTCGAGCATGACGCCCGCATTGGCGGCAACCCCCGACGGGTCGAGCAGCAATATCGGGCTGCCGTCGTCGGCGAGCGTCGTTCCGGCATAGAGCCCGGTCGCCATCACCGCGGGAGCGGCGGGCTTCACCACCAGTTCCTCATGGTCGTGCACCGTATCGACGGCGAGCGCATAGACGTCGCCGCCCGCGGGCCTCAGCAGGATCATGTTCTGCTCGTCCTCCCCCGCCCGGCTCTCGACCCCCAGCACGTCGGCGAGCGCAATCAGCGGCACGCGCTTGTCGCGGATGCTCGCGATTGCGGAGCCGCCGAGATTCTCGATCCTGACCGAGTTGCCGCGGCTCCTGACGATCTCCTCGATCGCCGAGCGCGGGATGGCGTAATTCTGTCCGCCGACGCTCACCGTCAGAGCGGGAATGATGGTGAGGGTAAGCGGCACGCGCAGCGTCAGCCGGAGACCGTTGCCAAGTCTGCTCTCGACGTCGACGATGCCGCCGATCCGCTCGATATTGGCCCGGACCACGTCCATGCCGACGCCGCGGCCCGATATGGCGGTGACTTCCCGCGCGGTCGAAAGCCCCGCCTCGAAAATAAGCGCATTGCGTTGGGCCGGCGAAAGCCGCTCGGCCTGCTCGGCAGTCAGAATGCCGTTCGCCACCGCCTTCTTGACGAGCTTGTCGCCGTCGATGCCGCGGCCGTCGTCGGCGACCTCGATCAAAATCTGGTTGCCCGACTGGCGCGCGGACACACGGAGGATGCCGGCGGCGGGCTTCTTCGCCTTTTCGCGCTCGGCCGGTGCCTCAATGCCGTGGTCGATCGCGTTGCGGACGATGTGGGTCAGGGGATCGCGGATCATCTCGATCATCTCGCGGTCGAGCTCGACGTCGCCGCCATCCACTTCCAGAGCCACCTGCTTGCCGAGCTCGGCCGACAGGTCGCGCACCATGCGCGGCAGGCTCAGGAACAGATTCTCGATCCGCTGCATGCGCGTCCGGGTGATCGCGTCGCGCATCTCGGCGATGCAGGCGGAGACGCGCTCGAAGGCGGCCTCGACGGCGACGTCCCGCTCGGCTTCGCGCAGGCGCCGGGCGAGCTCATTCCTCGCCAGCACCATGTCGGAAACCCCGCTCATCATGCGGTCGAGGAGATCGACCGACAGTCGGATGCTGCGGAGGTTCTTCCTGACCTCGGTCGCGCCGCCTAACGCCGCCTCGACCTGCGCCGGCCCCGCATAGGCGTCGCTCAGCGCGTTGATCAGCTGCTCGTCATCCTCGCTTCCCACCGCCTCGCCTGTCTCCAGCGCGTGGACGAGCTCGCCGATCCGGTCGATCACCGCGAGGACCGCATTCACCAGCTTCTGGTCGGCGGCGCGGCGGCCGGCACGGACTTCGGCGAGCACGTCCTCGGCGGCATGGCTCAGGCTCTCGAGCCGCGGCAGGTCGAAAAAGCCGCAATTGCCCTTGACGGTATGGACGAAGCGGAAAATCTCGTCGAGCCGCGCGCGGTCGCCCGGCGCCGCTTCCCAGGCGACGATCTCGCCGCTCAAGGCTTCGAGCATCTCCCGCGTTTCCGCTATGAATTCCTGAATCAGATCGTCCATGTGGCCCCATCCGCGCGCCGGCAGTCGGGGCTCTTATGGCCGGAGTTGGTAAAGGACCCGTTTACCCGCCGCGCAGATCAGGCCGGGAGCGAAGCGCCCAGCAGCAGCATCCCCTCTTCCTGGTCGGCGACCTGCACTTCGCCGCCGCCGTCGCTAACCAGGCAGTGAACCAGCCACGCCGCCGCACCGCGCGGCGCGATGTCCTCCTCGCCCGCCTCACCGAGCAGCGCCCTTCGGAGCTCCGGATCGAGGATGATGCGGGGGCCCTCCGCCCGAACGACGATGTCGATCCCGCCATTGTGCCTTTCGGCACCCACGGTAAGGGCGCCGCCGCGCACCAGCGCGTCGCCGCCGATCAGAACGAGGTTCAGGAGCACCTTCAGCGCGGACTTGCTCATCCTGGGCTCGTCCACCATCCAGGCGAGCTCGATCCGTCCGTCGCCGCCGAACATCCCCTCGATCGCCGCCCGCGCCTCGCCGGTGTCGACCTCGTCGCCGAACCCGCCCGCAGCCCCGAAGGCGAGCCGGAAGAATTTCAACTTGTTCGCCGAAACGCGCGCGCTGTCGGCGAGCAGAACCAGGCACTGCTCGCGCATCTCGGGATCCTGCTCGTCGGCGAGCAGCTCCACCCCGTTGTTGAGGGCCCCTACGGGCGAGAGAAGGTCATGGCAAAGGCGCGAGCAAAGCAGGCTTGCAAATTCGTGGGATTTCATCGGGCTCTCCTGCCCCGCCCATAAGCGCACCGGCGCTGGAGAGGCAAGGCGGCGGTTCGGCAATGTTCGCAACGGGGTGGAAAGCGGACGTTCGGCTCAGCTGAATTCGGAGTGATGAATTATCGAGTGCGAATGAACTCCAGTGTCTCCGCGCCGCGAACATAGAGCCGCTGCCGGTCAGCCGAAAGATAGGCGGCTTCAGCACGGAAGAGCGTTCTTTCCGCCTGCTCGACAAGAAGCCTGTTCGGAGGCCAGCCGGGGCATCCGGCTACAGTGATGATGATGTCGTCGGGAAAAACGAGTCTGGGCGGAAGTACCTGATAGCGGCTCGACCAGCTGTTGCATCTTGTTGTTCCCCTGACGGTGCCGTCGGGGCTGAAATTAAGGGTTATTCCTCGCGAGACTGGCCGTGTGCCGACATGGCTTAGCTCCCAGGACCCGACCAACGCTTCCTGATTGATCGGCACAGCCGGAAGTGTCGGCGTGGTCGTGCAGGCAGGCGCGAACGTCAATGCAGCACAGGCGCACAACGCCGTTCGGAAGTTTAATGTCATGTCCACACAACGCGAGCCGCGCTGGCTGGGTTGCCCCTATGAATGCCCGCAAAGGGGCGAAAGCCGACATTGCCCACCTTGGCGGGAAGCCAGTTTCAGCCGTTTGCGCGAACGCATTTATGCTTGTAGCGCTTCCGGCATGGCCGATCTCCCGACCATTATTGAGGCACTCGAGCATCGCTGGATGCGGGCGTGGGTGGGCCGTGACCTCCGGACATTGAAAACGCTCACTTCGCGGAACTTCAGGATGGTCGTGGGCTCGAAGCCTTCGGTGATCCTCGATGCAAAGAGTTGGCTTGAAGCAGCGGGCGGCCGCTACCTCTGCAATTCCTACCGTTTCCACGAGATTTACAGTCGGAGGCAAGGCTCAGTGACCGTGTTCGCGAGCCGCATCGAGATGGAGGCAGCTCTCGATGGAGAGGATTGGTCCGGGGAATTCTGGGTGACGGATCTGTGGCGGAAAACTCCTGTTCGGGGAAGTTGGCGTTTGACGGAGCGGATTCTGTCTCGTCCTGACGACAAAGCAAGCGTGCCAGGGGCAATTCGTTCGCTCCAGCTCTGGCGCTGAACCCCGGCATCGGCAGAATGGCGTGCTGGCCCATGGCTGATTGGCTTTGGTGGCAGCGGCTCGCGCCTCGTTGCGCAGCCGGTGGAGCAGGTCCCTTGATATCCGTCACTTCATATCCACATCGTAACGGATGGGCCGGGGGGTGTCGATCATTCGCGCGGAAATCGCTTCGGAAGCGGCCGGATGGCGGCTCGACCGCGCGCTGGCGGCGGCGGTGCCGGCCTTGTCGCGCGAGCGCCTCAAGGCGCTGATATCGAGCGGCGAGGTACGCGATCCGGCTGGAGCCCAGGTCCGCGACCCCTCTTCCAAGGCGAAGGCCGGGACATACGAGATCCGCGTGCCAGAGCCCGAGCCCGCGCATAACGAGCCGCAGGACATCGCCCTCTCGATCGTCTTCGAGGACGAGCATCTGATCGTCGTCGACAAGCCCGCAGGCATGGTGGTGCACCCTGCCGCCGGCAATCTCGACGGGACGCTCGTGAACGCTCTCCTCCACCATTGCGCGGGGCGGCTCTCCGGCATCGGCGGCGTCGCCCGGCCCGGCATCGTCCACCGCATCGACAAGGACACGTCAGGGCTGCTGGTGGTCGCCAAGACCGATGTCGCGCATGAAGGGCTTGCGGCGCAGTTCGCGAAGCACAGCATCGACCGGCGCTACCAGGCGATCGTCGGAGGCATACCGAACCCGCCCGCCGGCACCGTCGACGCGCCCCTCGCCCGCTCTGCCGCCAACCGCCAGAAGATGGCGATCGTCGGAGAAGGGCGCGGCAAGCGGGCAGTGACGCACTACCGGCTGGTCGCGCCCTTGCGCGAATCCGCTTTGGTCGAATGCCGGCTGGAGACGGGGCGGACCCACCAGGTGCGCGTCCACATGACGTCGATCGGCCATCCGCTGCTCGGCGATCCCGTCTACGGCAAGATTAAAATCACTCACCGTGATCTGTTAAATCAATTGGATTTCAAACGGCAGGCGCTCCATGCCGCCATATTGGGTTTTTACCACCCCGTTACGACAGAAAAGTTGTCCTTCAAAAGCGCCATTCCGTCCGATATGCAGGAACTGTTCAGAGCGCTTTCCGTATAAGAACCAAGTGCCGACACGGAGCATAACGTGCGGTGCGCAGGGAGAATTGAGAGTTTATTATGGCAAGCGGTACCAAGATCCCGGCGACCATTCCTGCCTCGGGCGGCGAGGCGGGTCTCAATCGCTATCTCGCCGAGATCAAGAAATTCCCGATCCTCTCGCCCGAAGAGGAATATATGCTCGCCAAGCGGTGGACCGAGCATCAGGACACCGAGGCTGCCGCCAAGCTGGTGAACAGCCACCTCAGGCTCGTCGCCAAGATCGCGATGGGCTATCGCGGCTACGGCCTGCCCGTGTCCGAGCTCATTTCCGAGGGCAATATCGGTCTCATGCAGGGCGTGAAGAAGTTCGAGCCCGACCGCGGCTTCCGCCTCGCCACCTATGCCATGTGGTGGATCCGCGCCTCGATCCAGGAATTCATCCTGCGCTCGTGGAGCCTCGTCAAGATGGGCACCACCGCGGCGCAGAAGAAGCTCTTCTTCAACCTCCGCCGGATGAAGAACCGGATCGAAGCGTTCGAGGACGGCGATCTGAAGCCGGAAGACGTCGCCAAGATCGCCAAGGACCTCGGCGTGTCCGAGGAGGACGTCGTCTCGATGAACCGCCGAATGGCGATGGGCGGCGACACGTCGCTGAACGTGCCGCTCCGCGAAGAAGGCGAGGGCCAGTGGCAGGATTGGCTGGTCGACACCGATCCGCTGCAGGACGAACGCGTCGCCGAGGCCGAGGAGACCAAGGTCCGCCACGAGCTGCTCGTCCAGGCGATGGAGACCTTGAACGACCGCGAGAAGCATATCCTCACCGAGCGCCGGCTCACCGACGACCCGAAGACTCTGGAGGAGCTCTCCCAGGTCTACGACGTCAGCCGCGAGCGCATCCGCCAGATCGAGGTGCGAGCGTTCGAGAAGCTGCAAAAGGCGCTGATGAACCTGGCCGGCGAGCGGCGGCTGCTGCCCGCGCACTAGCTTGGCGAGGACCCGGGTCAGGAAAAGGCGCGGCTGGGGCGGCCGGATCGCCGGCTGGATCGTCCGCGCCGTCTTCCTCTTCATCGTCCTCAGCCTGCTCTGGGTCCTGCTCTACCGCTTCGTCAATCCGCCCATCACCTTCACGATGATCGGCGACATGCTGGGCGGCCGCAGCGTCGTCCGCGACTGGATGCCGCTCCAGCGGATCGACGACGATATGAAGCGCGCGGCGATCGCCGCCGAGGACAGCAAATTCTGCTCGCACTGGGGCTTCGATCAGGATGCGATCGCGGAGGCGATGCGGCGCAACGCCCGTGGCGGCTCGGTAATCCGCGGCGGCTCGACGATCAGCCAGCAGACCGCCAAGAACGCCTTCCTGTGGCAGGGCGGCGGCTATTTCCGCAAAGGCCTCGAAGCCTGGTTCACCCTCCTCATCGAGAACCTGTGGTCCAAGCAAAGGATCATGGAGGTCTATCTCAACGTCGCCGAGACCGGCATCGGCACCTATGGCGTCAACGCCGGGGCGCAGCGTTATTTCGGCAAGGATGCCTCCAGCCTCAGCAGCACCGAAGCGGCTCGGATAGCGGCGGTGCTCCCGCTCCCCAAGAGACGCGAGGCGGTGACGCCCGGCGGGTTCACCCGGCGCTACGGCAACAGCATCGCGGCCCGGATCGCGGTGGTCCAGCGCGACCGGCTGGACGCCTGCCTCTATGGCGACGGCGATTCCGCCTCGCCGGTGGAGCGCGAGCAGCCGGCGCGCCGCGAGCGGCCGAAAGCCGAAGCGCCGAAGCAGGCTCCCGCGCAGCCGGGCCCGCTGCCCGGCGAGGAATATGAGGAGCCGGCCGAGTCCAAGCCCCAGCCCGAGCCGTCCCAGCCGCCGCCAGCCGCTTCGGAGCCGCCGCCGGAGCCGGTGGAGACGAACGGGCTCTAGAACGGCATCTTGAAGCCCGGCGGGAGCTGCATCCCGCCGGTCGCCTTCTTCATCGCTTCCTGCGCGGCGAGATCGGCCTTGCCGCGGGCGTCGTTCAGAGCAGCGGCGACGAGATCCTCGATCATCTGCTTTTCGGAAGGCTGCAACAGGCTTTCATCGATATCGACCGCTATGATGCGGCCCTTGGCGGTGGCCCGGACCTTCACCATGCCGCCGCCCGAGACGCCCTCCACCTCGACCTTGTCGAGGTCCGCCTGCGCCTTCATCAGCTCGTTCTGAGCATTCTGGGCCATTTTGAGGATGTCGTCGAGGTTGGGCATTACGCACTCCGTGGTTCGTTGATTGTGTAAGCGGCGAGTTCGGCGTCGGGGAAAGCCTCGAATGCCGCCTTGACGAGCGGTGCGTCCAGCACCGCCTGGCGAAGCCGTTCGGCCTCCGCTTTCTCCTGGTCGAGCAGCGACGGCTCGCCGGCGTCGTCCGAGACCGAAACCTGCCAAACGTCGCCGGTGATCCCCTTGAGCGCCGCCGCGAGATCGCGGACGAAATCGCCGGGCAGCGGCTTCGCCGGCCGAACGACCAGCTCCGGCGGCTGGTAACGCACCAGCCCGACATAGTCGTGGAGCTGCTGCGCGAGATGGGGCTTGCCGCTCGAAGCGAGCTGCTCGACCAGCCCGGCGAAGCTCGACGGCGCCTTTGCGGCACCGCCAGCGGGCTCGCCGCCTGCGGGCGCCGGCGCCGCTTCGCCGCTGGCCAGCTTTTCCACCAGGGCGCCGGGGTCCGGCAGGTCGGAGGCGTGGATCACGCGGAGCAGCGCCATTTCCGCGGCTTCGAGCGGCATAGCGGCGGTGTTGACCTCGCTCAGCCCCTTGAGAAGCAACTGCCAGAGCCGGTGGATGGCGGCATAGCTTAGCGAACCCGCCCACTGGGCATAGGCTTCGCGCTCCTCGTGGCTTTGCGCGGGATCGACCGGCCCGCCGACCTTGGCGCGGGTGATGCCGTGGACGCTTTCGAGCAGCCCCCGGAGCAGCGCCGACGGCTCGACGCCCAAATCATATTGCTCCCTGACCGCGGCGAGCGCGCCGCGCGCGTCGCCGGCGAGGAGCAGGCTCAGAAGCGCCCGGATGGCGCCGCGGTCCGACAGTCCCAGCATCGAGCGCACCTGATCGGCGGTGACGCCGCCCGCGCCATGCGCGATCGCCTGGTCGAGGATCGAGAGGCCGTCGCGCGCGGAGCCCTCGGCGGCGCGGGCAATGAGAGCGACTGCTTCGGGCTCGACTTCAACGCCCTCCTTTTCGGCCACCGCGGCGAAATGGGCCGCAAGCTGCTCGGCGGAAATGCGGCGGAGGTCGAAGCGCTGGCAGCGCGACAGCACCGTCACCGGCACCTTGTTCACCTCGGTCGTGGCGAACAGGAATTTGACGTGCGCGGGCGGCTCTTCGAGCGTTTTCAGAAGCGCGTTGAACGCGTTCTTGGTCAGCATATGGACTTCGTCGATGATGTAGACCTTGTAGCGCGCCGACACGGCCGCATAGCGCACCGCCTCGATGATCTCGCGCACGTCGTCGACGCCCGTGTTGGAAGCGGCATCCATCTCGACAACGTCGATATGCCGCCCTTCCGCGATCGCGACGCAAGGCTCGCAGAGGTTGCAGGGCGAGATGGTGGGGCCGCCCTTGCCGTCGGGGCCGATGCAATTGAGCGCCTTCGCCACCAGCCGAGCGGTGGAGGTCTTGCCGACGCCCCTCACACCCGTAAGCAGGAAGGCGTGCGCCAGCCGATCGCGCTTGATCGCGTTGCCGAGCGTCTGCACCATCGCGTCCTGGCCGATCAGCTCGTCGAAGTTCTGCGGCCGGTATTTGCGGGCGAGAACGCGATAGGGCTGCGCCTTCTGCGGCTGCGGCGGCTCGTCGAGGCCGAGGCCTAAGGAGTCGGGAGATTCGGAAGCCATGATGCGCGACACTAGCCGTTCGAGCTGTGGCTGTCGAAGGGTGAAGGTGGGAGCCGGGACGACCCGGAGCTGAACTCGTTACGGCTGCTTCCTTCCGGACCTGACCGGGTTGGCGAGAGCGCCGTCCGCCCGACTCCCGCGGCGCATATGGGTGAACAGGACCTGGAAGACAAGCTTCAAGGCAGCGGACACCGCGGCGGCGGAGCGCCACGTACCGGCCAGCTCAGCTCATAAAGAACGCGGAAGCCGTCATGGTCCGACAGGCGGGGTCCGCCTTCTCCCCCGTCGAACATCGCCTCCACCCGCACAGGCCGCACCTTTACCGGGTTTCCGGACCAGAAGAGCTGCAGATCCTGCGTGTCCATCCAGGGCTCGTCGCCGTCCCAGCTGACCCGGACGTCGCACTGGTCGGGCAGCTCCATGCAATAGCGGTGGACAAGGTCGAGCGGCTGGAGCCGGGAGAACTCGGCAAAACGGGCTTCGGAGTTGCGCATGTTGAAGTCGCCGCCCAGGATGATGGGGCTCGCGGGATCGGCGACGCCCACCATGAAATCGGTAATCTCCCTTACCTGCTTCACGTGGGCGGCCAGATGCCGCCGCTCCGCGACTCCCGAGGCCTTCATCGAGTTCATATGGGTATTGAAAAGGTCAATTGTGCCGGGGACGCCGGGCACGGCGATCTCCGCAAAAACCACCCCTTTGTTGGAGAGGCAGTCGAAGCCGGCGCAGCTGCCGCGGGCGAAGGGCAGGATCAGACGCTCCACAACCGGATATTCGGTCGCGATCACGATGCCGCTCGAGGCGAGCTTTATCCCGACTTCCCCCTTCCCTGGATTGGGCTTGCCGGGGAGCGACCGCCGGAGCGCGGGCGGCGGCCGGTCGTTGTGGGCTGGACCCGGCGCAAGGCTGGGATAACCGGAAGCGAGCACGGCGCGCCTGGCGGGGCGGCTGAACACCTCCTGGAACATCACGACATCCGGAGCCCGCCCGCTCTCCCTCAGTGCCGCCAGACGCTCCCCTATTTCGCGCTGCGCGGCTCCACGTCCCGTGCGAAGGCGGCTTGGAAGACCTTCGATATTGTAAGTGAGGACGTCGAGATGGGTGAAGGCCGTGCGGCCGTCCTCAGAGACGCTTATTGCCGGTTTCCTTGCATCCGCGCAGGCTATCGACCGCGGCTTCGGAAGCGCCACGCAGCCGCCGAGGAGCAGGGAAGCCAGCACAGCGGCGCCGAGTGGCCGCATTACCGCCCCTGCATATTGTGGACCGCGCCGGGCATCCGGACAGTGAGGCTTTCCAGCCCCTCGTCGAGCCAGATCTGGCAGGCGAGACGAGAGGTGCGGGTGACGTGGGCGGCGAGGTCGAGCATATCCTCTTCCTCCTCGGCGGCCGGCGGGAGCTTGCCGAAATCCTCGGCCGCTACAATTACATGGCAGGTCGAGCAGGCCATCTGGCCTTCGCACGTGCCTTCGAGCGGCTGGCCGTCGGCCTGGGCGACATCGAGCAGGCGCGAGCCGCCGGGCGCCTCAACCTCGCTCACCCGGCTGCCGTCGGCGGAAACAAAGCGCACCAGGGTCATGCAGTGAAGCTCTCTTGCCGCGCGGCCGCTTCGAGAATGAGGCGCAGCGCCGTCCGCAGCTCCTCCTCGCTCGTATAGCGGCCGAAGCCGAGGCGAATGCTGGAGCGGGCCTCGCGCTCGCCGAGTCCAAGCGAGGAAAGGACGTGGCTCGTCCGACCCGACCCGCTGGCGCAGGCCGAGCCGGCGGAGAAAGCGACTTCCCGCACTTCGGAGATCAGCCGCGCGGCGTCGATGCCTTCGCGACGTATGTTGAGATTGCCCTTGTAGCGGCGCTCGAACGAGCCGTTGAGGATCCAGCCCTGGGTAGCGGCGCGGGCGATCTCCCAGAGCCGCTCGACATGGGCGGCATCCTCCGCGCGCCGCTCGACGATCAGACGCGCGGCCTCGCCGAAACCGACACAGAGGGCGGGCGAAAGCGTGCCGGAGCGGAGGCCGCCTTCCTGTCCGCCGCCGTGGAGCAGCGGCTCGATCTCGATGCCGTCCCTGATCCAGAGCGCGCCGATGCCCTTCGGCCCATGGACCTTGTGGGCCGACACCGCGACCATGTCGCAGGCATCGAACGGGATCGGCACGCGGCCGAGCCCCTGCACCGCATCGCAGAAGAACAAAGCTTCCTGCTCCCGTGCGAGCCGCGACAGCTCCTCGATCGGCTGGATGACGCCGATCTCATTATTGACCAGCATCGCCGCGACGATGCCGGTGCGGTCATCGATCGCCTCGGCGGCGGCCTGCATGTCCACAATCCCGTCCGGTCCTACCGGCAGGAACTCGACTTCGAGGCCCTCAACCACCAGCCAGTGCGACGTGTCGATCACGCAGGCATGCTCGGTCGCGATGGTGACGGCGCGGGTCTTGCCTTCCGGCAGGTCGGGGGCAACGCCCTTCAGCGCCCAATTGGCGGCTTCGGTCGCTCCCGACGTGAAATAGAGCTTGCCGGCCTCGCTTCCCGGCCCGAGCGCTTCCAGCACATGCTGACGCGCCACGTCGATGGCGGCGGCGGCCTCGCGCCCGATGCGGTAAGGACTGTGGGGATTGGCAAAATTGGTTTCGATCCACGGGCGCATCGCGGCGGCGACTTCGGGCGCGAGCGGGGTGGTGGCCTGGTAATCGAGGTAGATCATGCCGCGCGCCGTTTTTCCGCCATATTGGTCCAGAGTTCGGCGAAGCGGTCCACCTCTTCCTCGGTGGTGGAAGGGCCGAAGCTGACGCGCACCACCTCGCGCGCCGCGGCTTCGTCCCAGCCGAGCGCGCCGAGGACATGGCTGGGCTTCAAGCTGCCCGAAGAGCAGGCGCTGCCGGCGGACACCGCCATTCCGGCCATGTCGAACTGGATGAGCTGGGCGTTGGCGGCCACTCCCGGCATCCGGTAGGCCCCGATCGAAGCGATGCGCGGCGAATCCCCGCCCACAACCTCGCCGCCCGAAGCGCGGATCGCCTTCTCCAGGCGCCGGCGAAGCGCCTCGGCATGCGCCATCCATGCCCCGCCGGCTTCCAGCGCCGCCGCCATTCCCGCTATGGCCGGCAGGTTTTCGGTGCCGGGGCGATAGCCCTGTTCCTGTCCCCCGATCGCCTCCAACAGGTCCAACTCCCGGAGGAGGAGCGCGCCGATGCCCGGCGGGCCGCCGAACTTGTGCGCCGAGATGGCGATCATATGGGCATCGGGGAGCGGAAGCTTGCCAGCGGTCTGGGCGCAGTCCGCAAGGAGGATACCGCCCTTCTCCCGTACCGCTTCCAATATCCGGTCCAGCGGCTGGAGGATGCCGGTCTCGTTGTTGGCATGCTGGACGGCGACCAGCGGCCGCTGCCCCTCGACCGCCGAAAGATCGACTATGCCGTCGCTTCCGGCCGGCAGCCGCGCTGCGCCTGGAGCCGCTCGGAAGACCGCGTCGTGCTCGACCGCGGAAACGAAGCGCGGCGTTCCCCTGCCGCGCGTCAGCGCGATGGCGAGCGCTTCGCTGGCGCCGGACGTGAAGACGACCTTGCCGCCCCAGCCCAGCGCCGCCGCGATACGCTCGCGCGCCTCTTCCAGAGCCGCCTTGGCAGCCCTTCCCTCCGCATGAGGCGAGCTGGGGTTGTGCCAGCGCGCCAGCGCCTCGGCCATGGCCTCGCGCGCCGCCGGCAGAAGCGGCGTCGTGGCGGCATGATCGAGATAGATGCGGCCTTGCACTCACGGCTCCCATCGATTGCTAAGCGGGCTTATCTGCCTATATACAGCCCCGCTTCACGTGGAGCCACGTGGTTGCTTTTCCAGTCTAGCGCAAGCGCAGGTGCAATGCCCGAAGTCATTTTTCCAGGGCCCGAAGGCCGTCTCGAAGGCCGTTTCCAGCCTGGTCCCCGTCCCCGCGCCCCGGTCGCGATGATCCTCCACCCGCACCCGCAGGCGGGCGGGACCATGAACAACCATATCGTGCAGTCGCTCTACAAGACCTTCGTCAGACGCGGCTTCGCGACCTTGCGCTTCAACTTCCGCGGCGTCGGCAAGAGCCAGGGCGTGTTCGACAACGGCATCGGCGAATTGTCCGACGCCGCCTCGGCGCTCGACTGGGTGCAGCAGATCCATCCCGAAGCCGAGCAGACCTGGAT
>DATMJS010000024.1:0-2845 GCA_035553755.1 Allosphingosinicella sp.
AGCCATCCCGACGTGACGCTCGATTCCTTCTTCGGCTACGCGCTCGGCCTCTTCCCGGTGAACGTGCTCCACAATATCGTCCATCTGTTGTTCGGCGTCTGGGGACTCCTTGCTTATAAGAGCCTGCCCGCGGCCAAGAATTATGCCCGCAGCGTCGCCATCATCTATGCCGTGCTGATGGTGGCGGGCCTCATACCCGGTCTGGATACCATGTTCGGCCTCGTGCCTTTGTTCGGCAACGATGTCTGGCTGCACGCGCTGCTGGCGGCCGTAGCGGCTTATTTCGGCTGGATGCATCGGGACCGCGCCACCGACAGGCGCTGAAACATTCATGCCGCACTGCGTGCGGCCGGCCACACTCATCTTGGAAAGCGGCGGAGCGACGCTCCGCCGCCGTTAATCCATGATAGCGGCCTTGGCGGCCTATTGCGGACGTTGTAAGGAGATGAGGTGCGGCGGGGCTACTGCCCGGCCGTCAATTTGTAGTTCAGGGTCAGTATGTTGTATCCGTGAACCGCCGATAGCGTGGGACAGTCCGGCGCAGGGGTGAACGGCAGCTAGGCCGATAATGCGAGTGAACAGGGCCACCATGTCCAGATTTTCGAGAGTAACGCTTCTCCTGGCGCTTTCCGCGGCCGCGATTCCGGCCGCCGCGCAGATCAAGCCCGGCGAGAAGCCGACCGAGGCGCAGATCGCCGCCGGGGAAGCGCCCGCCACTCCCATCTCGGAAGCCGAGACCGTCTATCGCGGGCTGCAGGGCACGATGCTGGCGCGGAAATGGACCCGCCCGGCGGCCGAGCAGCTTATGGCCTATATCGACCGGGTGCATGAGGAGGGGCTGAGTGCCGCCGACTACGCGCCGGACGCACTCCGCGCCGCGCTTTCCGGCCGTGACGCTGCGGCGCTCGACCGCGCCGCGACCGACAGCTTCCTCAAGCTTTCCGCCGCGCTGGCGCTCGGCACCGTGCCGATCGACGCCCGCGTCGACTGGCACATGAAGGATCCCGACCTCGACGGCGCGCAGCAGTTCGCGCTGCTCGAAAAGGCCGTGGCCGAGAATGATGTCGCCGGCGTCCTCAACTCGCTTCTCCCCACTCATCTTCAATATGGCGAGTTGAAGGGTGTCCTCGCCAACGCGCCGGACTCGGCGACGAAGGAGAAGGCGAGGGTGAACCTCGAGCGCTGGCGCTGGCTCCCCCGCGAGCTCGGCCCGCGTTATGTGATCGTCAACGTCCCCGCGCAGACCGTCGCGCTGGTCGAGAACGGCCATGTCGTGGCGCGCCACCGCGCCGTCGTCGGCGCCGTCAAGACGCCGACGCCGCAGCTCGCCGCGACGGCGACGGGCGTGATCTTCAATCCCTGGTGGGAAGTTCCGAAGAGCATCGAGCCGGAAGTCCGCGGCAAGCGCGGCTATGTCGCCGTGAAGGACCAGGCGGGCAAGATCGTTCGCTACCGCCAGCCGCCGGGGCCGTCGAACGCGCTCGGCCGGATGAAGGTGGTGATGCCGAACAATTACGCCATCTACCTCCACGACACGCCGGCCAAGGCCGCCTTCAAGCGCGACGCGCGCGCGTTGAGCCATGGCTGCATCCGTACGGAAAATCCGTTGGAGTTCGCGCGATTGCTGCTCGCCAACCCTGAATGGGACCAGGCAAAGATCGACCAGACCATCAAGGCGGGCAAGACGACGCTGGCGGAGGGCGCCATCCCGACGCCGGTCTACATCGCCTATTTCACCGCCGCCGCCGCCAAGGACGGTGCGGGCATCGTCCCTTACAAGGATGTGTACGGACGGGACGCGAAGGTGCTGGCCTCGATCGCGAACGGCGGCGGCAAGACCGCGCTCGCTTCCAAATAACGGGAAAACGGAAACCTCCCCTCCTCAAGGGAGGGGAGAACTCAGACCTTGTCGGCGTAGAGCAGGCGGCCGGGGCCGAGCTGCTGCAGCACATATTGAAGACTGAGCTGCGACAAGGCGAAGCAGCCTTCGCTGCGGCCGAGTTTGCCGAACTGCTGCGCGACCTCCGGCTCCGCATATCGGGCGCTGTGAACCACGATGTTGCGGTATTCGGCATTGTTGTTGCTGTAATCGAGGCCCTTGAGGCGCAGCGAGCGGCCATATTTGCCGTAATAGACATCGCCGGTGACGTACGAGCCGCGCGACGATGCCTCGGACCCCGGCGCATTCGAGAAATATTCGAGCCAGCCGCTATGCGCCGGATCCGAGCCGCGGCCGTGCGCGACCTGATATTCGGTGATCATGCCGCTGGCGATGTTCAGCAGGAAAAAGCGAGGATTGGCCGAAGGCTGCGAAAAATCGGTGATCGCCATGACGTCGGTGTCACGCAGGAACGGCCGCTTCGCTTCCAGAGCCGCGCGCGCGCGCTCCAGCAGTCCCGGATTGATATAAGGCTGGCGCGGAGCAACGGTGGCGAAGACCGGCCCGGCGGCGCTCAAAAGGCCTGCCGCGGCACCTGTTTGAAGCAGATTACGACGCGTAAGCATGACAAAGGGAACTCCCCAACACTGCTTGGACTGTAACCCATTTAGTTCTGCCATCTCAACGAACTGTGAGCCGGTTTGGGTCCATTCACCGCGCAAGCGACTCTGTTCGGCGCATCTTACGGCGGCAATTCTTAACAGGCGGTTCGCCGGAACCGGCCCAGAGCGCGGGCGGTTTCGTTCCGGCGAATACAGAAGAGGAATCGCTGTGACGGCGCTCGCGAAGCTACCGGTAAAACCGGGCATTCCGCCGATGGAGGCGAAGCTCGCCGATGCCCTGCCCGAGGGTCCCGACTGGCGATTCGAGCCTAAATGGGACGGGTTTCGCTGCCTCGTCTTCCGC
>DATMJS010000025.1:0-6742 GCA_035553755.1 Allosphingosinicella sp.
GCTCGGCGATCGCGCACAGCATGGAAGACGCGCTGCGGGCGCTGGAGATGACGGGCCTTCCCGCCATCATCCGCCCCAGCTTCACGCTCGGCGGCACCGGCGGCGGCATCGCCTATAATCGCGACGAGTTCATGGAAATCGTCCGCGGCGGGCTCGAAGCCTCGCCCACCACCGAAGTGCTGATCGAGGAATCGGTGCTGGGGTGGAAGGAATATGAGATGGAGGTGGTGCGCGACCGCGCCGATAACGCCATCATCATCTGCTCGATCGAGAATGTCGATCCGATGGGCATCCATACCGGCGACAGCATCACCGTCGCGCCGGCCATGACGCTGACCGACAAGGAATATCAGATCATGCGCAACGCGAGCATCGCTTGCCTGCGCGAAATCGGCGTCGAAACAGGCGGTTCCAACGTCCAATTTGCAGTCAATCCGAAGGACGGGCGGCTGGTGGTGATCGAGATGAACCCGCGCGTGTCGCGTTCGTCCGCGCTCGCCTCCAAGGCGACCGGCTTCCCGATCGCCAAGGTCGCCGCCAAGCTCGCGGTCGGCTACACGCTCGACGAGATCGACAACGACATCACCGGCGCGACGCCGGCGAGCTTCGAGCCGACGATCGACTATGTCGTCACTAAGATCCCGCGCTTCACCTTCGAGAAGTTCAAGGGCGCCGAACCGCTGCTCTCGACCGCGATGAAGTCGGTCGGCGAGGTGATGGCGATCGGCCGCAGCTTCCACGAAAGCCTTCAAAAGGCGCTGCGGGGGCTTGAGACGGGCCTCATCGGCCTCGACGGCGTCAAGAAGCTTTACGGTGCGCCGCGCGCGGAGATCGAGGCGGCGCTGGCGACGCCGACGCCGGACCGCTTGCTGGTGGCGGCGCAGGCGCTTCGCGAAGGCTTCACCGTGGAGGAAGTCCACGCCATCGCCAAATACGACCCCTGGTTCCTGGAGCGGATCAAGGAGATCGTTGATGCGGAGGAAGCGCTGACGATCGACGGCTTGCCGAACGATGCGGCCGGAATGCGCCGTTTCAAGGCGATGGGCTTTTCCGACCGGCGCCTGGCCGAGCTCGCGCTGAAATCGGCCCATCTTCGCGGCGGGGCGCACAAGGTCCGTGCGCGCAGCCGCGGCCTCATCCACGACGCGGTGAAGGCGATGATCGGCGCCACCACCGAGGATGAGGTGAGGGCGCTTCGCCACAGGTTCGGAGTGCGGCCCGTCTTCAAGCGCATCGACACCTGCGCGGCGGAGTTCGAGGCGAAGACGCCGTACATGTATTCGACCTATGAGGCGCCGAGCTTCGGCGAACCCGAGGACGAAAGCCAGCCTTCGGACCGGCGGAAGATCGTGATCCTCGGGGGCGGGCCCAACCGGATCGGGCAGGGGATCGAGTTCGATTATTGCTGCTGCCACGCCGCTTACGCGCTGGCCGAAGCCGGCTTCGAAACGATCATGATCAACTGCAATCCCGAGACGGTGTCGACCGATTACGACACGTCAGACCGGCTCTATTTCGAGCCGTTGACAGCCGAGGACGTGCTCGAAATCCTCCATGTCGAGCAATCGCGCGGTGAGCTTGCGGGCGTGATCGTGCAGCTCGGCGGGCAGACGCCGCTGAAGCTCGCCGCCGCGCTTGAAGCGGCGGGTATCCCGATCCTCGGCACTTCCCCCGACGCCATCGACCTCGCCGAGGACCGCGAGCGCTTCGCTCGGCTGGTCGACAGTCTCGGTCTCAAGCAGCCCGCCAACGGCATCGCCCGCAGCCGCGACGAAGCCATCAGGGTGGCCGAGCGGATCGGCTATCCGGTGCTTACTCGGCCCTCCTACGTGCTGGGCGGCCGGGCGATGGAGGTGGTCGATGGCCCCGCCCAATTAGACGATTATATCGTCACCGCCGTCCAGGTATCCGGCGACAGCCCGGTGCTGATCGACCAGTATCTGCGCGACGCGATCGAAGTGGACGTCGACGCGATCTCCGATGGCAGCGAAGTCGCCATCGCCGGCGTCATGCAGCATATCGAGGAAGCGGGCGTCCATTCGGGCGACAGCGCCTGTTCGCTGCCGCCCTACAGCCTCGAACCCCCCATCATCCTCGAGATCGAGCGGCAGGCCAAGGCGCTGGCGCTGGCGCTCGGAGTGCGGGGGCTGATGAACGTCCAGTTCGCGGTCAGGAAGGATGAGGTCTATCTGATCGAGGTCAATCCGCGTGCCAGCCGGACGGTGCCGTTCGTCGCCAAGGCGATCGGCGTTCCGATCGCCAAGATCGCGGCGCGGGTTATGGCGGGGGAGGGGCTGGCAAAGTTCCTCCCCATCCGCCGCGAGGTCTCGCATATCGCGGTCAAGGAGGCGGTGTTCCCCTTCGCGCGCTTCCCCGGGGTCGATCCGGTTCTCTCACCGGAAATGAAATCGACCGGCGAAGTCATGGGAATATCGGAGGATTTCGCCAGCGCGTTCCTGAAATCGCAGCTCGGCAGCGGGATCGAGCTTCCGACCCAGGGGACCCTGTTCGTGTCGGTCAAGGACAGCGACAAATCGATAATCGTGCCGCCGGTGCGTACCTTGATCGGCTTCGGCTTCGACGTGATCGCGACCGGCGGCACGGCGGACTATCTCGAGGCCGAGGGTCTGGAGGTCGAACGCGTCAACAAGGTCGCGCAGGGCCGGCCGCACATCGTCGACCGGATCAAGGACGGCGGCGTCGACATCATCTTCAACACCACCGAAGGCTGGCAAAGCCACAAGGACTCCGCCTCGATCCGCGCCTCGGCGCTGATGGCAAAGATTCCCTATTTCACCACTGCCGCGTCGAGTGCCGCGGTGGTCCGGGCGATCGCGGTGCTGCGCAAGCACAGCCTTGATGTTCGCTCGCTTCAGGACTATTATTCCGCCTCCAAGGCATAATCCCCCACCACAACTTGATCCACATCAGCCGCCTTTACCCCAAGGCAGCTAGAATGAAGTTTTTGACGAAAGGCGAACGATGGCGACGGTCGACAAGATGCCGATGCTGGCCGAGGGTTATGAGAGACTTCAGAACGAAGTGCGGCATCTCAAAACCGTCGAGCGCCCCTCGATCATCGAGGCGATCGAGGAAGCGCGCGCGCACGGCGACCTTTCCGAGAACGCCGAATATCATGCGGCCAAGGAGCGCCAGGGCCATGTCGAGGCGCAGATCGCCGAAATCGAGGACCGCCTCAGCCGCGCGATGGTGATCGACCCCAAGACCCTGAGCGGCGACAAGGTGATCTTCGGCGCGACCGTGCACCTGATCGACGAGAACGACCAGAAGGTGAAATATCAGGTCGTCGGCCAGACCGAGGCGGACGCCAAGGTGGGGCGGATCAGCTATTTCTCGCCGCTCGGTCGCGCGCTCATCGGCCGCAGCGTCGGCGAAGAGGTCGAAGTTTCGGCGCCGTCGGGCGACAAATATTACGAGATCGAGAAGATTGAGTTCATCTGAGGCCGGGCAGGGGTGAGGCCTCCTGAAAGCTGGCGGCGGGCCCGCGTCACTCTGACGATCGCCGCCGCAACGGTGGTCGCCTGGCTCATCCCGGCGCTGCTCGAAGCGAGCGACCTTGCTGCCGTCTGGGGCGGCTTCATTCCGGTGCGGGTGGGAGGAGTCGAGGGCGACAACATGCTTGCCCCCGTGCTTCTGACGCCGCTGACGGCGACATTGGTCCATGCCGGCTTCATCCACCTCGGATTCAACCTCCTGATCCTGCTGTTCTGCGGGCGCGCGGTTGAGAACATCCTCGGGCCAGCGGCGCTCGCGATCCTCTATGGCGCCGGCGCCTATGCCGCCGCGGCAGCGCATTACGTGACGGATCCAGCGGATTCCACGCCGATGGTAGGGGCGAGCGGCGCGATCTCGGCGGTGCTTGGCGCCTATGCGATGCTGTTCGGCCGCAACCGCGTGAGGATCGCACATCCGGCGCTGGCCTTATGGGTGAACGCGCTTTGGCTGGCCGCGGCCTGGATCGGCCTCCAACTGCTGGTCGGCTTCACGTTCGAGACGACCGGCGCGCGCATCGCCATCGCCGCCCATGTCGGAGGATTTCTCCTGGGCCTGTTGCTGGTCCGGCCGCTGCTGCTCTTCCGTTACCGCAGGGCCTAGGATTTGGCTTCGTTCAGTTCCGGCTCAAGCAGGCGGTGGAGGTGGACGACGACATATTTCATCTCGGCATCGTCGACGGTGCGCTGGGCGTTGGAACGCCAGGCGTCGAGGGCGCTCGCATAATCGGGATAGAGGCCGACAAGGTCGATGGTGGAGAGATCGAAATCGAGGCCCTGCGGGTTCTTCACCCTGCCGCCGAAAACCAGATGCAACTTGCTCATTATTGACCTTTGAAAATGGAAATGGCGACCGTGGCGGCGCCTGCCGGGCACCTACCACGACCGCCATTCGAGGCAAGGCCCGAGAGCCTGGTCCTCTTTTCCGTGCGGCAGGGCTATTGCTGCTGGACCGTTCCCTTCGCCTCCTGCGCGGCGGCAGTGGCGACTTCGCGCGCATCGCCCTTGACGCGTTGCGCGGCAGCGGCGGCGATCTCGGCGGCGTCGCTGCGCAGCGCCTGCACCTTCGAGCGCAGGTTCTCGCGATTGTAGCCGAGCTCGTCGAGCTTGCTCTGGCCGGCCTCGCGGGCGGCGCGGGCGGCTTCGCGCGCGCGCTCGTTGATCCGGCGGCCATAGTCGCCCAGCATCTCTTCCTCACGTCGCGTACGGGGCAGAATCGCGGCGAGGATGCCGCCGAGCGCGAGGCCTCCGATCAGCGCGGCCACCGGATTGGCGTCGACGCTTTCCGAAGCTTTCTGGCCGGCCTGGCCGACGCGCTCGGAAGCGCTGCTGAAGGCCGAGCTGGTCCGCTCGCGC
Organism: Allosphingosinicella sp.; assembly: GCA_035553755.1. GTDB lineage: Bacteria > Pseudomonadota > Alphaproteobacteria > Sphingomonadales > Sphingomonadaceae > Allosphingosinicella. Next base: position 4,869 of record DATMJS010000025.1, read on the forward strand.
GCCGCATAATACGCATCGCTGGCCCGCGCGCGTGCCGCGCTGGCGCTCTCGCGCACCCGGCTGCCGCGGCCCGTGTCGGTTCCGGCACCCGTGTCCGTGCCCGTATCGTTGTCGAACTCCGTAGTCGTCGTCATGCGCTCACTCCTTCCTTTACGGTCCTGGACGCCGCCGGAGCGGCGAGGTCGTAGTTTTTGTCCTCGATCTTCAGCTCGGTTGTGACGAGATCGCTATCGTCCTCGTTCCTGAAATAGCGGGAGACCAGTCTCCAGAGCGGCTCCCGCGCCAGGAAGATGGCGAAGGCCGCGATCACGCCGGAAGTGGTTACCGGCCGTTCCTTCACGGTCTGCAGCGCACCATCGGCGACCACTCCGCTCTTTTCCTTGACGCCGCTCCAGGCTTCGTTTGCCAGGGTGCCCGGCTTCAGCCGGTATTGGAGCGTTCCAAGAGTCGAGGAGAATTGCTTCTTCGCGCGTTCAGCCTCGGCCTTGGCGCGTTCCAGTTCGGCGAGGTTCGGGTCCCTTTTCTTCGAATAATCGTTCATGCGCGCCGCTCCCCGGCCGCGAGAGCGGCTTTTTCTTCCTCGTCGCCGGACAGCGCAGCCATCTTGCCGGCGCCGTAGCGGACCAGCAGGAAAGCAATGAGGCCGGTGACCGCCAGCACGATCAGGCCCGCCGCAACGCCGCCGACCAGGTCGGTGAGGCCGATGACCAGCCCGACCAGCGCCGCGATCAAGCCAGCATAAGCGAGCAGCCCTCCCGCGACGAGCGCGATGGCGCCGTTCTTGGCTTTGCCCGCGCGATAGAGAGCGATCTGCTTATAGAGGCCCACTTCCGAGCGGACGAGGGTTCGCCCGTCGTCAACGAGCTGCCCGAACAGCTCGCCGATCGAACTATCGGTCGGGCTCTGCACCCGCGCGTCCATATCAGGCCCCCGAACCGCTGGAGCCGGTGCCGAAGCCGGTTCCGGTGCCTGTACCGGTACCCGTGCCGGCCGTCGTGCCCGAGCCGGTGCCCGTCGCGGCGCCAGCGCCCGCGCCGACATCGGCATCGGTGGTGGTGATCGTCACAGTCGCGGTCCCCGTGGCGCCGGCGGACGTGCCGCTGCCCGCGTTGAGGTCCGGCTCGAACTCGATTTCACGCTCGCCGCCGCCGCTGCCGCCCTCGGTCATGCCGGCCTTGACGAGCCGGACGAGGGTGAAGCCGACCACGGCGGCCACGCCAAGCGCCACGCCGGGACTCTTGCGGACGAGGTTGCGGCCGTCCTCGAACAGCTCGTCCACCTCCTTCGAGCGGAGCGTGTCCGCAAAGCCGGAAACGGCGTCCGCCGCACGGCGCGCATATTCGCCATATTCGGCGCCGAGCCGCTCGTCGATCGAATCGGCGGCGTCGTTCACGACTTGCGAGAAATCGTCGAGCGCCGTGGTGGCGCGGCTCTTGCCGGTTTCGGCATAAGAACGGATCTTGTCGCCCGCCTGGCTCTGCAGGCTGGCGGCTCCGTCGCGAAGCTGAGTCTTGAGGTCGCCCGTGCCGTCCGTTCCGCCTGTATTGTTGCCCATGCTGGTTCCTCCCGTATCATCGCTCGCCGCGCTGCCGACAAAGCCCGAACTCGCCCCGCCCGTTCCCGTAGTCATGCCGGTGCCGCCGCCCGCGCCGCCGCCGCCTGCGCCGCTCGTTTCCATGGCGCCGTTGATGATGTGATCGGTGCCTTCGGGGAGTTCAGGATCGCGTGGGGGCATGTGGCTATCTCCAACATTTTGAGGGACGAATTCTTGTGCAGCCGAAACACCTTCGACGCGCCTTCCGTTCCGTTGGCGGAAAGGAAAGTTGCGTCTCCGAAGCACCGCCGATAAGCGGCCTTTAGCCCCTATATAATTC
>DATMJS010000026.1:0-22555 GCA_035553755.1 Allosphingosinicella sp.
TCGGCGAGGCTCTCGTCGGCCGACTTCCAGGAGACCACGAAGACGGTGAGGCCCTGGTCCACCGCCCATTTGATGAAGCTCTTCTTGGGGTTCAGATCGAGGATGTAATAGCGGTTGATCCAGGGCGGGAAGATGACGAGCGGCGTCTCGATCACCTTCTCGGTCGAAGGCGCGTACTGGATAAGCTGGTAGAGCGGCGTCTGCTTGACGACCTTGCCCGGCGTGGTCGCGATGTTGCGCCCGACTTCATAGGCTTCCGGGTCGGTATGGGTAAGCTGCCCCTTGGAAAGGTCGCGGAGCATGTTCTCGAGACCCTTGAGCAGATTCTCGCCCCTGGTCTCGAGCGTCTTTTCCAGCACCAGGGGGTTGGTGAGCGCGAAGTTGGACGGCGCCATCGCGTCGACGAAGGCTTTGGTCGCGAAGCGCAACCGCTCGCGCGTCTTCTCGTCCACTCCTTCGAGCGCCTCAATCGTGCCGAGCAACCGGTCGGAGATGAGGATGTAGCTCTGGCGGATCATGTCGAAGAGCGGGTTGTCGCGCCATTCGGGAGCGGCGAAGCGCTTGTCCTGATCGGCTTTTTCGGCGAGCTCAGCTTTGTGAGACGGCACGCCCAGCGCGCGTTGCCAGATCGCCATTCCTTCGGTCCAGAGCTCGGTCTGCGCCTTGGCGATTCCGGCGGGGTCCGGGAAGAGGTTCATGCCCGGCCATTGCGTCGCGGCCTTTGCCGGAGCTTCGGTGATCTTCTCCTGCGCCTCGCCCATCTGGCGGGCGAGATGCTCCAGCATCATCTGCTGCGCCCGGCCCATCACCCAGGTCCAGTGCTGCATCTCCTCGAGCGTCGGGATTGCGGCGGCGGGGGCGTCGTCCTTGTCGGCCATGTCGGATCCTCGAATGCTGGCTGCTATCTAGGCGGGCCGGGGCCGAGGCGAAACCCCTGTCGCACTTGCTCGTCGTGCACCGGCTCAGCTGTCCGGATCGAGGATCTTGCGGATGCCCTTGAGGACTGCCGGCACCGCCTCGAGGATATTGACGCTTACCGGCTGTGGGCAGCGGCTGAGGCATGCGCCGACGCTGGTTGAAGCCTGCGGAGCCTCGCCCGGAGCGAGATGCTCGGGCTCGCCCGGATCGGGCTGGTAAGGCACGCGGTAGCGGTTCGAGGAATCGCGGCTGCCGCAGACGGTGATCACGTCCGGATCCGCCTCCTTCGCGCACTCGATCTCGACCGGCTTGAAACTTTCGCGATATTTTTCGATCGCCTGCTCGGCGGTGACCGGCTGGGCGGCGGCCGGAGAGCCCGTGAGGATAAGCAGCAGGGTGATCCTCGACATTGCCATGGTCGTCGCCTATCCGGCTGCGGGCTTTCGACAACAGGATGACAGGAAAGATGGTGACTGCAAGCCACGTGCTCGACCGGGTTCTGGTTCTTGAGATGGTGCGGGTCACCGAAGCGGCCGCGGTAGCCGCCTCGAAGCTCATCGGTAGGGGCGATGAAAAAGCCGCCGACGCGGCTGCGGTCGAGGCGATGCGCGCCGCGCTCAACACGCTCGAGATGGACGGAACGGTCGTCATCGGCGAGGGCGAGCGCGACGAGGCGCCGATGCTCTATATCGGCGAAAAGGTGGGCTCGGCGCAGGGCTCGGGTCCGCGCATCGATATCGCGCTCGATCCACTCGAAGGCACCACCATCACCGCCAAGGCCGGCCCCAACGCGCTGGCCGTGCTCGCCATCGCGGAGGAGGGGTGCCTCCTCAACGCACCCGATGTCTATATGGACAAGCTCGCGGTCGGACCCGGCTATCCCCAAGGCGTGATCGATCTGAACCGGAGCCCGAGCGACAACATCCGTTCGATCGCGGCGTCGAAGGGCGTCGATCCGTCCGAGATCATCGCCTGCGTGCTCGACCGGCCCCGCCACGAGAAGCTGATCGCCGAGCTTCGCCAGCTGGGCTGCGGCATCAACCTCATTCCAGACGGGGATGTTGCCGGCGTGATCGCGGTCACCGATCCCGACACCACCATCGACGTCTATATGGGGTCGGGCGGCGCGCCCGAAGGGGTGCTTGCCGCTGCGGCCCTGCGCTGCGTCGGCGGCCAGTTTCAGGGTCGGCTCCTGTTCCGCAACGATGACGAGCGCGGCCGCGCCGCCAAATGGGGGGTCGAGGACCTCGATCGCGTCTATCAGCTTGAGGACCTCGCCAAGGGCGACGTGATCTTCGCGGCCACCGGCGTCACCGACGGGTCGCTGCTCGAAGGGGTGAAGCGCCGCAAGACCTGCATCACCACCGAAAGCGTGGTCATGCGCGCCTCGACCGGCACCGTCCGCTGGGTCCGCGGCGAGCACCGCCACGAACCGGGCGTCCGCTGCTAGCAATGGAACTCCGCCGCGTCGGGGACGCGGCTGAAGGCGATCTTCACGCCAAGATAGTTGAGGTCGAGCCCGCGCTGCGACGCCAGCGTGATCACCTGGCCCTTGTAGCGCTGGTTGAGCTTGTCGATCTTTTCCCAGAGCGAGGTTTCATTCTCGTCCAGGGCTCGCTCTTCGGGAGGCGTGAACAGATCGGGTTCCGGGCCCCTATCGCGCAGATCGTGGAGGTCGACCGAGACTAGGCCGATGCGCGCGTTCCTGAGGTGCGAACTTTTGAGCGTCCGGATCGCCCGATCCCAAAGAGCATTGAGTTCCCTTAGGAAGGTCCAGCTATTCTGGCTGGGGGAGAAGGCGCACTCATATTCGATCCAGCCCGCGGGGCGGAGGCGCAATCCCAGGCTGAGGCGGCCTGCGTGCAGCTTGTAGATGCGCAGCCGGGTGGCCGCTTTGAGCAGCAGCGCACGGGCAATGATGCGGGCCCGGTCCGGCCCCTGGTCCTGAGGGGAAAGGACGCGGCTGTGGCCGATCATTGTTTTTTCGCGCGGGGGATCGTCGGGAATGTCATAGCCTCTGAGAGCGTAGAGGAAGCGCTCGCCCACGACCGATCCCCAGATGGCCCGCGCCTGCTTGGGCGGTAGATTCCAAAGGCTGGTGAAGTCCTTCACGCCCGCTTTGTCGAGGCGTCCGGCAACGCCTTCGCCCACGCCGGGAAGGGCGCGGAGCGGTAGATTCTCCAAGGCTCCCGGAAGCTCGCCCGCCTCGATCGCCACCAACCCGTCCGGCTTCTTGAGCTCCGAGGCCAGCTTGGCGAGGAGCGGGCTTGGCGCAATCCCGATGGAAGAGCGGAGGCACGGCCCCACACGCAGTGCGATGGCGGCCTTGATCTCCTCGGCCTTGGCCAAAGCGGCTTCGCGCCGGTGCTCGCGCGGGTCCAGCCGGCACACGCATTCGTCGATGGAATAGACTCGGGTGACCGGCAGCTGTCTGCCGATCTCGTCCATCAGCCGGTTGTGCAGTTCGACATAACGGTCATGCCGGGCCGGCCGGACGGCGATGTCCGGGCAGATCCGGCGTGCCTCCCGAACCGGCGTGCCGCGCGAGATGCCGATCGCTTTGGCTTCATAGCTGGCGGCGATGGCGCCGGTATGCTCGGAAGCGATTGGGATGACGATCACCGGACGGCCGCGGATCGACGGGTCGTCATGCTGCTCCACCGCCGCGAAATAGCTGTTGAAGTCGATGAACAGGAACCGCAGCGGGTGGTCTGGGAAGGAATCGAGATGCATATGGAACATATAGCGAACACAATGTTACCTTTTCCACAACCTTTTTTGCCGAGGCAGATTCACCTGCGGAATCGAATAGCGTAGGCTCCTTCCATGAACCTTTACCGGCCGCCCTCCGATTTCGCTTTCGTTTGCGGAGTCTCGCGCTCGATCCTGGGGCAGCCGTGGCGCTGGCGGGGGAGCATGTTCGAAGCGGCCGACGCGGACTTCGTTCCCGACGACCTCGTCAGCCAGCTGCTGATGGCCCGCGGCGTCGCGCGCGAGGAGATCGAGCGGCACCGCACCCCCACCATCCGCGATTTCATGCCCGATCCCTCTATTTTCCGCGACATGGACCGGGCGGCGGAGCGGCTTGCCGACGCCGTCGAGGCCCGCGAGCCGGTTACGATCTTCGGCGACTACGACGTCGACGGCGCGACTTCGGCGGCCCTGCTCATCCGACTGCTGCGCGACCTCGGCTGCGATCCCGGAGCCTATATCCCGGACCGGCTGATGGAAGGGTACGGTCCTTCGGGCGAAGCGCTGGTGCGGATCGCCGAAGGCGGCGCGAAGCTGATCGTAACCGTCGATTGCGGCGCTCAGGCGTTCGAGGCGCTGGCGATGGCGAAGGCGGCGGGCGTCGACGTGATCGTCGTCGACCATCACAAATGCGCGAGCGAGCTTCCCGCAGCGCATGCTTTGGTCAATCCCAACCGGCTCGACGAGGAGGCGGACGCCGCCGCGCACGGGCATCTCGCCGCCGTCGGCGTCTGCTTCCTGCTGGGGGCGGCGCTGGTCCGGACCCTGCGGGCAAGGGGCTATTTCGACGGCCGCCCCGAGCCGCGCCTCGTCGACCTGCTCGATATCGTCGCGCTCGGCACCGTCGCCGACGTCGCGCAGCTGCGCGGCCTCAACCGTGCGTTCGTGACGCAGGGCCTGAAGGTGATGGCGCAGCGCCGCAACGTCGGCCTCGCCGCGCTGATCGAAGCGTCGCTCCTCAGCCGGGCGCCGACCTGCACCGACCTCGGTTTTGCGCTCGGGCCGCGGATCAACGCCGGCGGCCGGGTCGGCAAGTCGGACCTCGGCGTGCGGCTTCTCACCACCGGGGATCCGGAGGAGGCGCGCGCCCTTGCCGAGGAGCTTGAGCATTTCAATCAGGAAAGGCGCGCGATCGAAACCCTGGTCTGCGAGGCGGCCGAGCAGCTTTCGAAGGCGCAAGGCAATCGCGCGGTCGCCCTGGTCGCGAGCGAGGGCTGGCACCCGGGCGTGATCGGCATCGTCGCCGGGCGTCTCAAGGAGAAGCTCGGCCGGCCCGCCATCGTCGTCGCGCTCGACGGCGAAGGGATCGGCAAGGGCTCGGGCCGCTCCATTTACGGCGTCGACCTCGGCGCGGCGGTGCTGGCCGCCAAGGACAGCGGCCTCCTCATCGCCGGCGGCGGCCACCCGATGGCGGCGGGCCTCACCGTCGCCAGCGACCGGCTGGAGGCGCTTGGCGACTTCCTCGATGAGCGGCTGTCCGGAGACGTAACCCGCGGCCGCGACGACCGCGCCCTGCTCCTCGACGCCGTTCTGGCTCCGGGGGGCGTCTGCCCGAACCTGTGCGAAGCGCTGGACGCGGGAGGCCCCTATGGCGCCGGCTGGCCCGCGCCGCGCGTTGCCGCCGGACCGGTGCGGATCGTCAAGGCCGACGTGGTCGGGCAGAACCATCTCCGCCTGCTCGTTGCGGGGGACGACGGCCGCCGCATCAAGGCAATCGCCTTCCGAATGGCGGAAAGCGAGCTCGGGGAGGCGATGCTCGCCGCTCCCGCGCATCGCAAGCTGTGGATCGCGGGCCGCATCAAGCGCGACGATTGGGGCGACCGCCCTTCCGGCGAAATGCATCTGGAGGACGCCGCCTGGGCGGACTAAGCGGCTTGACCCGCGCGCGGGGGTCACTTAAGCGCCGGCCCGCACCTTCGTGTGGCCCCTTCGTCTAGCGGTTAGGACGCGGCCCTTTCACGGCTGAAACACGGGTTCGATTCCCGTAGGGGTCACCACGAACAGAAAGCATGTGGGGCATGCTTTCTGTTCGTGGTGACGGCGAGCGCAGCGGGCCGCAGGACAGCTCAATGGCTCTTCCTCTTATCCTCAAACATTCCTTTCCGCCGGTGGTGGACCAGCGCACGCGCCTGCTCGTGCTCGGCAGCCTGCCGGGGGAGGAATCGCTCGCGCGGCGGCAATATTATGCCAATCCGCGCAACCAGTTCTGGCGGCTGATGAGCGAGGTCATCGGTGTCGAGCTCGTGCCGCTCGGATATGAAGCTCGGCTCGAGGCGCTGCTGGAGGCAGGGGTGGGGCTCTGGGATTCAGTGGGTTCCGCCTTGCGCGAGGGCAGCCTCGACGCGGCGATCCGCGGCCACAGCGCCAATCCGCTGCGGGCGCTGGCGGCGAGCCTCCCCGACCTCCGCGCCGTTGCCTTCAACGGCGGCACCTCGGCACGGATCGGACAGAAGGAGCTGGGGCCGGAAGGGGGCTTCGAGCGCATCCCGCTGCCGTCAAGCAGCCCAACCTTCACCCTTTCCTTTGAACGCAAGCTTGAAGCGTGGCTGCGGCTCCGGCCCTTCCTCGACCTCGGCCGCTCCTAGCGGGCCTCCCGTACATCGAGCCGGGCGTCGAGGGTCATTGCTTCCCCCGGTTCGAGCACCTCAAAGCCAAGCTCCGCCCATTCCTCTTCCGGCGCGTTCATCGCCGCGTTGGCGTGGCTCACGGGCTCGGCGACGAACAGCCCTCCTCCGGGCGGGGAATAGAGCTGGAAGAAGCGCGCCTGTGGGGAGGAGAGGTGGATTTCGAACGGGAGCCCGGGATCGGTGATGCGCGCGGTCCCGCCCCAGCCGCCGAAGCCGTGGTCAAGATCCTGGCCGCATACCGCGCGGTTGCGGAGGTCGTAGCGGCCGGTGGCGGAGACCTTCTCTACCGGCAGCACATGCTCGTCGATCGTCCAGGCATGGCTGACCCTGGTGTCGAGTCGAGTCTCGCTCGTGCAGGGGAAATAGGGATGCTGGCCGAGTCCGCAGGGCATCGGCTCGTCGGAAAGATTACGGCAGTCGAGGCGGAGGCTGAGCCCGCCCTCGTCGAGCCGGAAATTCTGCCGCGCCTCATAAGACCAGGGCCATTCGCCGGAAGGGTGGGTGAAAGCGAGGTCGAGCTCGTTTTCCGTCCGTGCTTCGATTCGCCATGGCGCCAGCCAGCCCTGCCCGTGAAGCGGACTCGGATCGCCTTCCAGGTTCGGGGCAAGGCTGATTTCGCGGTCCCTGAAGCGAAATTTGCCGCCGCGAATCCGGTTCACGAACGGCACCAGCGGAAAATTGGCGGCCTCCAGGACGTTCGAGGGAACCCCTTCGCAGCCGCGCAATATCGGCTTCCGGTTTCCTTTCGATAGCCAGTCGAACCGGGCGATGCTGCCGCCTGCCGTAGGGGAAATCCACAGTTCGAGAGGGCCTGCGGCGAGCCTCAAAAGCGTTCCTGCCGTCATCGAAAAATTTTACCCATGTTATTATATTCACCGGGCGGAAACTTCCCTGGGGATAAATGCAAGTTAACCGTTGCGCAGAGATTCCGGTGCACGGTAGTTACAACTCCGGGGATGCGGAGGGGTCTGTATGAGTAGACGTGTCAAGGACTTCATCGAGATCAAGGACTATACCTCGCTCGATGCTCTTATCGAACAACTGATCGAGGTTCGGGACAGCCTTCCGGCTGCTGCCGAAGCGGAAGTGAAGATGCGCGGCGACGACATTTTCGGTCGTCAGTTGTGCGTCTCCTATTTTCGCGACCAGACCGCCGAAGAGGTGGAATGCGACGCTCGCTATGCCGACGCGTACCGCGAATCCCGCGAGCGCGAATTGTCGCGGCTCCAGCAGGAACTCGGCGTGGTCTGCCACGCGCCGCACCTTCGCAAGAGCAAGCTCCGGATCGTAGCCTGACGGTCCGCTGATCGCGTGGACCGAGGGGCTGGTGCGGCGACGGTTACTCGAAGCATGCCGGGTGGCGATCACCACTCGGCAAAGCTTCCATCTTCATGACGCCAGATCGGATTGCGCCAGCGGTGCCGGTCCTTATGCGCCTCGCGCACCGCGGCTTCGTCGATCGTGACGCCGAGGCCGGGCTTGCTCGGGATCGGCAGGTAGCCGCCTTCGGGCGACAGCACTTCCTTGTCGGCAATGAAGTTCAGGAGATCGTGGCCGACATTGTAATGGATCCCGAGCGACATCTCCTGAATGGCGACATTGGGCGTGCAGGCGGCGAGCTGCAGGCAGGCGGCCAGCGCTAGGGGCCCCAGCGGGCAATGAGGCGCCACCGCCACGTCATAGGCTTCTGCCATGGCGGCGATCTTGCGACATTCGAGAATGCCGCCGGCGTGGCTGAGGTCGGGCTGGATGATGTCGACCGCGCCCGATGCGAGGAACGGCTTGAAGTCCCAGCGCGAATAAAGCCGCTCGCCCAGCGCGATCGGCGTGCTGACCAGATTGGCGATCTGGGCGAGGCCCTCATGGTTCTCGGATAGCAGCGGCTCTTCGATAAAGAGCAGGCCCAGGGGTTCCAGCACCTTGGCCAGTTGCTTCGCCATCGGTTTGTGGACGCGGCCGTGGAAGTCCAGGCCGACGTCCATACCGGCGGCTTGCGCGGCCTCGACGCGGGCCACCACCTCGTCGAACAGTTTGGGCGTGCCGATCCAGTCCAGCTCGGCGGTCGCGTTCATCTTCACCGCCGAGAAGCCCTGCGCCGCACGCGCCTTCGCAGCATCGGCGATCTCGTTCGGACGATCGCCCCCTATCCACGCATAGACGCGGATCTTGTCGCGGACCTTGCCGCCCAGCATCTCCCAGGCCGGCATTCCGAACGCCTTGCCCTTGAGGTCCCACAGCGCCTGTTCGAGCCCCGCCAGCGCGGACATCAGCACCGGACCGCCGCGGTAGAAGCCGCCGCGATAGGCGATTTGCCAGATATCCTCGATCCGACGCGGATCGTGGCCGATGAAGCGATCACGAAGCGCTTCGAACGCTCCGTCGACCGCTTCGGCATGGCCTTCGAGGCTTGCTTCGCCCCAGCCGGCCGCGCCGTCCTCGCTCTCCACCCGTACGAACAGCCAGCGAGGCGGGACGTAGAATGTTTCGATCCGGCCGATCTTCATGGGTCGCTCCTCAGGCGATTTCGGGGTTGGCGGGTTCGGACGACGACGTCTCGGCACGGCGGGCGGCCGCCTGCTTCTGTTCGCGGGCATGAACGCCGCTGGACTGGCTGGGGGACAGGATCGGGACCACCAGGCATACCGAGGATGCCGGCAGGACTTCGCGCCAGTCGGCGATCAGTTGCTTGTAGGCGCGCCCGACATTGCGGATATTGCGATCGAGGTCGAACAGGCCGAGCGGGTTCACGTTGCCGTTCTGCTCGCGAAGCGCGGTGTCCCAATCGACCTGGTCGGTGAGCGAATACCAGGTGAAGCCTACGGTGGGGATGCCGACGTTGCGCAGGCGCAGCACGTTCGCCCATTCCTTCCACAGCCACTGCACCGCTTCCTGGCCGGTCGGGCCCTCCTTTAGGTTGGTTTCGGTATGCATCACCGGCAGCCGGTAGCGGTTGTAATACTGGCGCGTGATTTCGGTATAGCCGAACACCTCCCCCGACGCCTCGGTGAGGCCGTTCGGATGAACCCGGTGCTCGTTGGTCCAGTAATAATCGTTGCCGAGGATGCAGTGCTGCTTCAGCCGGTTGTGCAGGAAGAAGTGATATTCTTCGCGCGTCATCCCGTTATCCATCAGATATTCGTACATCTCGCTGTCGACCCGCCGCCCGTAATTGAGGTCGAGCGACAGGAACCGGCGGGAATTGAGGACCTCGGCGGGGCCGATCGCGGCCGGACTGTCGGCGTGGAAATATTCCGACGACTCGCTCTGGATGAAGATCGCATCGGGACGCCGTTTCAGTATCTCGATCATCGCCAGCACATTGCCTTTGACGATGTGCTTCAGCGCGGTGACGAAGCCCCGGTCGGTCGTCAGCTGTTCGTTCCACCAGCCATATTTGGCCGAGAAAACTGCGCAGATGAACATCTCGTTCACCGGCGTATAGAGCTGAACCCACGGATAGCGTTCGGCGAAAGCGGCCGCATAGGATGCGAATTGCGGCGCGAAATCCGGGTTCTGGAAATTGCCCAGCCAGTCCGGGACTCCGAAATGGCACAGGTCGACGATCGGGGTGATGTCGCGCCGCTTCAGCTCGGCGAGCGTGAGGTCGGCGAACTCCCAGTCATATTTGCCCGGGCCCAGAAAGGTGCGGTGCAGCGGCGGTCCGTATCGCAGATACTGGATGCCGATCTCCTCGACGCAATCGAAGTCGGTGCGCCAGTGCTGGTAATGGCCGCACACCTCCATCTGATCGACGCGCGTCCGCCCGTTGTTGATAGTCGGGATGCTGTTCTCGATCCCGGTCGCAAACATGAAGTTGGCGATGGCCCATTCTCCTCTAGTCGCCGCTCTGCGACTGGTTTCAGCCGGCGAAGGGGATCCCCGCCACGCCGACGACACCTGGTGTCGTCAAAAACAGTCCACCCGCATAAGGTTGCATGGAAAGCGCCAATGCATCGAGGCCGATGCTGGCGGAGGTGATGTAAAGCCGGTCGAGCTGTGGTCCTCCAAAGGCGACGCTGGTCGGCCTTTGCACCGGCAGGTCGAGGGTCAGGATGCACTCGCCGGCGGGCGAGAAGCGGCGCACGCACCAGCCGTCCCAGAAGGCGACCCAGAGGCAGCCCTCCGCATCCACCGTCATGCCGTCCGGATAGCCGTCATTCTCCTCGAAGCGGGCGAAGACCTGACGTTCGCCAAGCCCGCCTTCCTCGTCGAGATCGAAGACATAGATGATCTGCCGCGCCGAATCCGTATGGTAGATCAGCCTGCCGCCGGGGCTGAAGGCAGGCCCGTTGGTAACCCGGTAGCCGTCGTCCATCCTGGTGCAGGTGAGCGCCCCTTCGGCGGCTGCGTCCAGCCGGTAGAGCGCTCCTGTGGCGGCCTGTTCGGTATCGTCCATCGTCCCCGCCCAGAAGCGGCCGTCGCGGTCGACCTTCCCGTCGTTGAAGCGGTTGTCCGGCCGATCCTCTTCGGGATTGCCGATCAGGTCGAAGCGCTTCCGCCGGAGATCGATGCTGGCAAAACCCTTGTCGGTCCCGGCGATAAAGCCGCCTGTGCCGCGCGGCGCGATCGATCCGACCCGGAAAGGCGTCTCCCATTCCGTGCGAGCGCCTTTCTCGTCCAGCCGAAAGATCTTCCGGCCCTTGATATCCACCCAGTATAGCGCTTGCTCCTCGGCGACCCAGACCGGCCCTTCTCCGAGCACCGCCTTCACGTCCGCGACGCAATGCACTGTCTTGTCTTTGGTCATGGCCTGTTCGATAGCCTCGCCAGCTCAAAAGGAAAGCCGCACCGAGCAATTATCATATATATCGCCTCGGTCGCGGGATAAGAGGAAATGCATGAGCTGGTCTGAAGGCTTCATCGCCGTCGATTGGGGAACCACCAACCGCCGCGCCTGGCTGATCGATGCGCAGGGGAGCTGCACTGCCGAGTTCGAGGACGACAAGGGCATCCTTTCAGTTGAGCCCGGCACATTCCCAGTGGTGGTCGCCGAGATCCGCCGACGGCTCGGCGATCATCCGCTGCTGATGGCGGGCATGATCGGCTCCAACCGCGGCTGGATCGAGGCTCCGTATGTGACGTGCCCCGCCGGCATCGGCGATCTCGCGGAGAGGCTGATATGGGCGGAGGAGGGGCGGACGGCGATCGTCCCCGGCCTTTCCTATCTGGCCGACGAAAGAGCCGACGTGATGCGCGGTGAGGAAGTGCAGATATTGGGCGCGGTCGCGGCCGGCACCGTGCCGCCGGACTGTCTGATCTGCCATCCCGGAACGCACAATAAATGGATCAATGTGGTCGGCGGCTGCATTATGGATTTCCGCACCGTCATGACGGGCGAGATTTTCAACCTGCTGAAGGAGCACAGCATCCTCGCCGACCTTCTCGCCTTGCCCGCCACCGCCGGAGAAGCCTTTCATGCCGGGGTCCGCCGCGGCCTCGCCAATGACGGGCTTACCGCCGAGCTTTTCTCGGTCCGCGCCCGGGTGCTGCTCGATCAGGCGAAGCGGGAGGAGGCGGCATCCTATACGAGCGGACTCTTGATCGGCGCGGACATTCGCGTCGGCCTCCGCACCGCGCCCGAGGCCGACGTGATCGTGATGGGCCGGCCGGAACTCACCGAGCTCTATGCCGCCGCGCTCACCGAAGCGGGGCAGGAGGCGCGCGAGATGGACGGGGAGGAGACCTTCCTCGCGGGTATCCGGCAAGTGGCGGAGCTGATCCGATGAGCGCGACAGAGGATTTCAGGCGCTATTTTGCGGAGTGCCCACTGGTGGCGATCATCCGCGGCGTCACTCCGGAGGAAGTCGAAGATGTGGGGCAGGCGCTGTACGACGCCGGTATCAGGATCATCGAAGTGCCGCTCAATTCGCCTAATCCGCTCGGCAGCATCGGCAGGCTTGCGGCGCGCTTCGGCGACCGGGCGCTGATCGGCGCGGGCACGGTTCTCGACGCGGAGCAGGTGAGGCAAGTGCGCGAGGCGGGTGGCCGCCTGATCGTGTCGCCCAGCACCTACGCGCCGGTGATCGAGGCGACGGTGGCGGCCGGCATGGTTTCCTCACCCGGCTATTTCACCCCTTCCGAAGCGTTCGACGCCCTCCGCGCCGGAGCGCATGCGCTGAAGCTCTTCCCCGCCGAAGGCGCCTCGCCCGCGGTGGTCAAGGCGCAGCGCGCGGTGCTTCCGAAGGAGGTGCCGCTGGTGGTCGTCGGGGGCGTGACTCCGGACAATATGCAGCCTTGGCTGGAGGCCGGCGCCGACGGCTTCGGCCTCGGCTCGGGCCTCTACAAGCCCGGCCAGCCGGCGGCAACGACCGGCGAGAAGGCGCGCGCCTATGTCGCCGGGCTGAACCGCTGATGCGCCCGCTCAAGGTCGCGATCGTCGGCTTCGGCAAGATCGCTGCCGACCAGCACGTACCCTCGATCCAGGCCAATCCACGCCTGGAGCTTGCCGCCACGGTCAGCCGGCAGGGGAAGGGTACGGAGGGAGTACCCTCCTTCACCTCCCCCCAGGAGATGCTGGAGGCCGACCTCGCTCTCGACGCTGTAGCGATTACGACGCCACCGAGCGTCCGCTACGGCATCGCCCGCGACTGCATCGAGGCGGGGCTTCACGTCATGCTTGAAAAGCCGCCGGCAGTGACTCTGAGCGAAATCGAGGATCTCGCCTGCCTCGCCGAGGCCCGCCAGGTGACGCTCCAGACCACATGGCATTCGCAGCATAATCCGGCCGTCACGGCCGCCGCCCAGGCGCTCGCGGGCAGGCGCATCGCCTCGATGCAGGTCACCTGGCACGAGGATGTCCGCAAATGGCATCCGGGGCAGGAATGGATATTCGAAGCAGGCGGCTTCGGCGTCTTCGATCCCGGCATCAACGCCTTTTCCATCCTGATGAAGATATTCCCCGGCAGCCTCTTCGTGCGCGAGGCGGAGCTTCGTTTCCCTGAAAAGCGGCAGGCGCCGATCGCCGCGGAAATCGCCTTCACCAGCCCCGTTGCGGAAGGCGATCTGCGCTGTTCGCTCAACTTCCGGCACAGCGGCGCCGAAGCATGGAACATCGACATCCGGACCGCCGACGGGTTGAGCGTGATCCTCCGCGAAGGCGGCTCCGAGCTCGAGCTGGACGGCAAGCCGCAGGCGGTCTCGGGGCCGGGCGAGTATCCCGACCTTTATCGCGAATTCGTCGACCTCATCGACGCGCGCCGCAGCAAAGTCGACGTCCGGCCCTTGCGCCTCGTCGCCGACACTTATCTGGTCGGCCGCCGAAGCATCGTCGAGCCGTTCGACTTCTAGTCGCGGAGCCGCAGCCCGATCCAGAAGGTGCGCGGCGTAGCGCGCTCGACAATGCCAGCGCCGGAGATGCCGGCGACGACGCGGGCGTCGGTGAGGTTCTCCGCCCGCATATGGACCGCGAGCTTGCCCGTCAGCGGCAGCTCGGCCGCGGCATCGAAGGTGAGGGCGTCCGGAAGGAGCTGTTCGTTCAAATCGTCCTCATATTGGTCGCCGACATAGCGGGCGGTGAAGGACGCGCTGGTGCCGCCGGCTCTCCAGCCCAAGGTGGCGGCGAAGCTGTGCCTCGGAGTCTGCGCGGGACGAAGGCCGTTCAGCGGCAGCGCCGTGCCGCTTGCCTTTGCCTCCGCGTCGGTGAAGCTGTAGCCGCCCGACAAGGTCCAGCTTCCTATCTCCAGACGCCCGTCTAGCTCGATGCCGCGGGCGAGGATCGCGTCGATATTCTGCCGCTGCCGATATTCCCCGCCCGCGGCGACGAAGCCGACGCCCGGGAAGGTGCCGGGGCCGCGGCCGAGCGTCACATTGGCGATCCCGTCCTCGAGCCGACTGGCAAAGAGGGTCAGGCCGATCCGTGCCGCCGGGGCGGGGCGGTAATCGAGGCCGGCCTCGACCCCCTTCAGCCGCTCAGGGGTGAGTTCGGCATTGGCGGCGGTGGCGTCCGCGCCGACGCGGAAGGGGCGGTAAAGCTCGTTGAGCGTCGGCAGCCGCCAGCCCAGATAGGCAGCGCCCCTTAAGGTGGCGGGCCCCGCCCGCAACGCCGCGCCGGCTCGCGCGGTCGGCTCCCAGCCGCTGCGGCCGGGATAATGGACATCGGTCAGCACCGCTCCCGTAGCCAGCACGCGTTCGTTCAGCATTCCATCCTCGATTCCCCAGAGATCGATGCGGGCGCCGCCGGTAAAAGTCAGCGGCCCCATTTGCCAGGCCGCCTCCGCATAGCCGCCGAGCGTGTGCGTCTCCCCGCCCGCAATCCGGCCGCGCGTGCCGACGCCGTTCTGGAAATTGTAGCGCTCGCGCGTCTCCCCCTCGGTGCTGCGCCAGTCGCCGCCGATGCGGAGCTCGGTATTGCGCGCCAGCGGGGGGCGCAGCTCGACCCGAGCGCCCGTGCCCATCGAGGGCACATCATATTGTTCGGAGGTGCGGCTGGCGCTGGTCCGCGCCGCGTTGACCGCGGCGAAGCTGTTGTAGAAGTCGCGCATCTGCACATAGGCGAGCGCCGACCATTGCCAGCGGCCGCGTCCCACCAGCCGGAGCGACCCGTCCGCGCCAGTAGTGCGTATGTCGCTGAACGCGGTCCCGCGTTCGCGCTCGTCGGAGAAGAAGAGGCCGCTCGCCTGCAGTTCGGCTTCGCTGGAGACCGGCGCCGCGCCTCGCACCGACAGGCTCATCTGCTCGTAAGGGGAGGGGCGGTCGACGGGACCGCGCTGCTCCTGGACGATAGGCACGAAGCCGTCCCCGCGGCCGTAGCTCGCTGAAAGGCTGGCGAAGCCCGCGCCCACAGCCGCGCCGATCCCCGCATGAGCGTCGAGGCTGTCACGGCTTCCATAAGCGATCTCAGCGCTTGAGCCCATCAACTCGCCCGGACCCGCGCTAACGAGTTCGATCGTGCCGGCGAGCGCCCCGGGGCCGTTCGCCCCGCTGCCGCCCCCGCGCACCACCCGCACCTGCCCGAGCCGCCGCGGATCGTAGACCGGCCAGCTCACCCAGCCGCCGAACGGATCGGTCTGGGGCACCCCATCCAGAATCAGCAGCGCGCGGCTGGACGCATTGCCGCCGAGCGCGCGCAGGGTCGCGCCCTGGCTGGTCGGATTGGCAGAGCGCGCGTCGGAGCGGCGGAAGAGCTGAAAGCCCGGAACTTCCTTCAATATCTCATCGAGCCTGTTCGACGCTGAGCCGGTCAGCCGCTCACGGCCCAGCACCACCACGTCATAAACGTCTTCGCCCAGCCCCGCCCCAAGGCCGCGGCCGGTGACGACGATCTCCTGTTCCTGGGCCAGTGCGGGCGAGGGCAGGCACAAAAAAGGGAGGATGAAGCGACGCCACATCCTCCCTCTCTAACAATCCGGGATCAAAGTACCACTTCGATCCGATGTTTATCTGCCCGAAGCCCGCCGCTTCGCGCGGTTGCTCTTTGGAGCGCCCGCCGAGCCGAAATTGGGGCGGCGGCTCTTGGGCCGGCGGACGCGGTTCCGCTCGCGCGGCTCCTCGTCGCTCCGGCGCTGCCCTTGCGGCTGCTGTGCCGGTGCGGTGCGGGTGGCCTTGATGCGGTTGGCCTCGGCAACGAAATTCTCGGGCAGCGGGACCACCTCGATGCGTTGCTTGGTGAGCTTCTCGATGCCCTTGAGGTAGGCGCGCTCATCTTCGGCGCAATAAGCGATTGCGACGCCCGCAGCGCCCGCGCGCGCGGTGCGGCCGATGCGGTGGACATATTGCTCGGGCACGTTCGGAAGCTCGAAGTTGATGACGTGGCTGACGCCTGAAACGTCGATGCCCCGCGCGGCAATGTCGGTCGCGATCAGGATCTTGACCTTGCCCGACTTGAACTCGGCAAGCGCGCGCTCGCGCTGCGGCTGGCTCTTGTTACCGTGGATAGCGTTGGCGGCGATGCCGTTGCCGTTGAGGAGCTTTACCACCCGGTCCGCGCCATGCTTAGTGCGGGTGAAAATGAGAACTCGGTCCATGTTGCCGCGCTCGGAAAAGCCGGCGCGCAGCATCATCGTGAGCAGCGCCTGTTTTTCGGCCTGGTTTACGAAGCTTACATATTGATCGACCCGCTCGGCGGTGGTCGCGGCCGGGGCCACCGCCACCTGCGCCGGGTCGGTCAGGAACTTGTCGGCAAGCTCCTTGATCGTCTTGGGCATGGTCGCCGAGAAGAACAGGCTCTGGCGCTTCGCCGGAAGCAGCTTCACGATGGCCTTCAGCGCATGGATGAAGCCGAGGTCGAGCATCTGGTCGGCCTCGTCGAGGACGAGGATCTCGACATTGCGCAGCATCAGGAAGCCTTGCTCGATAAGATCGATCAGCCGTCCGGGCGTCGCGACAAGCACGTCGACGCCGCGGGCAAGGTCCTGCTTGTTCTTGTGGAGCGAGGTGCCGCCGAACACGGTCGCGACCGACAGCGGCGAGAAGCGACTGTAGCTCTTCGCATTCTCCGCGATCTGGCTGGCGAGCTCGCGCGTCGGCGCCAGCACCAGCATCCGGCAGGTGCGCGGCTGCGGGCGCTTGTCGCTATTGATGAGCCGATCGATCGAGGGCAGCATGAAGGCCGCGGTCTTGCCGGTGCCGGTCTGCGCAATGCCGAGCAGGTCGCGGCCTTTGAGAAGGATAGGGATCGCCTGCGCCTGGATCGGCGTCGGCTGTCCATATTCCTTCAGCGCGAGCGCCTGCATGATCGGCTTCGACAGGCCGAGGTTGGAAAATTCAGTCATTGATAGTCTTTCGGTAAAAAGCCGGCACTCCGGGCGCAGCAAGGCGCACGAAGGGGCGGGGTCAAAAATGACGACCCGCGTGATAAGGGAAGCCGGAAAATCTACGAAGCAGAGCCGGGCCACCGAGGTTCCCCCTTACGGCCGATCACGCTGCATGATGCTTCGCTGCGGGCCATGTGGATGTTGCGGCGCAAAAAGTCAAGATCGGGTCTCGCAAAGATGCCATGGCACCGTTCCGCCTCGCGAGCGTTAAGGCATATGAAGAAGAACAATTGAGAACCGCAACTGAGGCAGGCCGCAACTTTTCTGAAGATGAACCGGTCCTGCCAATTCCATTCAGGCGACAAACACGGCGTACCCTCTACGGCCGCGTCAGACATCCAGGAGGCTTTTTATGAATAGCTGTCGTGGCGCAGCAGCTGCGATTGACGCCAAGCCGGGCGCGCCCCCGGGGCGGGCCCGTTTTTCCATTATCAATGCTTGCGCCGTCGCGGCAGCCGCGATCCTCATGGTGCCGGCTGAGGCTTATGCTCAACCTGCGCCCGCCGATATTCAATCCGCGCTGAAATCCGGGGGCAAGGCCCTTCGGGACGTCCAGGCTTTCTATGAGGCGCGTGGTTATCGCCCTCTCTGGGTGCGCGGCGGGTCGCTCAGCCCTGCGGCCGGCGAAGTGCTGCGGCTGATAGAGGACGCTCATTTCGACGGCCTCAATCCAGCGGCTTACCGGCCGCGGGAGCTCGCCTCCGCGATCAACAAGGCGCGGGGCGGATCGCCCAAGGCGCTCGCCAAAGCGGAAACTCTGCTCTCGGACGCCTTCGCCGCATATGTGCTGGACGTCCGTAGGCCGCGGGACGTGGGCATGATCTATGTCGACCGGGAACTGGCCCCCACCACCGGGTCGGCGAGCGGCGTCCTCACCGCTGCGGCCGCCGCACCGTCGCTCGAACATTATGTGACGAGGCTGGGTTGGATGCACCCGGTTTACGGGCAATTGCGCAGTGCCTTCGCTGCGGCCGACCGGGCCGGCCGCATAAATTCCGCCCAGGCGGCTTTGCTCAGCATCAACATGGACCGGGCCCGCGCCCTTCCTGCGCGCGTCGGGGGGCGGCACATCCTGGTCGATGCGGCCGCCGCACGCCTCTACCTCTACGAAAACGGGGAAGTGCGCGACACGATGAAGGTGGTGGTCGGCAAGCCCGATCTGCAGACGCCGATGATGGCCGGCCTGATCCGCTACGCGGCCGTGAATCCTTACTGGAACATCCCGCCCGATCTTGTCCGCGACCGGATCGCGCCGAACGTGCTGGATCAGGGCGTCTCCTATTTGCGCAGCAAGCGCTATGACGTGCTGTCGGACTGGTCGGACAAGGCCACGATCGTCAATCCTTCCAAGGTGGACTGGAAGGCGGTCGCCGCAGGCCGGACGGAGATCCGGGTGCGGCAGCGGCCGGGAAGCGACAACGCGATGGGGAAAATGAAGTTCATGTTCCCCAACGAGCAGGGCGTCTATCTTCACGACACCCCCGACAAGGACTTGTTCAAGGAAGCCGACAGGGGCGCCAGCGCGGGCTGCGTGCGGGTCGAGGACGCGCCGCGGCTGGCCAGGTGGCTGTTCGGCAAGCCGATAACGCTGAAGTCCAGCAAGCCCGAGCAGAGGGTGGACATGCCGGTGCCCGTACCCGTCTACATCACCTATCTCACGGCAGCGCCGGAAGGCCCTGGCGTCGCTTTCCGGAAGGACGTCTACAACCGGGACAGCGTGGCCATGGCGCAACTCCGCGCCCGTTCGTAGCCGTTGAAATGGTCGGGAGCGGTTTTTCACCCGTTCCCGGCGTTCCGCTGTGCCGCGGTTCACGCGAGGTAAAAGGTCGAGGCTGCAGAAAGCAGGTGTAAACTTGTGGACTAGGAATTGACCATGGACAGCAGGAAACTGGTAGCAGGCGCCGCCGCCGCTCTCGCTCTTTCGCTGGCGGCATCGCCTGCACAATCTCAACACTACCCGTACCCCCCGCGGCAGCAGGACCGGGTTTCCGGCGAAATCCAGCGGGGGGTAGAGGCGGCCGCCCAGGCCGCCGGTACCATCGCCAACGCGCTCCGGGGAACACGCGAGAGCATTGCCGTCGGCGCGTGCCGCGTTCGCGCCGCCCGCTATGGCAACGCCACCGTTACGGAGGTCTCCCCCAAGGGAAGCCGGAGCCTGCGGGTGCGCGGGTTCATCGACGCCGGCAGCGACAGCAGCTTCGGCTATCGCCGGGATTACCCGCCGCGTTCCTTCACCTGCACCGTCAGGCACGACGGCAGCATATCGAAGTTCAAGACCAAGCGCCTACGCCGTTAGCAATAGCGGCTCGGATGAGCGGCGGGGTGTCAGGCTAGCGCCCTGCGCCGCTCTCCATCTTCTGAGCCTTGCTATTCCGCTTTACTTTTTGGCGGCCGGGCTGCTTTTCCTGGAGCGGCTTTGCCCGGAGCCGTTGGAAGCCTTGCGCGGCCGGTTTGAGGCGCTCTTGCCGTCCGTCTTGTTGCGGGCGCGGATGAAAGGGATGGCCGCGGCCGCAATTGCGCCGGCTATCACCGCCGCTCCGGCGGCGATGCTGGTCTTCGGGTTTTCGCGCGCCTTTTCGGCCAGCCTGCCGGCACCGCCGAACACCGACGGGCTGTTTTCCTTCTCGCCGATATCCGCATCGGGTCCGGCATGAGGCATGACTGAATTCGGGATATGGGACATCGCTTTGCTCCGTGACTATTGCGTTCGCTGAGTCAACGGCGGCGCAGCGATGCCGTTCCCGCTTGGCGGCCTACCTGACAGTGAAGCTGTAGGTGAGGCCGAGGCCGAGCTCAAACTGGTTGCGCGAGCCGACCGAACTCAGCACCAGCGGCGAGTCCGCGGCGTCGCCGAGCAACCGGTCGTAACGGCCATAGGCGCGCAGACCCAGGCGTCCGCCGAGACTGATCCCGGCAAAGGCGAGCGCTCCGGCACTGTGGAGGCCGCCGTCGACGTCGTGGACGGGAAGGCCGGTCAGCTCCGATTGCGTCGGGTTGATGCCGTAGAAGGCGCGGACATAACGGGCGTTCGCGAGCCGGAGCCGCGGCCCGATCGAAAAATGCGTCCCCTCGTTGGGGCTGCCGACGACGTAATCGGCTCCGAGGTCGGCGATCAGGCCCTTATGGCCGCCGAAGCCCTTGCGCACCTCGGCACGGAAACGGGCGGACTCGCTCATATAGGCTTCGGCGAAGGCGCCGCCCTCGATGGTGGTGCCGACATCGCCGATACCCGGGATGGCGTCCTCCTCGTCACGGCCGCTGGCGATGTTGAGGGCGGGGCCCACGCGGAAATTGACACCGTTGATGACACTGATGCCGAAGCTCTGGTCCGGCGTCGCGAAGCCGGCCTGAGTGCCTACCCTGCGGACGTCGAACAGCGGCCAGGGCCGGAGCTCGAGCTCTTGTCCCCCGGGGAAGCGGGGCTGCAGCACACCGCCGCCGCCGACGGTGACGATCCAACCTTCTTTTCCGGCGTCGTTGCCGCTCTGCGCAAGCGCGGGGGAGGCGGCGACGGCAAGGCAAGCCGGAAGAGCGATGCGAAGCAGTCGGTACGCCACTGTCATGAAAGCGCCAACGTCGCAGCGGGCAGTAAGTTTCGCCGCCCAAGCCGGGGCTTGCCGCCTCTTATTCGAATTCGAGGATGACCGCGTCCACCGCCAGGCTGTCGCCGGGCTTCGCCTCGACCTTCTTCACAATGGCTGCTTTCTCTGCGCGGAGGATATTCTCCATCTTCATTGCCTCGACCACCGCCAGCGGCTGCCCCGCCTCGACCTTGTCTCCTTCGGCGACGTGGAGCGCGGTCAGCAGCCCCGGCATCGGACAGAGGAGGTAGCGCGAAAGGTCCGGCGGCACCTTCTCGATCATGTAGCGCGAGAGCCGCGCGACATGCGCCGGGAGCACGTCGGCGATGTGGGAGGCGCCGCGCGCCGTCAGCCGCCACTGGCGACCGGCCCGAGCCACCTGCACGGTTCGGCTGCGCCCGTCGAGCGTGCCCTTGAACTGGCCCTGCCCGGGCTGCCAGCGGCCGACCACATCAACGGGCTCGGCACCCTCGACATAGGCGAGCCTGCCGCCTTCATAATCCTCGAAGCGCACCCGGTGCTCCGCGCCCGCGATCCGGACCACCCGCTCCTCGGGGGGCGACACAGCCTCGCTCAATTGCCCGCTCACCGAACAGGCGCGCCGGTCGATTTCCGCCGCCGCGAGCGCGGCGACCACCGCCAGGTCGCGCACCAGCTGCGCATCGGCGGGCGCGCCGGTGAAGCCTTCGGGATATTCCTCCGCGATGAAACCGGTTGTGAGCCGCCCTTCGCGAAAGCGCGGATGCTGCATCAACGCCGAGAGGAAATCGATATTGTGGCCGATACCCTCGATCTGAAAAGCGTCCAGCGCCTCGATCTGGCGGTCGATCGCCTGCTCTCGGGTGTCGCCATAAGTGATGAGCTTGGCGATCATCGGGTCGTAGAACATCGATACTTCGCCGCCCTCGAACACGCCGTCGTCGACGCGGACGCCTTCCTTCTCGGCAGGTGGCTGGTAGCGCACCAGGCGCCCCGTCGAGGGGAGGAAGCCGCGGTAAGGATCTTCCGCATAGACCCGGTTCTCAACTGCCCAGCCGGAGAGCGTCACATCCTCCTGGGCGAAAGCCAGCTTCTCGCCTGCGGCGACGCGGATCATCTGCTCAACGAGGTCGAGGCCGGTCACGCATTCGGTCACCGGATGCTCGACTTGGAGCCGGGTGTTCATCTCGAGGAAGTAGAAGCTCCGATCGGCACCGGCGATGAACTCGACGGTGCCGGCCGAGAAATAGCCGACCGCCTGCGCCAGCGCGACCGCCTGCTTGCCCATGGCGCGGCGCATTTCGGGCGTGACGAAGGGCGAGGGCGCTTCCTCCACCACCTTCTGGTGGCGGCGCTGCACCGAGCACTCGCGCTCGCCGAGATAGACCATGTTGCCATGCTGGTCACCGAGCAGCTGGATTTCGATGTGGCGTGGGCTTTCGACGAACTTTTCAATGAAGACGCGGTCGTCGCCGAAGCTCGCCTGGCCTTCGCGGCGGACGCTTTCGAACGTCTCGCGCACGTCCTTTTCGGAATAAGCGAGGCGCATGCCCTTGCCGCCGCCGCCGGCCGAAGCCTTCATCATCACCGGAAAGCCGATGTCTTTGGCGATCCTCACCGCGTCTTTCGTTGAGCCGATGTCGCCGAGATAGCCGGGTACGATGTTCACGCCCGCCTTTTGCGCGAGCTTCTTCGATTCGATCTTGTCGCCCATCGCGGCGATGGCCTTGGGCGGCGGGCCGATGAAGGCGATCCCCTCGTCCGCGAGCATCTGAGCGAAGCTCTCGCGCTCGGAAAGGAAGCCGTAGCCCGGATGCACCGCCTCCGCCCCCGTCTCCTTGCAGGCGAGAACGATCAGGTCGGCGCGAAGATAGCTTTCGCCCGCCGGCGGCGGGCCGAGCCGCACCGCCTCGTCCGCCATGCGCACATGCGGCGCGCGCGCGTCGGC
>DATMJS010000027.1:0-4168 GCA_035553755.1 Allosphingosinicella sp.
GTCGAAAAGATAGGTGAGCACGTCCTTGGCGACCGGCGCGGCCGCGCGGGAGCCGCCCATGCCGTGGTCGATCACTACCGAGCCCGCGTAACGCGGGTTTTCGGTCGGCGCGAAATATACGAACAGGCCATGATCGCGATATTTCCAGTCCCCGCTTTGGCCGCGTTGGCCTCCGGTGATGCGGCGCACCTGGGCGGTGCCGGTCTTGCCGGCCATATGGAACTGCTCGAAGGGCAGCCGGCTGCGCCCGGCGGTGCCGTCGCCGTTCACCACTTCCCACATCGCTGCGCGTACCGTCTCGAAATGCTCAGGCGAGAAGGGCAGCGGCTTGGAGGGGCCCTGCTTCCGAAGAAGCAGTTGCGGCTGGACGTCGCGACCGGAAGCGAGCCGCGCGGACATCACCGCCAGCTGCAGCGGGTTCACGATAACGAAGCCCTGGCCGATCGCCGCATTCAGCGTATCCGAATTGGTCCAGTCCGGACGTTCGACGAGCCGCGGGCTCTTCTCGTAGCGCCGCTTCTTCCAGGCGGTATCCGGATAGGTGCCGTAATTTTGCGAGACCACCGGCAGATCGAATTTGGCGCCAAGGCCGAGCCGGCGGGCCATCGCCGCCATGGCGTCGATCCCGATCTTGAGGCTCATCGCGTAGAAATAGGTGTTGCAGCTCTTGGCGATCGCCCGGTGCATGTTGACTGTGCCGTGACGGCCGAGACAGCGGAAGAAGCGGTTGCCTAGCTGGTAGCCGCCGCCGCAATGAACCGTGGCCTTGGGATCGATACCGGCCTCGAGCAGCGCCATCGCCGCCATCGGCTTCAGCGTGGATCCCGGCGGATAGAGCGCATTCAGCGTCTTGTTGTAGAGCGGCCGCCGCTCGTCCTCCGACAGCATGCCCCATTCCATCCGGCTGATGCCGTCGGAGAAAGCATTAGGATCGTAAGCCGGCATCGAAGCCATGCAGAGTATGTCTCCGGTGAGACAGTCCATCACCACGCAGGACCCCGATTCGTTGCCCATGCGCCGCGCGGCATAAGCCTGCAGGCCGGCATCGATGGTTAGCGGAAGGCTGCCCCCGCTGACGTCGGGGACCGTGGCGAGCTCGCGCACCAGCCTGCCACCTGCAGTGACTTCGAGCCTTTTCGCTCCGGGCTTGCCCCGGAGCCTCTGCTCCATCGTCTTTTCAAGGCCTTCCTTACCGATCTTGAAACCGGGCGTGATCAGCAGCGGGTTTTTCTCCGCTTCATATTCTTCCTTGTTGGCGGTGCCGACATAGCCGATCAGGTGGCCGACCGCCGCACCGTCCGGATAATAGCGGCTGAAGCCCCGCAAGGGGGCGACGCCCGGCATCTCGGGAAGGCGGACGGTGACCGCGGCATATTTTTCGAAGGGCAGATTTTCGGCGACCGCGACCGGCTGGTAGCCGGCGGCCTGTTCAAGCTCCTTGTGGATGCGCTCGACCTCCTCCGCTGGAAGATCCAGCAGTTGCGCGAGCTGGGGGATGACGCGTCCGGGTTCTTCCAGCTGGTCGGGGATGAGGTCAATTCGATAGTCGCTGCGGTTGACCGCCATCGGCTTGCCGTACCGGTCCACGATCCAGCCGCGGCGCGGAGGCACGAGCACGAGCTGGAAGCGGTTCTCTTCCGACAGGAGCTTGTATCTCTCGGTATCGGACAGCGACAGATAAGCGAGCCGTCCCGCCATCAGCGCCGACACGCCCATCTGGAATCCTCCCATCACCAGCCCGCGCCGGGTGAAGGTGTAGGACTGGGAATTTTCGGTAATCAGCGGGGCGCCGCGCCGTCTCATCGTGAAAGCCGCCACCTGTCCAGCGATAGCACGAGGCGCGCCACGATCGGGTAGGCGAGGACGGACGCGCCAAGTTGCGGTAATATCACATGAAAGCCCGCGCGGTTCCCCATCAGCTGACCGATATACCAGTCGCCGAACACGTAAAGGGTGATGGCGAGCGCGGCGAAGAACCAGTCCATCCAATAGTCGCGGTAGAGCATTCGGCTGTCGAGGATTTCGAACGCGATGAAGATCGTCGTCCAGAGCGCCACCGACTGGCCGAGCGGATGGCCGGCGACGAGGTCGTTGAACAGGCCAAGCGCCAAAGCAACGGTCGGGGACCACATTTCAGGTCTCAGGAGCCTCCAGGCGATCAGGACGAGGAAGGCAAAATCGGGGATCATAGGTGAACTGACGATGATCGGCAGCAGCGACAGCGTGCAGGCAAGGATGGTCGAGATGATCGGCGTATATTCGCGCCGAAAATGATGACGGCGGACGGCGGCCTGATTGAAGGCGATGCGGCTCATTGCTGCGCCGCTCCGGCGGGGGCGGCAGGTTGAAGCGGCCCGTCAGCCTCGGGAATGTAGACGCTCTGGACAATCGCGAAATCGGCCCGAGCCGGGTCGGCAAGCGGACGGGCGATGGTCTCGTCCCGGGAAACGCGGACCACGATGGCGGCCGGGATGTTCGGGCCGAAGATGCCGCCGGTGCCGGAAGTCACGAAGATGTCGCCGCGTCTGAACGGATTTTCGCCGACCTCGAGCGGCTTGATGTCGAGCGTGCCGTCGCCGCGGCCGGTGGCCATGGCGGGAATGCCACCCCGCACCAGGCGAACCGGTACGTTGCTGGCGCCGTCGGTGATGAGCAGTACGCGGGAGGCGTAGCGGCCGGTCTCGATCACTCGCCCGATCAGGCCTTCGGGCGCGCGGACCGGCTGCCCGACCCGGACCCCGTCCGCGCTCCCGGCGGTGATGGTGGCGAGGCGGCGGCTGGAGTCGAAGGTCGAATTTACGATGCGGGCAATGGCGATCTCGTCCTGGTAGTCCTGGGTAAGCTTCAGCAGCCGCTTCAGCCGCTGATTCTCGTACTGGATCGCCCGAGCCTCGACGAGCTGCTGCTCGGCTGCTTCGAGCCGGCGATTCAGTTCGTCATTTTGCGAAGCGGCCCTGAAATAATAGCTGATAGCTTCGCCGCTGCCCGTGAAGAAGCGGACGATGCTTCGTCCGCCCGAGCTGATCGGCGTGGTGACGTCGAGCGCGGCCCCGCGCAAGGCGCTGAAGCCGCGCGGATCGAGGATCGCGACGGCAAGCAGCAGGACGGCCACGACTACGCCCGCGACCGCCACGACATAGCCGATGAACAGCCCGTATTGCGCCCTGCGGGAAAATCCGGGGCGCCGGGTTTTTGGCGGCGCCATGCCTTACGTCCGGCTCCGGATCAGGCCGTCTGGAGCACGCCGCGGAAGACTTCCTCTTCCAGGGCGCGCCCGGTGCCGAGCGCCACGCAGGTGAGCGGGTCCTCCGCCACCGTGACTGGCAAACCCGTCTCGTCGCGAAGCACCTCGTCGAGGCCCTGCAGCAAAGCGCCGCCCCCGGTGAGGACGATGCCCTGATCGACGATATCCGCGGCAAGTTCCGGCGCGGTGTTCTCGAGTGCGATTCGGACGCCCTCGACGATGGTGCCGACCGGCTCCGACAGCGCTTCGGCGATCTGGCGCTGGTTTATGGTGATCTCCTTCGGCACGCCGTTGACGAGGTCGCGGCCCTTGATGTGGACCGTAAGCCCGTCGCCGTCCGCCGGAGGCTTGGCGATGCCGACCTGCTGTTTGATGCGCTCGGCGGTTGCTTCGCCGATCAAAAGGTTGTGGTTGCGGCGGACGTAGGAGGAGATGGCCTCGTCCATCTTGTCGCCGCCGACGCGGACGCTGGTAGTGTAGGCGAGGCCGCGCAGCGACAGGACCGCGACTTCGGTGGTGCCGCCGCCAATGTCCACGACCATCGATCCGATCGGCTCGGTAACCGGCATATCGGCGCCGATCGCGGCCGCCATCGGCTCTTCGATCAGCCACACCTGGGATGCGCCCGCATTGGACGCGGCGTCGCGGATCGCGCGCCGCTCGACCGAAGTGGAGCCCGAGGGAACGCAGATCACGATTTCCGGCCAGCGCGGGAAGCGGCGCTTGCCGTGAACCTTCTGGATGAAGTGCTTGATCATCTGCTCGGCGACGTCGATGTCGGCGATGACGCCGTCGCGCAGCGGCCGGATCGCCTCGATCTGGTCCGGCGTCTTGCCCATCATCAGCTTGGCGTCGTCGCCAACGGCCTTGACGCGCTTCACGCCGTTGATCGTCTCGATCGCCACCACCGAAGGCTCGTTGAGG
>DATMJS010000028.1:0-4078 GCA_035553755.1 Allosphingosinicella sp.
CCTCGGGCATCGATCTCGTCGGCGCCTATCGCGGCAACTTCGGCGCGCTCGGCAGCTGGAACCTCAGCGCCGCCTACAATCGCAACAAGCAGAAGATCGACAAGCGGCTCAACACGCTCGGGCCGCTCGCGCAAATCCCCGGTCTCGTGCTGTTCGGCCGCATCGAGGGGCTCCGCTTCACCCACGGCCAGCCGCGCGACAAGATCGTGCTAAGCGCCGACGGAGACATCGGCAATTTCGGTCTCACCGCGCGGACGACCCGGTACGGCGACGTGGTCTCGCCCGGCGCCGCGGTGCCGCTCGCGCCCAACCAGACCAGCCTCACCGACTTCGGACCGGACGACATCTTCCTCAACGCCAAATGGATCACCGACCTTGAGCTTCGCTACAAGGCGTTCGACCGGCTCGAGCTGGCGATCGGGGCCAACAACCTGCTCGACGTTTATCCGGACCGGTCGCCCTTTGGGCCGCGGCCGGCGTCGGCGGGCGGCGGCTTCTATCCCGCGAACCAGGAATATATCCCCTTCTCGATCTTCTCGCCGTTCGGCTTCAACGGCCGCTTCCTCTATGGCCGGATCGGCGTCGAATTCTAAGCGGAAGCACAACCAAGTTTCCGGGGGGGGCTTCGGCCCCCTTTTCTTGCCGGCGGCTATGGATTGGCGGGCGCCGGCGTTTTAAGGAACGGTTCGAAGGAGAAGCGAGAAGAGATGGCGAACCCGTTCACCCGACATCCCCGTGAAGTGGGCGAAAGCTACGCAGAGCATCTCGCGACCGCCGCAGGTTTCGGCTTCACCATGATAGTGGGCGGAATATGCGTGATGGTGCACGCCCTCCTCCCCTTCCTGTTCGTCGAGACCGGAAGCCGGACGATGTGCAAGCTGCACAAGAGGATGACCAGCCGCACCGACAAGGTGAATTGGGAACGGCATCCGATCATCTAGCCCGGATCGAAGTCGTGCCTCGATCCGGAATTCAGGCGCCCCAGGCGATGAAGTGGGGGTTTTCGAAATTGCGGTCGATCTTGCCGTAGCGCAATGGGCCCGCTTCGGTGTCGCCTTCAAGCGCCATTACCCGGCCGCCCGCGGCTTCGAGGATCGCCTGCCCGGCCGCCGTGTCCCACTCCATGGTCGGGCCGTAGCGCGGGTAGACGTCCGCCGCCCCTTCCGCCAGCAGGCAGAACTTTAGCGAGGAGCTGGAGGGAGCGAAGGCGGCGATGGGCAGATGCGCAAGCTTCGCCGCCGTCTTGTGAGCCGTCGTGCGGCTGGCGATGGCGGTGAGGCCGTCGGAGGGCGCGGCGCGGGCGCGGATCGGCTCGGCATCCGAGCCGTTGCGGCGACGGAAGGCGCCCTCGCCCAAAGCGCCGTAATAAAGCATATGAGTGTCGGGCGCGTAGATGACGCCGGCTGAGGCGACGCCTCCTTCCGCAAAAGCGATATTGACGGTGAACTCGCCATTGCGGGCGACGAATCCCCGCGTCCCGTCGAGCGGATCGACACAGAAAAAGCGGTCGCCAAGCTCCGGCACTCGACCGGCGCAGGCTTCCTCCTCGGCCAGCACGGGAATGTCGGGAAAGGCGGCGGAGAGGCGGGAAAGGATGATCGCTTCGGCGCGGCGGTCGGCATCGGTGACGGGAGAGCCATCGGCCTTGATCTCCTCCGCGCACCCGGCGCCGTAGATCGCCTCTATCTCACGCCCCGCTTCGAGCGCGGCCTCGACCATGGTCCTCAGCAGCGGGGTCATGCCGACAAGCGCTCCGCGTGCCAGCGGAGATGATCCGCCATGAAGGTCGAGATGAAATAATAGCTGTGGTCGTAGCCCGGCTGCATGCGGAGCGTCAGCGGGATGCCGGCGGCCGCGCACGCTTCTTCCAGCAGCTGCGGGCGAAGCTGCTCGGCGAGGAAGCCGTCGGCCTCGCCTTGATCGACGAGGATATCCTCGACCCGTGCGCCGCCCTCGATCAATGCGACGGCGTCATGGGCGCGCCAGGCGGCGCGGTCCGGCCCCAGATAGCCGGTGAACGCTTTTTCCCCCCACGGCACCTGAGCGGGCGCAACGATAGGGGCGAAGGCGGAGACGCTGCGGAACCGGCCGGGATGGCGAAGCGCGAGGGTGAGCGCGCCGTGCCCGCCCATCGAATGGCCGGTGATCGACTGGCGGGAGAGATCGATCGGGAACGCGGAGGCGACCAGCTCGGGCAGTTCATCGATGATGTAGCTTTCCATCCGGTAGTGCTTCGCGAACGGCTCCACCGTCGCATCGACATAGAAGCCCGCGCCGAGGCCGAAATCATAGGCGCCGGCCGGATCGTCCGGCACGCCCTCCCCCCTGGGGCTGGTATCGGGCGCGACGAAGATGAGACCGAGTTCGGCGCAGGCGCGGCGATATTCGCCCTTCTCCGTTACATTGGCGTGGGTGCAGGTGAGGCCGGACAGATACCAGACGACCGGACAGGCCGCGCCTTCATCCGCCTGCGGCGGCACGAAGACCGAAAAGGTCATGTCGGTGCCGGTGGCGCGGCTTCGATGCTTCACGACATGCTGCGTGCCGCCATGGGCGCGAGTGACCGAAACCGTGTCCATGATCAGTAAACGACGACGCTCCGGATGCTTTCCCCCGAGTGCATCAGGTCGAACGCCTTGTTGATGTCGTCAAGCGGCATGGTGTGGGTGATGAGCGGATCGATTTCGATCTTCCCATCCATATACCAGTCGACGATCCGCGGAACATCGGTGCGGCCGCGCGCGCCGCCGAAGGCCGTCCCTTTCCAGACGCGGCCGGTGACGAGCTGGAACGGGCGGGTGGAGATTTCGCGGCCGCTTTCGGCGACGCCGATGATGACGCTGGTCCCCCAGCCGCGGTGGCAGCATTCGAGCGCGGCGCGCATCACATCGGTATTGCCGGTGCAGTCGAAGCTGTAATCGGCGCCGCCGCCGGTGATGTCGATTACCGCCTGGACGACCTTGTCCTGACCGACCTCGGCGGGATTGATGAAGTCAGTCATCCCGAAGGCTTCAGCCATGGCGCGTTTGGCAGGATTGATGTCGATGCCGACGATCTTGTCCGCGCCAACGAGCCGCGCACCCTGAATCACGTTGAGCCCGATACCGCCAAGGCCGAACACGGCGACATTGGCGCCGGGCTCGACGCCCGCGGTCCAGACGACCGCGCCGACGCCCGTGGTGACGCCGCAGCCTATGTAGCAGATCTTGTCGAACGGCGCGTCGGGGCGGACCTTCGCGACCGCGATCTCGGGCATCACGGTGAAGTTCGAGAAGGTCGAGCAGCCCATATAATGGTAGAGCGTCTCACCGCCGAGGCGGAAGCGGCTGGTGCCGTCGGGCATCAGGCCCTGACCCTGCGTCGCGCGGATCGCAGTGCAGAGGTTGGTCTTCTGCGACAGGCACGATTTACACTGGCGGCATTCGGGCGTGTAGAGCGGAATGATATGGTCGCCGACGGCGACCGAAGTTACGCCCGCGCCCACCTCCCGCACAACGCCCGCGCCTTCGTGACCGAGGATCGAGGGGAATATGCCCTCCGAATCCTTGCCCTCCAGCGTATAGGCGTCGGTGTGGCAAACCCCCGTGGCCATGATTTCAACGAGAACCTCCCCCGCGCGCGGACCTTCGAGGTCCACATCGTGAATCTCCAGCGGCCGGTTCGGTGCGATGGCGATGGCGGCGCGGGTTTTCATTTCGGCACTCTCTTTCTCGAAAGATGCATCGGCGGGAACTGGCCGCCCTTAGACGGCATTTCCCGTTTGATGAAGATCGTCCTTGCCGCCGCGCTCGCCGCCGCTCTCGCCGCGTGCGAAGGCCCACCCCCTGAAGCGTCGGCGCCGGACTACCGGCCGGAGGAGGCGGGGACGGTCGATCATGCGCTGTGCCTGCTCGGCTTCACCGCTATCCCCCTCAAGGAGGCGAGATCGACCGGACATCATCTGGTATCCGCCAAGGTGAATGGGCGCGAAGGCGTGTTCGTGCTGGACACCGGCGCCAACGTCTCGGTCGTGGACAGCGACCATGCCGCCCATTTCGGCCTCGGCCCGGCCGCGGGCTCGCGAGCGAACGCCGTGGTG
>DATMJS010000029.1:0-3051 GCA_035553755.1 Allosphingosinicella sp.
GACGTTCGGCTGTTTCAGATTCGATCCTGCCCCATTCGCTGTGCATGACGTGTTCGTCGGTATCCTTCGCCTTGACCGGCAGGAAGGTCCCCGCCCCTACGTGGAGTGTAAGCGTTTCATGACCGATTCCAGCGGCATCCATGGATTCCATCAGCTTCGGCGTGAAGTGGAGCGCGGCGGTGGGAGCGGCGACCGCGCCTTTCTCTCGCGCGAACATGGTCTGATAGTCGCTCGCGTCCTGCGCGTCGGCGGCACGCTTGCCGGCGATATAGGGGGGGAGCGGCATCCGCCCGGCGCGCTCCAGCAGCAACTCGACGGGCTCCTCTCCCTCGAAGCTGAGCAGGATGCTGCCGTCCTCGCCGCGGTCCGCCGCGACCGCCACGACGCCCTCCCCGAAATCGATCCGGTCGCCATCGCGGACCCGCTTGGCATTCCGAACGAAGGCGCGCCAGTCGCGCGGGCCCTCGCGCTTGTGGAGCGTGGCGCCTACCCTCGCCTCGCCGCGGCGACCCTCGAGCTGCGCTGGGATCACGCGGGTGTCGTTGAACACAAGCACGTCTCCTGCGAGCAGCAGGCGGGGGAGATCGGTGACGGCGTGGTCGGACAAGCGGCCGCCGTCGACGAGCAGAAGCCGAGCGCTGTCGCGCGGGCTCGCCGGACGCAACGCTATGCGGTCCTGCGGGAGCTCGAAATCGAAAAGGTCGACGCGCATGGCGCCGGGCTTATTGCCGCGGCGTCGTCGCCTGTACAGGGGCTGCCGGTTGGCCGGCCGCGGCGGCGATCTCGGCGGCCGAGAGGGGCGGCACATTGTCGGAGCCGATCGAGGCGCGAAGGACGCGCGTCGGATTGACGGGCGGCTCGCCGCGGGCGATCGCATCGACATAGTTCATGCCGCCGATCACCCGGCCGAAGACGGTATAGTCGTTGTCGAGCGACAGGCGCGGCGCGAACATGATGAAGAACTGGCTGTTGGCGGAATTGGCATCCCGCGCCCGCGCGGCCGAAACGGCGCCGCGGACGTGCGGCAGGATGTTGAACTCGGCGGCGAGGTCCGGAAGCTTCGAGCCGCCGGTGCCCGTGCCGGTGGGGTCGCCGCCCTGCGCCATAAAGCCGTCGATCACGCGATGGAATATGGTGCCGTCATAGAAGCCCTCGCGGGTAAGCGTCTTGATCCGCTCGACATGGTTGGGGGCGGCATCGGGGCGGAGCTGGATGCTGACTCGCCCGCCGGTGGAAAGATCAAGATGCCAGATATTTTCCGCAGTGGGCGCTGGCGGGACGACCAGTGCCTTAGCCGTCGGGGGTGTCTGGGCGGCAAGCGCACCGGCAAAGAAAAACGCCGTTACCAAAGCGACCAACGATTTCAAACGCATGCTGTCCCTCACCCCGAATCCTGCTTTTCTTTAGCGGCTCGCCTGTGCGCGGGCGAGCCTGAACGGATCATGAGCCCTTGCGTCCGATCCGTTCCACCCGCGCCATGACGTCGGCGGCGACCGCGGGCGAGACGAACTTGCGGATCTCGCCGCCGTACATCGCGATCTCCTTCACCAACCGCGAGGCGATCGGCTGCAGCGACACGTCCGCCATCAGGAAGACCGTTTCGATGCGATCGTTCAATTGCTGGTTCATGCCCGCCATCTGATATTCATATTCGAAATCGGCGACCGCCCGCAGACCCCTCACGATCATCGACGCGCCTTCGCGCTCCGCGAAGTCCATCAGCAGCGAATCGAAGGAGACGACGCTGATATTCGCGCCCAAATCGGCGACTTCCCGCCGCACCATCGCCATCCGCTCCTCGACGCTGAACATCGGCGACTTGGAAGGGTTGGTGGTGACCCCGATCACCAGCCGGTCGACGAGATGCGCGCCGCGGCGGATGATGTCCATGTGACCCAGCGTGATCGGATCGAACGTGCCCGGATAAACGCCGGTGCGTGTCATAGCTTCCCCCCTGAAGGCGCCATCCGCTGTATCAATGATCCCGCTCCACGGCAAAGCGGGCGATCGAGCGGAGGAGATCGGCCTCGGGGCCATAGGGCTGGAGATGCTCGATCGCCTGGCCGACGAGCAGTTCCGCCTGCCGGCGCGCCCGCTCCGCCCCCAGGAGGGAGACGAAGGTCTGCTTGCCGAGCACGCCGTCCTTGCCGACACGCTTGCCGGTCTTGGCTTCTTCGCCCTCCGCGTCGAGCAGGTCGTCGGCGATCTGGAAGGCCAGCCCCACGTCGCGGGCATAGCCGCGGAGGCTGGTCCGCGCTTCCGAAGGCATGCGGCCCATGATCGCCGCCGCTTCGAGGCAAAAGCCGATCAGCGCACCGGTCTTCAGCTGCTGGAGCCGGGTTATGGCGGCAATGTCGAGGCTCATATCCTCGGCGGCCAGATCCATCATCTGCCCGCCCGCCATTCCCGAAGGACCGGCGGCGCGGGCAAGCTCGGCCACGAGCTCGGCGCGTACGAAGGGATCCTCATGCGTCGCCTCGTCCGCCAGCACCTCGAAAGCGAGAGCATGAAGGGAATCGCCGGCCAGGATGGCGGTCGCCTCATCGAAGGCGCGGTGCAGGGTCGGCTTGCCGCGCCGGAGGTCATCGTCGTCCATAGACGGCAGGTCGTCGTGGATCAGCGAATAGACGTGGATGCATTCGACCGCGAGGCCGACACGGAGGGCCCGCGCGCGATCGACATGGAACAGCCCGCAGCCCGCCACCACCAGCAGCGGCCGCAGCCTCTTGCCGCCTCCGACGGCTGCATAAAGCATCGCTTCATAAAGCCGCGCGCGGGGATCCGGCGGGATGGCGAGCAGCGCCTCGAACAGCCGATCGACATCCGCGCCGATCTGCTCGAGCGCGGGGTTGAGGCCGGACGGAGCGTCCATCGCCGCTCAGTCGCCGTCGAAAGGCGCAGTGCCGGCCGGCGTCCCGTCGCGGCCGAACTGGATCTTTTCGATCCGCGCCTGCGCCGCCGCCAGCCGCTCTTCGCACTGCTGCTTCAGCCGGTCGCCTTCGCCGTAAAGCTCGATCGACTCATCGAGAGAGGCTTCGCCGCTTTCGAGCT
>DATMJS010000030.1:0-4461 GCA_035553755.1 Allosphingosinicella sp.
ACCTCATCGCGGAACAGCATGATGCCGAGGCGGACCGCGCCATGGTCGACCAGACCATCGCGGGGCTGGGGCGGACTCACTAAGCCCCGCCGGTTCGTCTGTGCCGGATTCGATCCGGCATCCCTTTCGTTTCTCGTACTGCTCCGCCCATTTGAGGGAAGAAGGTGGACCCCGGATCAAGTCGGGGTGACGGAGTGAGACGAGAAGGTGGACCCCGGATCAAGTCCGGGGGTGGCGGGATGGAGAGGGGCGATCGGCTGCAAAGAACCAGCTCGGTAAAAACACTTGACAGCGTGACGCTGATATGGTACTAAGACGCCACGCTCCGAAAATGTAACTGCGTCGAGCGGGAATGACAGGCCGGGCCCATAGGGCGCCGGCCTTTTTGTCGTGGGAGGGACGGATGAGGCCGGAAGAGACGGTGGGAGGTGGCAAGGGGCGGCGGGTGCAGGCGCGAAAGCCGCGCAAGGATGGGTGGACGGCGGCGCGGCGGCAGATATTTCTCGATCATCTGGCGACATGCAGCAATATCCGCCGCGCCTGCGCGGCGGTGGGGCTTTCGACGCAGAGCGTGCATGCGCTCGCCAAGCGCGACCCGGAATTCGCGGTCGCCCAGGAAGAAGCGCTGGAGGCGGGATACCGGGTGATGGAATCGCTGCTGGTCGAGCGTGCGGCGGGCACGGTCGGCTATATGCCGGGCGATAGCGAGGTTCCCGATCCCCAGCGAATGGACAGCGAGCTGGCGCTCAACCTGCTGCGCCTGCGCGGCGCGCATCGGCGGGCGGGAGCGGCGCCCGACGGGCCGAAGCCGCGCAAGGCGAGCGCCGCCGAGCTCACCGAGGCGATTCTTGCGAAGCTCGACCATTTGAGCCGGCGGAGGAAGCGGAAAAAGTGAAGGCCGAGGAGGTGAGGCTGCTGCGGGCGGTGGAGCGGCTGGCGCGGCTGGACCCGGAGGAGCGGCGCTGGGCCGTCGCGCGGCTGACCGAGCCGCAGAAAAGGGCGCTCAATGAATTCTGGCCCGCCTGGGCCCATGAGGGCCAGCAGGAGCCGCCAGAAGCAGGCGCGGAAAAGCGGGTCTGGCTGCTGCTCGCCGGGCGCGGCTTCGGCAAGACCCGCGCCGGCGCCGAATGGGTGAGCCAGGTGGCGCGCGAGCAGGGCGGCGCGCGGATCGCGCTGGTCGGAGCGACGCTCGATGATGTCCGCAAGGTGATGATCGAGGGCCGGAGCGGCCTGATCGCCGTCGCGGGTACCGGCGAGACGATCGACTGGACGCCCAGCACCGGACGGCTGGTCTTCCCCTCGGGCGCCGAGGCCTTCGCCTATTCGGGCGAGAATCCGGAGAAGCTGCGCGGACCCGAGCATCATTTCGCCTGGTGCGACGAGATCGCCAAGTGGCGCTACCCCGACGCGGCCTGGGACAATCTGCAGCTCGGGCTGAGGCTGGGCAAGCGGCCGCGGGCGCTGGTCACGACCACGCCGCGGCCGATCGGCCTCGTCCGGCGGCTGATCGCGAGCGGCGCCGTCACCCGCGGGCGGACGGCGGACAATCCGCATCTAGCGCCGTCCTTCGTCGAAGAAATGAGCGAAGCCTATGGCGGCACGAGGCTCGGCCGGCAGGAGCTGGACGGGGAATTGGTGGAGGATGTCGAGGGCGCGCTGTGGACTCGGGAGATGATCGAGAGGTGCCGGGCCCCCTCCACCACCGCCTTCGGCGGCGGTCCCCCTCCCCGTGCCGGGGAGGATATGCGGAGGGTGGTGATCGGGGTGGACCCGCCCGCGTCGGCGGGAGGGACGTGCGGGATCGTTGCGTGCGGGCTGGGCGCGGACGGGACCGGATATGTGCTGGGCGACCATTCGGTGCGGGGCCTGTCGCCCGAGGGATGGGCGCGGACGGTGGCCTATGCCGCCGAACTGCACGGGGCGGACCGGGTAGTCGCGGAGAGCAACCAAGGCGGCGAGATGGTCGAAAGCGTGCTGCGGAGCGCCGACGTCGCACTGCCGGTGAGGCCGGCGCACGCGCGCTACGGCAAGGGGCGGCGCGCGGAGCCGGTCGCGATCCTGTTCGTCAAGGGCAAGGCGAAGCTCGCCGGCGCTTTCCCGGAGCTGGAGGACGAGCTGTGCGGGCTGACGCTCGGCAACGGCTATGAAGGGCCGGGAACGAGCCCGGACAGGGCGGATGCAATGGTCTGGGCGCTGACCGAGCTGATGCTGGGCAAGGCGGCGAAGGTGCCGCGGATCAGGATGCTGTGAGGGGACGTCGTCATGCCGGACTTGATTGAGCAGGTGCAAACGTCCCCCGGACGTTCGCAGCCATGTCCGGGGGACATGGCGACCTGTTCAATGGCAATCCATGAACACCGCCGCTGCTCGCTACTGCAGGTCCATGTTCATGGATTCCGGCTTTCGCCGGAATGACGGGTGGTGACGGGGCCGGGAATTTCCTAAATCCGTCCCGTGACCCAGCCGCCTTCCGATCGTTTCAGCGAAGAGAAATCCGCCTATACGGTGCGCGGGAGCGACAGGCCCGACATCGAGGCGGGCGTGGCGGCGATCCGGAGCGTCGTGAGGACGCTGCCCGTGCGGCCGGGCGTCTACCGGATGGTCGATGCCAAGGGCGAGGTCCTCTATGTCGGCAAGGCGAGGGCGCTGAAGAACCGGGTCGGCAACTACACCCAGGTCGCGCGCCTCACCAAGCGGCTGCAGCGGATGGTGGCGCAGACCCGCGGCATGCAGATCGTCACCACCAATACCGAGGCGGAGGCGCTGCTGCTCGAGGCGCAGCTGATCAAGCGCTACCGGCCGCCCTACAACGTCCTCCTCCGCGACGACAAAAGCTTCCCCTTCATCCTGCTTCGCGAGGACCATGCTTTCCCGCGCGTGCAGCTCCATCGCGGCGCGCGGCGGGCGAAAGGCCAATATTACGGCCCTTTCGCCAGCGCCGGCTCCGTACGCACGACGCTCACCGCGCTTCAGAAGCTGTTCCTGCTCCGCAGCTGCACCGACAGCTTCTTCGCCAACCGCGCGCGGCCCTGCCTCCTTTATCAGATCAAGCGCTGCTCGGCGCCGTGCGTCGAGCGGATCGACCAGGCGGGCTATGCCGAGCTGGTCCAGGACGCCAAGGACTTCCTCGGCGGCAAGTCCACCAAGGTGCAGGCCAAGCTCGGCGGGCTGATGAATCGGGCGGCCGAGGCGATGGATTACGAGCTCGCCGCGGTCTATCGCGACCGCCTCCGCGCGCTGACCTTCATCCAGGGCAGCCAGACCGTCCATGCCGAAGGGCTGGGCGATGCCGACATCTTCGCGCTGGCCTGCAAGGGCGGCACGATGTGCATCCAGGCCTTCTTCATCCGCGGCGGCCAGAATTGGGGCGCGCGCAGCTTCTTTCCGGCCCACACCAACGACGTGCCGGAGGAAGAGGTGCTGGCAAGCTTCCTCACCCAATTTTACGAGGAAGTCCCGCCGCCGAGGCAGATATTGCTCGATCGGGCGGTGCCGGAGGGCGAATTGCTGGCCGAGGCGTTTGGCGGCAGGGCCGAAAGGAAGGTCATCGTGCGCGTTCCGAAGCGCGGCGCCCATCTGAAGATGGTCCGCCAGGCCAGGCGAAATGCCGAGGAGGAGCTCGAACGCCGCCTTGCCGAGACCAGCACCCAGAACCGGAACCTCCGCGGACTGGCCGAGCTGTTCGAGCTCGAAGCCCCGCCCGAGCGCATCGAGGTTTACGACAACAGCCACGTGATGGGCACCAGCGCGGTCGGCGCGATGATCGTCGCGGGCCCCGAGGGCTTCCGCAAGAATGCCTACCGCAAGTTCAACATCAAGCGCGAGGGGACCGCGCCCGGCGACGATTTCGCCATGATGCGCGAAGTGCTTAGCCGCCGCTTCGCCCGCCTCGAAAAGGAGGATCCGGACCGCACCAGGGGCGAGTGGCCGGACCTGCTGCTGATCGACGGCGGCAAGGGACAGCTCTCCGCCGTCTGCGAAACGCTGGAGGATGCCGGCGTCCAGGACGTGCCGGTGGTGGCGATATCCAAGGGGCCGGACCGCAATGCCGGCCGCGAGGTGATGCACCTTCCCGGCGGACGCGAAATCACTCTGCCGCCCAACGATCCCTTGCTCTTCTACCTCCAGCGGCTGCGCGACGAGGCGCACTGCTTCGCGATCGGCGCGCACCGGCAGAAAAGGGCGAAGAACATGGTGACCAGCCCGCTCGACGATGTCCCCGGCATCGGCCCCAGCCGCAAGCGCGCGTTGCTGATGCACTTCGGCACCGCTCGCGCGGTGAAGGGCGCGGCGCTGGAGGACCTGGAGCGCGCGCCCGGGATCTCGAAGACCATGGCGCGCGGCATCTACGACTATTTCCACCCCGGCGGCTGAGCGGCGGAAAACCGCCATCTTACCGATTTAGTAACCATTTAATGCGACAGCGGCCGGCATGGGCGAGCCGATTGTCAAAGTACCGAA
>DATMJS010000031.1:0-10133 GCA_035553755.1 Allosphingosinicella sp.
ACATATTGAGCGTCTACAAGGCGGAGGCCATGGCCGCGCTGCCGATCCTCGCCATCCTGGTCGCCGCCCGGGCGGCGACCAGGATGGCGAGGATCGGCAGCGCGGCCATGGCCTCCGCCTTGTAGACGCTCAATATGTCGCGGCCGGCGAAGATGAGGAAGCCGCCAAGCGGCACCGCAAGCGCGGTCGAAACGCGGCAGGCGAAGCGATAGAGCGGCGCGATCTGGGCGCGGTCCACCCGCGCCTGGGCGGAGGAAAGCGGCCCCATCACATAGAGGAAGGCCTGGCGCACGAAATAGGTGACGGTCGAGATCCTGCGGCCGATCTCGTAAAGGCCGGCGGCGGTGGCTCCGCGCGCCCCGGGGAGCATCAGGTTGAGCGCCACCGTCGGGCCGTCGATCAGAAGGCGCCGCGCTAGGCTGGCGGGGAGAAGGGCGAGGCCGGAGACCAGCACATGGCCGGCGAGGCGCGGAGGGACGGGAGCGCGGACCAGCAGCCCAAGGTCGAAATAGCGGCCGAGGAGCGGCAGGCAAAGCGCGGCGGTGAGGGACAGCGAAGCGAGGTGGGCGGCCATCAGCCCGAGGCTCTCGAGGCCCAGAAGGAAGAAGCCCAGCGCGAACACGATCCGGGCGGCCTGCTCCCAGAAAATCCGGAGGCGGATCTCGGGGCCGAAGGCGCGGCGGGACCGGGCGGCCGAGGTGGCGACCTCGATGAAGGTCCATAAAGGAAGCGCCCAGGCGAAGAGCCGGATCGCCGTCGGCAGGCTCGCTTTGTCTTCGGGCGCGGCCGAGAGATACCCGGCGAGGCTGTCGGCATGCCAGGCGGCCAGAGCCGCCACCAGCGCGGCGGGAAGCACCGTTACCAGGAGCGCGAATTTCAGCGCGCCGTGCGCCTGCTCCTCGCTATCCGCGGCGGGAATCACGCGGTTGAGCGCGGTCGTCATCGACAGATCGACGACATTCTCGATGAGGTTGATCGCGCTCCACAGCACCACGTAGATGCCGTAGCCGGCGAGGCCGAACAGCCAGATGTAGAGCGGCTGGGCGAGCGCCTCGATGAGCGAGCCGGCGCGGGCGAGGCCGGCCAGGCCCGCGCCTCTCGCCACCTCGCCGCGGGTGACGGCGGGGCTTGCCCTCATTCCTCGGTCCGGATCAGCACTGTTTCGCCAACCAGCAGGAAGAGCACGAACGGGCCCCAGGCGGCGAGCAGCGGCGGGTAGGCGCCGAAATTGCCCATGGCGAGCGCGAAATTGTCGGCGACGAAATAGGCGAAGCCGAGCGCCATGCCGATCACCGCACGGACGAAAAGCTGGCCGGAGCGGGCGAGGCCGAATGCGGCGACGCCGGCGAGGAGCGGCATCAGCACCGCCGACAGCGGGCCGGAAATCTTGTGCCACAATCCAGCTTCGAGGGCTTCGGTCGGACGCCCCGAAACCTGGAGGTCGGCGATCGATTTCCTGAGGGTCAGGAAATCCTGCTCTTCGGGATCGACCTTGGCGAGCGTGAACTGGTCCGGCTCGACCCCGGCCAGCCCCGTCATGCGCGCTTCACGCCGCACCGAAGTGCCGTTGACGTCGAACGTCTCGGCCTTTTCGAGCAGCCAGCCATCGCCCGAAGGCCGTGCGGCATCGGCTCGGATGACCGTGTGGAGAATGCCGCCGTCGCGATGATAGATGGTGATGCCGCGAACGAGCGTGCTCTCGCCCCGGCCGCTCACCTGACGCGCGAGGATGAGGTCGTCGCCCTGGCGCACCCAGACATTGCTGGAAACGCCGGTGCTGGGTGGAACCGGCCCGTAATCGACCGCTTCCCACGCGCTGAGCGTGGCGGCGGCGCGCGTAACCACGCGCTCGTTGAAGAGGAAGGAAATGACGGCGACGAACATGCTCGCCAGCACCAGCGGCGCGATGATCTGATGTGCGGAAATGCCGGCAGCCTTCATGCTGACGATCTCGCTATTCTGGTTGAGCGTCGCCAGCGTGATCAGCGTGCCGAGCAGCACCGAAAAGGGCAGAAAGCGCGCGACCAGCATCGGGATGCGCAGCGATACATAGCGCCACAATTCCGCATCGCCATTGCCGGGTCGGGCAAGGATCTTGCCGGATTCCCCCAGCAGATCGAGAGTCATCAGGATGAGGACGAGCGCGGCCAGCACCGCCAGGCTGCGCAGCAGGAAGGTGCGCGCCATGTAGAGCGCTATCCGCCTCGAAGGGAAGAAGTCGAGATTTATCATCCGGCGGGCAGCGCCTCGGCACGGCGCCCGAACCGGAACATCCTGCCGAACGCCCTGCCGGCTTTTGCGAAGGCCCTTTCGAGCGCGCCGATCGGCTGACCGCCGGGCTTGTAAGCGAGCGTCCAGTACATGCGCAGGATCAGCGCGGCGAACAGGACGAAGGGCACCCACAAGGCCAAGGCGGGATCGATGCGGCCCTGCGCCCCCATCTGCTCGGCATACTGGTTTACCTTGTGATAGGTGACGATCATCACGATCGCGAGGAAGATGCCGAGCCCCGAGGTGCTTCGCTTGGGCGGGACCGCGAGCGCAACGGCGAGCAGCGGCATCAGCGCCATCATCGCCACCTCCACCATGCGGAAGTGGAAGTTCGCGCGGGTGGAGTCGCGCACGCTTTCGGGAACGTTGCCGGCGCGGCCGATGCGGACGAGCTCGGGGATGGTGAGCTCGTCATTGTCGTTGCCGCGCCCGCGGAAGGTCTCGATCGCCGGCAGGTCGATGGGAAGGTCGTGGCTGGCGAAGCTCAGCACCCGCGGCGCCCGGTAATTGGGAGCATTGTGGACCAGCCTGCCGTTGCTGAGGCGCAGTATGATCGTGTCGGGATCGTCGGTGGCGAGGAAGGTGCCGAGGTCGGCAGTCACCGCGAGCGTGCGGCCGTCTTCCGTTTCGGCCCGGACGAACACGCCGTGCAGGTGGCGCCCTTCATCGTCGCTCCGTTCGATGCGGAGGGTCATTCTTTTGCCCAGATTGTTGAACTCCCCGACCTTGATCGACGCGCCCAGCGCTCCCGACCTCAGCTCGAAACGGAGCCCCTCATAAGCATAATGGGCATAAGGCTGAACGAAGCCGACGATCGCAAGGTTCACCGCCATCAGCAGGATCGCATAGAGGAAGGGGACGCGCAGCAGCCGTCCATACCCCAATCCCACAGCGCGCAGCGTGTCCAACTCCGAGGACAGCGCAAGACGGCGGAAAGCCAGCAAAATTCCCAGAGTCAGCCCGATCGGTATGCCGAGCGATAAATATTCGGGAATAAGATTGGCGAGCATCTGCCAGACGACATTGACGGGGCCGCCTTCGCTCACCACGAAATCGAACAGGCGCAGCATCTTGTCGAGCAGCAGCAGCATCGCCGCCAATATCAGCGTCGCCATCAGAGGCACGAAGACCAGCCTGGCGATGTAACGGTCGATCCGGTTAGCGATGCCCAATTTTAGACGCCCATCACCATAATTTGGCCGCAAGAATAAGCGAATATCGGATCAATGGGGGGTTGAGGCAACCAGACCATGTCCTGTCGGCATGGCTATAGCTTCCAGGAGCAGACTGGTCATGTTCAAACTGATGTCTTCCATCGCGGCGGCGGCGCTTGTGTTCGCGGCGCAGCCGACGGCGGCGCAGGCGGCGCTCGGCCCCGATGCGGCATCTTGCAGGACCGGAAGCAATCCGGCGGTTCTGGTCAACGTAACCGGCTTCAAGAACCGCGCGGGCAGGCTGCGCGTCCAGCTCTACGGCAGCAATCCCGCCGATTTCCTTGCCAAGGGCAAGAAGCTGAAGCGGATCGATCTGCCGGTCACCCGTTCGGGCCCTATGGCGGTCTGCGTCGCGGTGCCCCGCGCCGGCCAATATGCGATTGCCGTCCGGCACGATGTGGACAATGACGGTTCCGACTGGGGCGACGGCGGCGGCTTTTCGCGCAATCCGAAGATCGCGCTGCTGAGCCCGAAGCCGCGCTACAGCGAGGTCGCGATCCCCGTCGGCCAAGGCGTGCAGCGGATCAACGTGGTGCTTAATTACAGGCAAGGCCTGTCCATCGGGCCGATCGGCAGCAATTGAGCATGGCCAGGGTCGCGCTCCTTTCCAATCCGCGATCAACCGGAAACAGATCGCTGCTTCCGAGGGTGAGAAGCTTTTGCGCCGAGCATAAGGACATCTTCCACTATGAGGTGGAGCATGTCGACCAGATCGGAACGGCGCTCAAGACCATCGCCCGCGTCAAGCCCAAGGTGCTGGTGATCAATGGCGGCGACGGAACGGTGCAGGCGGCGCTGACTGAACTCTACCATGGCGGTCATTTCGGCGGCGACATCCCCCCGGTTGCGGTGCTGCCCAACGGCAAGACCAACCTGATCGCGCTCGATCTGGGCGCCGAC
The DNA here is from genome assembly GCA_035553755.1 of Allosphingosinicella sp. Lineage (GTDB taxonomy): Bacteria > Pseudomonadota > Alphaproteobacteria > Sphingomonadales > Sphingomonadaceae > Allosphingosinicella. Next base: position 4,386 of record DATMJS010000031.1, read on the forward strand.
GGCGATCCGCTGGAGGCGCTGAAGCGGGTGATGGAGATCGCCAGGACCGACATGAACCCGCACATCGTCTCGCGCGAGCTGATCGCGCTGTCGGACGGAAGCGCGGGCGGGCGACCGGTATTGGGGATGTTCCTCGGCGGCGCCGGCCTTGCGGACACGATGCTCTATTGCCGCCACAAAATTTATCCGCTGGGCCTGCCCAACGGCTTCAGCCATGTGCTGACCGTGCTCGCGGCCCTGCTTTCGATCATCTTCGGCATTCGCGGCGCCCTGTTTCCGCCCAAGCCGGAGCCGGTGAAGGTGTCGGTGCTGAAGCACGGCCAGATCCAGGGGCAGTTCGCCTTTTTGATGGTGACGACGCTGGAGCGGCTGCTGCTGGGAGGACATTCGCCCAAGGCGGCGCCGGCGTCGGGCGCGCTCCAGCTGATGGTGATCGAACGGAGTTCGGTGACCTTGATCCGCGCGCTCATTGCCGCCATCCGCGGCAAGCTCGGCCGCCGGCGCCTGTCGGGCGTGCACCTGGAGCGGGGCGACGAGATTCGGATCGAAGGCGATCATTCCAGCGTGATTCTCGACGGCGAGCTGTTCGAAGCCAGCCGCGGCCATCCGATCGTGCTGAAGCCGACGCCGCCGGTGCCCTTCCTCCGCCTCGCTGCTTAAACCATCAAAGGGTGGCGCTCGATCCGGGCGGCGAATGTCCGCACGGGCCGAAAGCGGACCTTTGCCTCAGCTGCGCAGGCCGATGCCGTAGACCGATCGAGCGAGCGCGAAATGCGCCATAGCCCGCAGCGGAGCAAAAGATCGGCTCAGAAGCGGGTGAAATTGCGTCGATAATGCGGCTGCAATCGCTTACAGCTAAGCGGTCTCAGTTAAGTTGGATTATTGGAGTATCTTGTATGGTGTGGCTGACCCCCAGGGACCAAGCGTCGTTGATGGATCCCAGGGATTTCCGGCTGCCTATCCCGACACGCATTGTTTCCAACGGGGAATATACGCCCCCGCCCCAATCCGAAAGCCAGCGCCGGCTGGAACTCAGGCTTCAAGAGGACGCTGAGAGATTTTCAAGCCTTGCCGGCCTGGGCCGACGTGAATTCCTGCGGTCCTCGCTCGGTTTGTCGGCCGCTTTCGCCTCACTGAATGCGGTCTTTGGGCCTATCTTCGACATCTCTCCCGCTGAAGCTTACGATGCGGCAGCTGCTGAGGAGCGCCGTGCCGCCTTCGCCAGCCAGTTCGTCTTCGACGGACATCTGCACTTCGTTCACGATGCCTATCCCGACCCCCGAATCGCCGGCCTTCGGTTCGCTGCAAAGCAGATGGGAGCAACCGGGCTGCCTGACAGGCCTCCTACGCTCGAAGATCTGAAGTTCGAAAATTTCGCCCGAGAAGTTTACATGGATTCGGATACGGCGGCGGGCATCGTCTCATCGGCGACTTCAGACAAGCCCGAACTCGTGTTCCTGACCAACCAGCAGATTGCCGACAGCGTCCGCCGCTTCAACGACCTTGCTGGATCCCGGCGTCTGTTCGGGCACGCGGTGTTCCGCCCCGGCCACCCCGGCTGGCTTGATGAGGTGGACGAAGCTATCGCCGTGCACAAGCCCATCAGCTGGAAGGGCTACACCATCGGCGACCCGTTGGGCCCCTCCCGATATGCGTGGCGCATGGACGACGAGGAACTGGTGTATCCGGCCTATGAGCGCATGCAGAAGGCCGGCATCAACACCGTATGCGTGCACAAAGGTTTGCTGCCGCGCAGCTACGAACAGATGCTGCCTTCCACGTGGCGTCATGCGACTGTCGATGACGTCGGCAAAGCGGCGAAGGATTGGCCCGGGCTGAACTTCGTCATCTATCATGCGGCCCTGCGCCCAGCCGTGATGTTCGAGCCGGCCTTCATCGATCGGTTCGAACAGACCGGGCGGATCGACTGGGTCAGCGATCTTGCCGAGATACCGGGCAGATTCGGGGTCAGGAACGTATGGGCGGACGTCGGCACCTCCTTCGGTTCGGCGGCGATCACGCATCCCCGATTAGCCGCTGCCATGATGGCGACGCTTGTAAAGGGGCTGGGCCCCGACCGAGTCCTCTGGGGTACCGATGCAGTCTGGTACGGTTCTCCGCAGTGGCAAATCGAAGCGTTTCGCAGGATCGAAGTTCCCACTGACCTCCAGGAACGATTCGAGCTGCCGCCTTTGGGTGCGGGCGGCGGCTCCTTGAAGAGCGCTATCCTAGGCGGCAATTCCGCCAGCCTGTACCGGCTAAGGGGTGCCAACAGGTTGCCGAGCGGCAAGCGCCGTGACCGGCTGGCGCACTACAAGAAGGAGTATCAAAGGAGCGGAGAAAACCGGTCGAACGCCTTCTATGGCTTCGTACATTCTCCCGCTCGGCCTGGCGGGAAATAGCCTTTGCCGGCGGGCTAAGCGGGCAATGGAGTGGGTACAAGGCAGGGTGCTTCGATCCGGGCGGCGACCCTCTCCCCAGCCAGGCGGCGAGACGATATGGAGCGGTCATGGCCGAAGCGTCCGCCCTTCACGATCTTGTCGCCGCGGAGCTCGCGGAGCCGGTGGATGCGCGCGTCTCCGCGATGGCGGCGGCGATCGCGGCTCGATATCCGGGCGCCGCGTGGGCGGTGCTTTTCTACGGCTCGTGCCTCAGGACGTCCGATCTCGACGGTCAGATGCTCGACTTCTACCTGATCGTCTCCGATTACCGCGCCGCCTACGGCAAGAGCTGGATGGCGCCCGCCAACCGGCTGATCCCGCCCAACGTCTTCCCGTTCCACCATGAGGGGCTGACGGCCAAATATGCCGTCCTCAGCGAGGCGGACTTCCGGCGCGAATGCAGTGCCCGCGCCAAAACCGTATCGGTCTGGGCGCGCTTCGCTCAGCCCTCGAGGCTCGTCTGGGCCGCCGACGATGCGGCGCGGACGCAGGCCGCCGAAAGCATAGCGCTGGCGGCGCCCACTTTGCTGGCGTTCACCCTGCCGATGCTGGAGGAGGGGGAGGCCGCGGACCCGCTCGCCATCTGGCGGCGCGGCCTAGCGCTCACCTATGAATGCGAATTGCGGGCCGAACGGAAGAACCGTTCCTCGTCGATCGTCGATCGCGATCCTGACCGCTACCGCCGCTTTGCGGAAGCGGCGCTTCCAGGCCTCGGCACTTCATCCGTGACTCCGGCGGCGGGGGAGCGGATCTGGCGGCGCTTCCGGCGGAGGGGCAAGCGGATGAGCGTGCTCCGCCTGGCCAAGGCCAGCGCCACCTTCGCGGGCGGGATCGACTATCTGGCCTGGAAGATCAACCGGCACGCCGGGACGGACATACGCATCGCCTCCTGGCAGCGGCGCTGGCCGCTGCTCGGCGCGGTCACTCTGCTGCCGCGCTTGTTGAAGCGGGGGGCGATCCGCTGACGCGGTGCGCGACTGCCGCCGAAACCGCGTCTGCCAAAGCCGATACCGTGAACGGCTTGCGCAGCAAATCGTAGCCGGTGAGGTCCGTCGCTTCGCCCGCCTCGCCGACATAGCCGGTGACGAATAATATGCCGACCTTCGGGTAGCGTTGCTCGAGGATTCGGACCAGCTCCGGCCCGGTCATCTCCGGCATCATGACGTCGGTGATGACGAGGTCGACATCCGGGCGGTTTGCCATGATGTCGAGCGCCTCGCTCCCGCTTTCGCAGGCGATGGCGCGGTAGCCCAGCTCCTCAAGCGCGCTGACAGTCGAGCGGCTGACGCGGGGATCATCCTCCACGACGAGGACGAGGGTGCCGGCGGGCGCGGGTTCGGCCGCCTCCGCCTGGATGCCGGCCCGGCCCTGCCGCTCCGCCGCCCGTCCCGCAGCGGCCGCGGAGCGGGGGAGGTAGAGCGAGACGGTGGTGCCGACCCCGACCGCCGAATCGATGGTGACGTCGCCGCCCGATTGTCTGGCGAAACCGAAAATCTGGCTGAGGCCGAGGCCGGTCCCCTTGCCCACCGGCTTGGTGGTGAAGAAAGGTTCGAACACCTTTTCGAGATGCTCGGGGGCGATGCCCGTCCCTGTATCCGACACGCTGATGCGGACATAATCGCCGGCGCCAAGCTGCCCGGCCTCGCCCTCTTCCAGAGTGACATTGTCGATCGCAATACCGAGCTGACCTCTCCCCTCCATCGCATCGCGGGCGTTGACGGCGAGGTTCAAAACCGCGTTTTCGAGCTGGTTGGGATCGGCCCAGACGTGCCACGGCTCGTCCGGGAAACGGGTACGTACGTGGATGCGCTCGCCGATGGTGCGGTCAATGAGGTCGAGCATGCCATGGACCAGGTCGCCGGGCGCGACGCCTTCCGGAAGCAGCGGCTCCGAGCGTGCGAAGGCGAGCAGCCGCCGGGTCAGCGCGGCGGCGCGGTTGGCGCCCTCCATCGCATTGTCGATATGGACCTCGGCCTCCTTCTTGGTGCCGTTCCGGAGCTTTCGCCGGGCAAGGTCCAACCCGCCGACCACCACCGCCAGCATATTGTTGAAATCGTGGGCAATGCCGCCGGTGAGCTGGCCGACGGCTTCCATCTTCTGGACCTGGCGGAGCTGGGCCTCGGCGGCCGCCCGCTCGGCAGCTTCGGAGCGCAACCGCTCGTTGGCCTCCCTCAATTCGCTGGTCCGCTCCTGGACCGCATGTTCGAGCGTCATTGCGCGGCTGGCCTCGCTCTCCGCCAGCCGGTGGGCGACCAGGCGGTCGGAAAGGGCTCGGTAGGCCGCAATGCCGAGCAGGATGGCGCCAATGCCCACCAGGACTCCGAACCAGCCGAGCCATTCGGTGAGCTGATTGGCTTCCTCGTCGAACATCCGGGTCTGGGCGATCCGCGCCCGGAGCGCCTCGCGCTCGCTGGCGGCAATCGCTCCGAGCTTCGCCCGAAGCTCGGGCCCCGTTTGGGAAAGGCCCGCTTGATAGAAGAGCGGCACCCCGCCGCTTTCCTGCTTGGCGACCGCTGCCGCCGCGGCCGCCGTCAGCTCGCGCCCGCGCGCCTCGTAGAGATCCTTCAACTGCTCGACCTGCGCCCGCTGGGCGGGATTTTCGCGCACCAGCCGGCGCAGCTGCTCGATCTGGCGGCCCGCCAGCCGCCACTCGGCGGAATAGAGGTAGCCAGAGGTCTTCTGGTCCTCGTCCAGCACGAAGCGGCCGAGCGCCGCTTCGGCCCGCGCGATGGTGGCGTCGGTGGTCCGGGTGAGCAGCATCACGTCATAGGCATGCCGTTCCCAGGCCAGCGCCTCGTCGCGGGCGCGAGTGGAAAGCGTCACCATAATGACAAGCGCGATGAGCAGGACGGTGGCGAGCAGAGCGCCTGCGCCTGCCCATCCCCTCCGCCAGCTGCCCGGGGACGAGTCCCCCCCGTGGGCGTCTATCTCGTAGTCCGCCATTACGCCATTACTCTAGATCAACCCACACGAAGTGGGAAGGCGGCTGAACCCCCTATTGGATACAGCCCGTCGCACGTCCTGCGGCAGCGAACATGTCCAGAATCTGACCGACCTGCTCGCTGCTATGCTCGGCGCAGAGCGAGCAGCGCAGCAGATACATGCCCGCCGGAGTCGCGGGAGGACGCGCCATGTTCACATAGACGCCCAGTTCCAGGAGCGCCTGCCACATGCGGACCGTCTTGTCCTGGTCGGGAAGGAGGACGGCGATGATCGCCGACTGGGCTTCGGGAGTGGCGATATCGAAGCCGAGGTCGCGCAAGCCCTGGTGAAGCCGGCGGCTATTCTCCCATAGATGGGCCCGTTT
>DATMJS010000032.1:0-5819 GCA_035553755.1 Allosphingosinicella sp.
GCGAGTTCGGGCGAGCCAGGCGCCTTGTATTTGATCTGATAGGTGTGGGGCGGAAAGCCGGAATAATCATATTCCATCCCCGGCTGCGGGCTTGAGGATATGGCGAAACCTTTCTCCTCCCAATGGCCGGAGATGACGAGCACCGCGCGAGGCGCATCACCAAGCTCACGGCGGATATCCACCAGCGACTGTTCCAGCTGATCGAACATGCGGCGGAACGGGCCATCCAGATAGGGCCAGGGGCCGCCGCCATGGCTGATGAAATAGGTGGGCAGGCGTGTCGTCATCATATTTCTCCAAATTCCGGAGTTCAGCGCCAGTCGAAAGCGAGCGGCGCTTCACGAAAGGCGAAGCGGTCGAGGTGGCTTGCAACGGCGCCTTTGACGCCGGCGAGCTGCTCGTGAGCCGAAGCGTCAACAAGCACCTCCAGTTCAGCCTCATGCGCCTTCAGCGTCACGCTGGCGTCCGCCGGATAGCTCTTCCCGAACCCGTTCCTCGGGAAGACGATCTTCCCCTCATCGGCGGTGAAGACCACCGAAAGGTTGTGCGACCAGTGCTTGCAAAGCTGCTGAAGGTAGCGGCTGGCGTTGCTCGTAGGCACCGTGGCGGTAGCAGAATGGGTGTTCATCGAACGTCTCCGTATTCTTTGTTGAACCTGAGATAGGCTCGACAGACATGCTTCGGGAGAGATAAAAGATCGATGCCATCCATCTACGGAGGAGATAGGTTGTGCTCGGCACATTGACGCTCGATCAGCTCCGGGTACTGGTCACGATCGAGGAGACGGGCAGTTTCTCCGCCGCCGGGCGAAAGCTCCAGCGCGCGCAATCGGCCATCAGCCACGCAGTGCAGACACTGGAAAACATGCAGCGGGTCCAGCTGTTTGACCGCTCGGGACGCGCGCCGGTGCTGACAGAGGCGGGACGCGCGCTCGCTTCCCAGGCGCGCCAGGTGCTTCGGCAGGCCGAGCTTTTTGAGCGGACCGCCAGCGCCATCGCCGAAGGATTGGAGCCGGAACTCACCTTTGCTGTCGATAACATGGTTCCGAGCGAGCCCGTGATCGAAAGCCTTGCGGCATTGCAGGCACGGTTTCCGGACTTGGCAGTCACCTTATTCACCGAAGCTTTGGGAGGAGCAGAAAGGCGGGTGCGGTCAGGAGCCGCTACCCTTGGCCTGTGCCTGCTGATGCCTAACCAGGCGCAGGATCTGCAGGCATACCCTGTCACCTCTATCGAACTAGTGCCGGTCGCGGCGCCCTCTCATCCGCTCGCGCAAGAGAGAAGGCGGCTGGAACGGGAGGTGCTCGCAGAGCATGTGCAACTCGTCCTTACCGATCCGGAAAACCAGGGCGGCCCCAGTTATAGCGTCGTCAGCCCGCGTGTGTGGCGGTTCGTGGATTTGGGGAGGCGGCTGGACTTCTTGGTGGCGGGCTTCGGTTGGGCGACCATGCCCCTCCACTTAGTGAAGGAGCATCTGAAGAGCGGCGCACTCAAGCGATTGCCGATAGATGATCCCGCGGTGCTGCCCGGATCGATACCCATTTATGTAGTTCATCAGCGGAACCGCCCCCTCGGGACTGCCGCACGATCGCTCTTAAACGATCTTCAGAAGATTAGTTGAATGTCCGCTATGGGTCGAAAGCGGACATTGCCCCACAGTGCCCGCTAGGCCAGCTTGATCTCGCGCAGCCGCTCGGCGAGATAATCGTGCGCGGTGATCGGCTCGAACTGCGGGGGCCGCTCTTCCGATACGCAGCCGGGCAGCGTCTCGATCAGGTAATCGGGCCGGAAATGGAGGAAGAAGGGCATCGAATAGCGCGAATGGCCGCGCCGTTCGGGCGGCGGGTTCACCACCCGATGGGTGGTCGAGCGCAGCACGCCGTTGGTGAGGCGCTGGAGCATGTCGCCGATATTGACCGCGAGCTCGCCTTCCCTGGGCGTGACCGGCAGCCAGTTGCCGTCGCGGTCGAGCAATTGCAGCCCCGCCTCTTCGGCGCCGAGCAGCAAGGTGATGGTGTTGATGTCCTCGTGCGCCCCGGCGCGGACGTTGGGGCCGTCCCCCGGTACCGGCGGATAGTGGAGCAGGCGAAGCACCGAATTGCCGTCGCGCACCGTGTCCTCGAAGAAATCGGGCTGGAGCTTCAGATAGCGCGCGATCGCCTCGAGGATGCGCAGCCCGGCCTTGTCGAACGCGGCGAACAGCCTCAGGAAGGTGTCGCGGAAACCGGGTATCTCCTCCGGCCAGACATTGTCAGCCATCATCGCGCGGAAGGGGTGTCCCTCGGGCAATTCGCGCCCGACGTGCCAGAATTCCTTGAGGTCGTAGGCGGTGGCGCCCTTGGCGGTTTCGATTCCGAACGGCGTATAGCCGCGCGCCCCGCCGCCGCCCGGGATATGGTAGCGCCGCTTCACTTCCTCCGGCAGCGCGAAGAAGGCGCGCGCCTTGTCCTCGGCCTCGGCGATGAGGTCGGCGGGAATTCCGTGGTCGGAGATGATCGCGAAGCCGTAGCGTTCGAACGATCCGCCCAGCTCCTGGGCGAAGGCTTCGGGATCGGCGGCGGAAGCCTCCAGCGAAACGGAGGCGACGGAAGGCGGAGGGCTTGCGAGCGTAGACATGGTCAAGCCTTTAGCGCCGGGAGCGGCCCAAGCCAACTTCTGTCGGCGCTGCGCCTCTCGCGGACGTCAGGCCTGCGCCAGATAATCCTCCAGCTCGTCGCTGCCGCCGATACGCTCGCCCCCGATGAAGACCTGCGGCGTCGTCGCGACCCCCTGCTCGGCCTTGAAGGCGTCGACCTCCTCCCGCGAGCCCAGGATATGCTCGTCGACCCGGTAGCCCTTCTGCTCGAGCATCTGCTTCGCCCTCACTCCGAACGGGCAGGTGTGGTCGGGAAGCACCATCCGGTACAAAGTGGCTTGTCGCTCTTCGGTCATTTCCGGCTCCTCATTCGGACGGCGCTCGGCCGCTTAAGGACCGAGCGCGCATGGGCGGAGAGGGTTCCCGAGTAGGGCGGCCCGAATGAAAATCGGACATCTGCCCCAAGGCGGCATCGGCGCGGCCTTTGCGGCCAACCGGTTGCCGCAAAGGCCGTGTCGAAGACGGAACGCTTTCGCACCGATCATGGTTGGCGGGCCATGGAAATCCTCAACCTCAACAGGAGACGCAGACATGGTCCAAAACAACAATAATTTCGGCGAAGGCGCGGGAACGACCACCCGCTCGGGCGGCTCGACCACATCGGGCTCGACCACATCGGGCTCAACCACATCGGGCACGGCCGCTTCAGGCTCGACCGCTTCAGGCCCGACCGGCCGCTCCGGCTTCGAAACCTCCGGCGGCCGCGGCGGCTACGATTATGGCAGCCAGTATAGCAGCTACGATTCCGGTTCGCGCGAGGTGGTCCTCGCCGAGCGTTCGCGGAGCCAGCCCAGCACCGCCACCGTCATCGGCGCGGCCATAGCCGGCGCCATTGCCGGCGGAGCCATCCCCTTCATGCTGTCGGGCCGCTCCTCCTCTTCGGGCAGCCGCCGCGAAAGCCAGGTCGCCGAGGAGAGCGTCACCATCAACCGGCCGGCGCGCGAGCTCTACAATTTCTGGCGGGACTTCACCAATTTCCCGCAATTCATGGACAATATCGAATCGGTCACCAAGCTGGACGACCGGCGTTCGCACTGGGTGATCAAGGCGCCGGCCGGCACCACCGTCGAGTTCGACAGCCGAATCACCGAGGACGTGCCCGGGCGGCTGATCGCCTGGCAGTCCGAGGAAGGGGCGAGCGTCCCCAATCGCGGCCGGGTCGAGTTCATCGAAGGATCGACGGGCGGCACGACGACCGTTCGGACCTGGATCAGCTACGATCCGCCCGCGGGCGCGGCGGGGCGCCTGGTCGCCAAGCTGTTCCAGCGCGAGCCCGGCACCCAGGCCCGGCAGGACCTCGCCCGCTTCAAGCAGCTGATGGAAAGCGGCCGGGTGACCGGATAATGGAAAAGGCATCGGCGCCGGCCCCAAGCCGACGCCGATGCTGCCTTCCGGAGAGTTCCGCCCGCCGCGCATCATCGTGGCGGCGTCGACGCGCCCCATTAGAGTCACGGCGACAATAAACCTTTATCAAAGCGCGACTTTTGGGCACAGGGCCGAAAATGGCCTCGAGTCCCGCTGAAAAACCGCCGCAGCCGCCCGCCACCGGGCTCGTGTCGCAGGCGATGTCCAACGACACGCTCGCGACTCTGCTCGATCAAAGCCTCGATTGCATAAAGCTGATCGGCCTGGACGGCACCCTCCAGTACATGAACCGCAACGGCCTTTGCGCGATGGAGATAGACGCCGCCTCCTCCGTGCTGGGGCGGTCCTGGGAAGATTTGTGGCCGGAAGAGGCGCAGCCGCTCATTACCGATGCCCTGGAAAGGGCGGCCGCGGGCGAAGCGGTTCGGTTCGACGCATTTTGTCCCACCGCCAAGGGTACCCCCCGCTGGTGGGACGTATCTTGCTCTCAGGTGCGGGACGGCCTGGGAGAGGTGCTGGGCTATCTGTCCGTCTCTCGCGATGTCACCGCAGCGCGGACGGCAAGGGAGGTGGCCGAGATCGCCTCCGCGGAAATGAGGCACCGGCTCAAGAACAGCTACGCGATGGTGGCGGGGCTGCTCGCATCCCTGGCGCGGGGACTGCCGGAGCGGGAAGAGTTCGCCCGGGAGGTCCGCGACCGCCTCTCGGCGCTCGGCGTCGCTCAGACGCTGTTCGTCGCGCGCGATAACGCACCCTGCAATCTTCGGGAACTGCTCCCCGCGCTCCTGCAGCCGTTCGGCCACCGGGATTGCAGCGTTCGCGCAGCGCAGATCGCCGACGTGACGGTGGAGCAGGGCCATGCCGACGCCTTGGCTCTGGTGCTGGGCGAACTTGCGGTGAATTCCTCGAAGCACGGCGCCTTGAGCGCCGCCGGAACGATAGAAGTCAGCGCCCTCGCCCACGAGGACCGGATCGAAGTTCGCTGGATCGAACGCTCCAGCCGCGCGGTCCGCGCCCACGACCGCAGCGGCGGACAGGGTCTGCGCCTGATGCAGAGGATCCTCGCCGCCAGGAAGGGAGGGATTAGGGTCGACTGGGCCGAATTCGGCCTCGATGCCACCATCCGTCTTTCGCTGGCCGGGTGATATCCTCCGCTCCAGCCATCCGCTCACCCCGCATGTCCGCTTTCGACCCATTGCGGACATTAAGCCCCTGTGGGACAACAAAGCCATGAAGAAGCGCCCTTTGGCCCTCGTGGCGGCTTTGATGCTTCTCCCTGTGTTGTGGGGCGGGGCCACGGTACTTTCGAGGTTCAAGGGGCTGGGGATCTTGGCGGCTTTTCTTATTGCCTTCGGCTACGGCTTTTTCGTTAGGTTTTTATTCGTCTGCTCAAACTGTCAAACAAGCCTTTTCACGCGAGGCAGTGACTTCGTGATGCTGCCGTGGCCGAAGAGACTGTGTGAGACGTGCGGAGCCGACATTCGGGCACAGCGGATGTAACTCGAACGTCTGGTTTCCACCCATAGCGGACGTTGCGCTGACGGCTCTGCCGCCGCCCTCACCCCGCAGCGCTGAGCATGACTCCGGCGAGCGCGGCGCTCATCAGATTGGCGAGCGAGCCGGCGATCAGCGCCTTGATTCCGAGCCTTGCGATCACCGGGCGCTGGTTGGGGGCGAGGCCGCCGGTCACCGCCATCTGGATCGCGATCGAGCTGAAATTGGCGAAGCCGCAAAGCGCGAAGGTGACGATGGCGACGCTCCTCGGGGTCATTGTCCCCTGGATCGCGCCCAGATCGATGAAAGCCACGAATTCGTTGAGC
>DATMJS010000033.1:0-10415 GCA_035553755.1 Allosphingosinicella sp.
ATGCCGCTGACCGGCTCGGGCACCGTCTCGTAGCGGCCGAACACGTCTTCGAGCGCGGCGGAGATTTCGCCCAGGGTGCAGCGCGCGCGCGCCGCCTCCACCGAGAGCTGGAGCAGGTTGGCCTCGCCGCGCGCACCTTCCCTCAGCGCGTCGAGCGCGGCTTGCGCCTCGTCTTCGTCGCGGGTGGCGCGGACGCGGTCGATGCGCGCGATCTGGCCGGCGCGCACCTTGGCGTTGTCGACCTCCAATATGTCGATCGGCGGCTCGTTCTCCAGCCGGTAGCGATTGACCCCGACGATCACCGTCTCGCCCCGGTCGACCGCGGCGGCGCGCGCGGCGGAGGCTTCCTCGATGCGGCGCTTGGGCATGCCCTGGGCGACCGCGGCGGTCATGCCGCCCATCGCTTCGACCTCCTCGATCAGCGTCCAGGCCTCGTCCGCGAGCCTCTGAGTCAGCGCCTCGACATAATAGGAGCCGCCGAGCGGATCGGCGACGTTGGTGATGCCGGTCTCCTCGGCGATGACGAGCTGGGTGTTGCGCGCGATGCGGGCGGAGAAATCGGTCGGAAGCGCGATCGCCTCGTCGAAGCTGTTGGTGTGGAGCGACTGTGTGCCGCCGAGCACCGCCGCCATCGCCTCGATAGTGGTGCGGATGATGTTGTTGTGGGGGTCCTGCTCGGTGAGGCTGACGCCGCTCGTCTGGCAGTGGGTGCGCAGCATCTTCGACTTGGGGTTCTTCGCGCCGAAGCCGTCCATGATCCGGTGCCACAAAAGGCGCGCGGCGCGCAGCTTCGCCACCTCCATGAAGAAGTTCATGCCGATCGCGAAGAAGAAGGAGAGGCGCGGAGCGAAGGAGTCCACCTCCAGCCCCGTCGCGCGCGCGGCGCGGACATATTCCATGCCGTCGGCCAGCGTGAAGGCGAGCTCCTGCACCGCCGTCGCTCCGGCTTCCTGCATATGGTAGCCGCTGATCGATATGGAGTTGAAGCGTGGCATGTTGGCCGACGTGTAGGCGATGATATCCGCGACGATCCGCATCGAAGGCTCGGGCGGATAGATGTAGGTGTTGCGGACCGCGAACTCCTTCAGGATGTCGTTCTGGATCGTGCCGGTGAGTTGCGCCTGCGGCACGCCCTGCTCCTCGGCGGCGGCGATGTAGAAAGCGAGCACGGGAAGCACCGCGCCGTTCATGGTCATGCTGACCGACATCTCGCCCAAAGGGATGCCGTCGAACAGGATCTTCATGTCCTCGAGCGTATCGATGGCGACGCCCGCCTTGCCGACATCGCCGACCACGCGCGGATGATCGCTGTCATAGCCGCGGTGGGTGGCGAGGTCGAAGGCGACCGATAGGCCCTTCTGCCCGGCAGCGAGGTTGCGGCGGTAGAAGGCATTGGAATCCTCGGCGGTCGAGAAGCCGGCATATTGGCGGATCGTCCAGGGCCGGCCGGTGTACATCGAGGCATAGGGCCCGCGCGTGAACGGCGCGAAACCGGGCAGGCCCGGCTCGATCTCGGTCGTATCCTCCGCCGTGTAGAGCGGCTTCACCTCGATCCCTTCGGGCGTGTGCCAGACGAGGTCCTTTCCCTTTACTTCCTTCGAAGCGGTCGCCTGCCAGTCGGCGAGCGTCGGGCGCTCGGGCGCGGACGGAGAGGGGCGCCCCTGCACGGGAGCGGCGCCGCTATCCTCGCCCTGGTTCTGCTCGATCGTCGGTTTGTCACTCATTTCCAAAATCCGTTCGCTTCGAGCGGTATCGAGCGAAGCCGAGATGGGCCCGTCGAGAAGCGTTTGTCCCGTGTGTCTCGACGCCGGCTCTCGACAGGCTCGACCCTTGCGCGACACGAACGGAGCTTAGTGGTCACTCGGCGTCTCCATCAGCTCCACCAGAACGCCGCCCATGTCCTTAGGGTGCACGAAGATGACGGGTGTGCCGTGCGCGCCGATGCGCGGCTCGCCCAGCACCTTGGCGCCCTTGGCCTCCATCTCCGCCTTGGCTTCATGGATGTCCGGAACCTCGAAGCAGACATGGTGCTGCCCGCCCGCCGGGTTCTTCGCGAGGAAGCCGATCAGCGGCGAATTCTCCCCCAGCGGCTCGATCAGCTCAATCTGGCTGTTGGACGTGTCGACGAAGCACACCCGCACCCCCTGCGGCGGCAGGTCGAACGGCTCGTGGATCTTCGTCGCTCCCAACATGTCGCGATACAGCCCCACGCTCTTTTCAATGGAAGGGGTCGCGACTCCGACATGGTTCAGGCGGCCCAGCTTCATTGGGAGTTCCGCAAACCGAGATTCAGGAGCAGGTCGGCGGCGATGAATGCGATCAGGAGGAGAGTGAGGATGTGCACGCCCAGGAGGACGTTGAACTTCGCTTCATTCTCCTCCCGGCGGAGATAGGTGCGGTAAAGCGGCAGGCGCCCCTCACGGATGCCCCTGATGACGCGGCCGGCGATCAGCGGCACGAGCGCGATTGCGATGATGCCGACGAGCAGGTCCTCAGAGCGGGATGTTGTCATGCTTCTTCCACGGATTTTCGAGCTGCTTGTCGCGCAGCTTGCGCAGGCCCAGCGCGATGCGGCGGCGAGTCGAATGGGGCATGATCACTTCGTCGATGAAGCCCTTCGACGCCGCCACGAACGGGTTGGCGAAGCGCTCCTCATATTCACGAGTGCGCTCGGCGATCTTTTCGGGGTCGCCGATGTCCTTCCTGAAGATGATCTCGACCGCGCCCTTGGCGCCCATCACTGCGATCTCGGCGGAAGGCCAGGCGTAGTTCAAATCGCCGCGCAGATGCTTGGAAGCCATCACGTCATAGGCGCCGCCATAGGCCTTGCGGGTGATGACGGTGATCTTGGGCACGGTCGCCTCCGCATAGGCGAACAGCAATTTGGCGCCGTTCTTGATGATGCCGTTATGCTCCTGCGCGACGCCGGGGAGGAAGCCGGGCACGTCGACGAAGGTCACGATCGGGATGTCGAAGGCGTCGCAGAAGCGGACGAAGCGTCCCGCCTTCTTGGAGCTGGCGATGTCGAGCACTCCGGCGAGCACCATCGGCTGGTTGGCGACGATGCCGACGGTGCGGCCCTCGACCCGGCCGAAGCCGGTGATAATGTTGGCGGCGTGCGCGGGCTGAAGCTCGAAGAAGTCGCCCTCGTCGACCGTCTTCCGGATGAGCTCGTGCATATCATAGGGCTGGTTGGAGCTGTCGGGGATGAGGGTGTCTAGGCTCTCATCTATCCTGTCCCACGGGTCCGGCGTCGGTCGCTCCGGAAGATCATGCCGATTCGACAGCGGCAGGAAATCGAAGAAGTCGCGCGTAGCAAGCAAAGCTTCGATGTCGTTCTCGAAGGCGACGTCGGCGACGCCCGATTTGGTGGTGTGGGTCACCGCGCCGCCGAGCTCTTCCTGCGTCACCACTTCGTTCGTCACCGTCTTCACCACGTCAGGGCCGGTGACGAACATATAGCTCGAATCCTTCACCATGAAGATGAAGTCGGTCATGGCGGGCGAATAGACCGCGCCGCCGGCGCAGGGGCCCATGATCAGGCTGATCTGCGGGATGACGCCCGATGCGAGCACGTTGCGCTGGAACACTTCGGCATAGCCGCCGAGGCTGGCAACACCCTCCTGAATGCGAGCGCCGCCGCTATCGTTGAGGCCGATAACGGGTGCCCCCACCTTCATCGCCATGTCCATGATCTTGCAAATCTTCTGCGCATGTCGTTCGCTCAAGGAGCCGCCGAACACGGTGAAATCCTGCGCGAAGACATAGACGAGCCGGCCGTTGATCGTACCGGAGCCGGTGACGACGCCGTCGCCGGGGAATTTCTGGCTCTCCATGCCGAAGTCGGAGCAATTATGCTCGACGAACATGTCATATTCTTCGAAGCTGCCCTGATCGAGCAGCACTTCGAGCCGCTCGCGCGCCGTCAGGCGCCCTTTGGCATGCTGCGCCTCGATGCGCTTTTCGCCGCCGCCGAGCCTTGCAGCCGCGCGCCTTGCCTCCAGCTCCTCGATTGTGGTGGCCATAGCAGGGCAAGGTCCTCAGTTGCCGAAAGCAATCCCCATCGGACCTTAAGGGAGGAAAATCAACGCCCCTCCGAAACTCATTCCACCAACGCGCCTTCCTGCGGTGCGTGGAGGCGGAGGCGCGAGACGCGGCGGGTGTCGCAGCCGGTTACTTCCAGCCGCCAGCCGCTCGGGTGCTCTACGATCTCGCCGATCTGGGGGACGTGGCCGGCCAGCACGAGGGCGAGGCCGCCAAGCGTGTCGACATCCTCCTCGACATCGGCAAGCCGGGCGTCGATCGTCTCCGCCACCTCCTCAAGCTCGGTGCGGGCGTCGGCGTCCCAGATGCCGTCCTCGAGCGGGATGAGGTTGCCGGGGACTTCCTCGTCATGCTCGTCCTCGATCTCGCCGACGATCTCCTCGACCACATCCTCGATGGTGACGAGGCCCTCGGTCCCGCCGAACTCGTCGACGACGATGGCGAGGTGCATCCGGCCGGCCCGCATGCGGGCGAGCAGGTCGAGCACGCCCATCGATTCGGGAACGTAGAGCGGCATGCGTATCAGCGTCCTGATGTCCTGCGGCGGCTCGGCGCCGGTCACCTGGAGAGTGAAGACGTCCTTGATGTGGATCATGCCGATCACGCTGTCGAGGCTGCCTTCGTAAACCGGAAGGCGGCTGTGGCCGGCCTCTGCGAAGGCGGCGATCAGCTGTTCGAAGCTCGCCGTGCTCGGCACCGCGATAATGTCGCCGCGCGGAACCGCGATATCCGAGACGGTGCTCTCGCCGAAATGCAAGAGGTTGCGCAGCATTTGCCGCTCCATGAAGGTAAGATCGCCGACCATCGGCACCTCGCCTTCATGGCTTTCGATCGCTTCCTCGATCTGGTCGCGGAGGGTCGCTTCGCCCTCCTCTCCGAAAAGCATGGTCCGGAGACCCCTCCAGAAGGTGCGCCCATTCCCCTGGGCGCTGCTACTGCTGTCGTCGGGCATCGAGTTAGGTTTGCACCTCTGTCACTGCATAAGGATCGGAAATGCCGATGGCCGCGAGCGCTTCGCGTTCGACGGCCTCCATGATGTCGGCCGCTTCCTCCCCCTGTTCATGATCATAGCCTAAAAGGTGGAGCGTCCCATGCACCACCAGATGCGAAGCGTGGGTCTCGACGGAAACGCCCTTTTCCGCAGCTTCGGCGGCACAGACGCCCTGGGCCAGCACGATATCGCCCAGCAGAACCTCGCCACCGTCGGCCTTTGCCACGGAATCGAGAAGCTCGGGCTCTATCATCGGAAAGGAGAGGACGTTGGTGGGCTTATCCTGGTTGCGATAGGCGGCGTTCAGCGCCCGGACTTCCGAATCCGTCGCGAATTTCACCGACACTTCGACTCCAAGACCGCTTTCCGTCAGATCCGCGAAATCCGAGCAGCGGACCGCCGACAGCACCGCCTCGCGCGCAAGGTCCTGCCAGTTTATGCTACTGTCCCATTCCTCGCCGGCATCGGCTTCGACCTCAATCATGCCGGCGGCCCCTCATAGGCGTCGACGATCCTGCCGACGAGCGGGTGACGGACGACATCGACGGCGGTGAAGCGGACGGTGGCGATCCGAGGGATGCCTTCGAGCTTCGAGACCGCATCGGCGAGGCCCGACATTCCGGGGTTGGGGAGATCGACCTGCTTCGGGTCTCCGCAGATCACCATCCGGCTGCGCATGCCGAAGCGGGTGAGAAACATCTTCATCTGCTGCGGCGTCGTGTTCTGCGCTTCGTCGAGGATGATGAAGGCATCGGAGAGGGTGCGCCCGCGCATAAAGGCGATAGGGGCGATCTCGATCTCGCCAGAAGCGATGCGGCGTTCGACCTGCTCGGTCGGGAGCATGTCGTAGAGCGCGTCATAGAGCGGGCGCAGATAGGGATCGACCTTGTCCTTCATGTCGCCCGGAAGGAAACCCAGCCGCTCGCCTGCCTCCACCGCAGGGCGCGAGAGGATCAGGCGGTCGACCGAACCGCCGATCAGCTGCTGCACCGCCTGCGCGACGGCAAGATAGGTCTTGCCGGTGCCCGCCGGGCCGAGCGCGAAGATCATGTCGTCGCGGGCCAGCGCCTCCATATAGACGGCCTGCGTCTTGGAGCGCGGGACGATCGTCTTCTTGCGCGTGCGGATCATCACCTTGGGTGGCTCGGCGACGTCGTTGGAGATGATCCCGTCGAGCGTGGGCTGCCCGGACATGGCGATCACCGCCTCGACCGCGCCGGCATCGATGTCATGGCCCTCGTCGAGCCGGTTATAGAGGCCGGTCAGCACGTCGCGGGCGCGGGCGGCGGCTTCGGGCTCGCCCTCGATCTGCACTTTGGTGCCGCGCGCCGCGATGTAGACTCCGAGCCGGTCCTCGATCGCGACCAGGTTCCGGTCGAATTCACCGAACAGGGGGCCGAGCAAATGCGGCTGCTCGAATTCCAGCTCCAGCCTCGCGCGTGGGCCGGCGACTTCTGCGGCTTTCTTCTGCGCCATCAGGCGGCGTTCCTCATGATTTCTGCCCCGGCGAGGCTGTTCGGTCCGGCGGAAAGGATTTCGACGTCAATCAGGTCCCCAATCGCGGCCGAGGTCTCGAGATGCACCGACTGCAACCATGGCGACTTGCCGACCAGCTGGCCCTGTTTCTTCCCCTGGCGCTCAAGCAACACCGAAGTACGCCGGCCAACGGCCGCCTGATTGAAGGCGAGCTGCTGTGCGTTCAGCAGCGCCTGCAGCCTTTGCAGCCTTTCGTCCATGATCGCGGCCGGCACCTGTCCATCCATTTCGGCGGCCGGAGTGCCCGGCCGTGGGGAATATTTGAACGAGTAAGCCTGCGCGTAGTTCACGGCTTCCACTATTTTGAGCGTGTCCTCGAACTCGGCGTCCGTTTCCCCGGGGAAGCCGACGATGAAGTCGCCGGAGACGGCGATGTCGGGCCGCGCCTCGCGCACGCGCTCGATCAGGCGCAGATAGCTTGCCGTCGTGTGGCTTCGGTTCATGGCCTTCAGCACCCGGTCGCTGCCCGACTGGACCGGCAGGTGAAGGAAGGGCATCAGCTTTTCAACGTCGGCATGGGCGCGGATGAGACCCTCGCTCATGTCGTTTGGATGGCTGGTCGTATAGCGGATGCGGGCAAGGTCCGGCAGCGCGGCCAAGGCTTCGATAAGGTCGTGAAGACCCCGCCCTGCGCCGTCGGTCCAGGCGTTCACATTCTGGCCGAGCAAGGTGATCTCTCGCGCTCCCCGATCTATAAGCGCCTTCGCCTCGTCGAGAATTGCGTGCCATGGCCTCGATACTTCGGCGCCGCGGGTATAGGGGACGACGCAGTAGGTGCAGAATTTGTCGCAGCCTTCCTGCACGGTGAGGAACGCCGTCGGCCCCTGCCTGCGCCGCGTAGGGAGTGCGCCGAACTTCGATTGGAGGGGCATATCGGTATCGAGCGCCCGCTCGCCCTTCTGCGCCCTCGCAACCAATTCGGGCAGCCGGTGGTAAGCCTGCGGCCCCACCACGATATCGACGCTCGGGGCGCGGCGCGGGATCTCCTCGCCTTCGGCTTGGGCGACGCAGCCGGCGACCGCGATCATTGGGCGCGAACCGTCTTCCCGCCTCAGCCTGCCAATGTCGGAATAGACCTTTTCGGCGGCCTTCTCGCGAATGTGACAGGTGTTGAGGACCACGAGGTCCGCTTCGGCCCCGTCGGCGGCCGCGCTCATGCCTTGCGCCTCGAGCAGCTCGGCCATGCGAGCGCCGTCATAGACGTTCATCTGGCAGCCGAAGGATTTGACGTAGAAGCTTTTTGGAGTGCGGTCGTTCATCGGAGCGCCTATAGGCCATCGGCAGGTTTGGAGGAAGCGCCCAGAACGTCCACTATCTCCCGCCTCGCCGCCTCAGCCAGAAGCTTGCGATCGGCGAACGCGCCTGGATCGAGGGGCTCGAGGAAATTCAGGGTAACGCGGGCCGAGCCTTTGCGGGACAGCACCCGCCTGGCGTTGGCGCCCGCACCTTCGTCTCCCCACCAGGCCAGGTCGTGCCCAGCCGAACCATAGTCGATCGCCACAGGCTGCACCTTGATGCCGGGAAGCGGCGGGAACAGAGCCGCGAACAGGCTTCCCCGGAACGGCAATATCTCGACGCCGCCTTCGGTCGTGCCTTCGGGAAAGAGCGCTACCGGTTGCCCCTCGATCAGTGCCGCGCGCAATCCTTCAGCCTGGTCTCGCACGGCGCCGCGCCGGCTCCGTGCGATGAAGATGGTGTTGTTGAGCCCGGCGAGCCAGCCGATCACCGGCCAGCGCGCCACCTCGTCCTTGGACACGAACGCCGTTCCCGTGGCCCCGGCAAGAACCATGATGTCGAGCCAGCTCAAATGATTGGCGACGAACAGGACGTGGCGCCGCAGCGGCTTTCCCGTCACGCGGACGCGCATGCCGGCCGCATAGCCGACCCAGAAGAGGAAGATGCGAGGCCACGGCGAGCGATGGCCGAAGAGCTTCCACAGATAGTGGAGCGGAACGCAGGCAGCGAGGCCCGCCACGATCATCGCGATCCGCAGCTTCAGCCGCACAGCATCCGCTTACTTCTGGCGATTGACCGCGACGCCGTAGAGCTCCATCCGATGGTCGACCAAGCGGAAGCCGAGCCGCTCCGCGATGCGCCGCTGAAGCGCTTCCAACTCTTCGTCCACGAACTCGATGACGGTGCCGGTCTCCACGTCGATCAGATGATCGTGATGGGCCTCAGCCGCGGCTTCGTAGCGGGCTCGGCCATCGCCGAAATCATGCCGTTCGAGAATGCCCGCTTCCTCGAAAAGGCGGACCGTGCGGTAGACGGTGGCGATGGAAATGCCGCTGTCGATCGCTGAAGCGCGTTCGTGCAGGGCCTCGACGTCGGGATGATCCTCGGCTTCCGAAAGCACCCGCGCGATGATCCTGCGCTGCTCGGTGATCCGGAGGCCCTTTTCAGCGCAAAGCGCTTCGATATCGATCTTGCGTGTCATTGCTGCCAACCGGCTTTAGTCCAGATTGAAGCAGCGTGAAAGTGGCCGGAGCGCGAAGGTCTCCGGCCGTGAGGGGCTTATTTCTTGCCGCCGCGGCGGCGCTTGGTGCCGAGGCCGATCTTCTTCGCCAGTGAGCGGCGCTGCTCGGCATAATTGGGCGCGACCATCGGATAGTCGGCATTGAGGCCCCATCTTTGGCGGTATTCGTCAGGGGTCATTTGATAATGCGTCATCAGGTGCCGCTTCAGCATCTTCAGCTTCTTGCCGTCTTCGAGGCAGACGATATAGTCAGGCTTGATCGAGGAGCGGATCGAAACCTTGGGTTCCGGCCTCGCTTCCGGCTCCTGCACCGTGGCGCCAAGGCCGCTGAGAGCATTGTGCACATTCTGGATCAGCTGCGGCAGGTCGTTCACCGCAACGCTGTTATTGCTCACATGGGCGGACACAATGTCGGCAGTGAGCGTGATCAGTGTTTCGTTCATATTTTCTGCTGTTTCCATTGCCGGTCACCAATGTCTGAGTGAACGGCGCGGCAGCCCGCGCCCCTAGACTAGGAATGGTCCGAACCGGATAATTTGGCAAGGCCGAATCCATAATAGTCCCGAAGCGGGAAGATTTATGTCGCAACTTTTTTCGATAGGGTGATGGCATCGTAAATTTGGCCATCCCCTCCTGTATAATATTTGCGGCGGCGGCCGACTTCGGCAAAGCCACGGGAATTGTACAGCTTAACTGCGGGATTGCCGTCGCGGACCTCTAGATGGAGTTCTTCGGCTCCCCTGTTCGCTGCTCTTGCGATGAAATCGTCGACCAGCAGACGCCCGGTGCCCCGGCCCTGACAATCTCTGCTTACCGCCAACAGCAGCAGTTCCGCCTCCTTGAGCACGACCCTGCTAAGGGCGAAACCAACGACGCGGCTTCCATCCTTCGCCAGCGAGAGCCACACACCGGGCATAGCGAGCAGCCCGGCGCATTGGGGCGCTGTCCAGCCCTCCCCGTAGGCGGGATCGAAGCTGTCCTCCATGACGCGCATCACCGCGTCGAGGTCAAGAATGTCGCCATCGGCAATGATGATCGGGCCGTAGGTCATCGCATCGGCTTCGCGTCGGGCCCGCGTCCGTAGATCGGGCGCGGCGGCAGGCTGCGGAGCGCCAGCGGAAGATCGCATACGGCCGAGGCTCTGGGGAGGGCGTCGACCGCCTCGCCATGGCCGCGGGCGCTCACCAGGCTCTCCGCTCCCGATCCCAACACAAGGGGCAGGTCGATCGCCGCCGCGGCCGCTTCGGGCGGCAGCGAGCGCAGGTCGTCGAGCGGCGCAAGCGGATCGTGGCCATAGCTTTGCACGAATAATTGCCCATGTCCGCCCTGCAGAGCAACCGCCACGTCCCGCCGCCCGCCGCCCAGAAC
>DATMJS010000034.1:0-13369 GCA_035553755.1 Allosphingosinicella sp.
CTCGGAGGTTGAGCGCCTGGGGCCGGCCCTGATTGCCGTAGCCGAGGATCGCGACCTTGCGGCCGCGAACCAGCGCGAGGTCGGCATCCCTATCGAAATAGACGCGCATGTTCAGCCCCCAAGCCCGGAAAAGCTGGCTAGGGCATTTGCCATGCCGCCGCAATCGAGCGGCTCGCGAAAGCGCGGCCATTCAGCGGGGGGCTGGCGGCTGAACCAGGTATATTGTCGCTTGGCATATTGGCGGGTCGCGGTCTGGCCGGCGGCGATGGCCTCCTCGCGGCTGATTTCTCCGCGAAGGAAGGCCGCCACCTGCGCCACCCCGATCGCGCGCATCACCGGCACAGCGGGATCGAGCTGGCGCTCCAGCAGCCGCCGTGCCTCTTCCAGCCCCTCCGGTCCCATCATCTGCTCGAAGCGGCGGTCGCAGCGCTCGTAGAGCCAGTCGCGGGGCGGAAGCAGGACGAGGGGCGTCAGCGACATTTCCGCCGCAATTCCGCCGATCTTGTCCTGCTGCCACTCCGCCAGCGGGCGGCCGGTGGACCGGACCACCTCCAGCGCGCGAGCGACGCGAGTGGTGTCGGTAGGGCTGAGGCGGTGCGAGGCATGGACATCCTCCCGCGCCAGCGCGGCAAACGCCTTTTCCACCGGCATCGCCCGCACCTCGCGGCGGATTTCGGGATCGATGTCGGGGACCGGCGCAATGCCCTCGAGAAGCGTCCGCAGGTAAAGGCCTGTCCCGCCGACGAGGACCGGCAGCCTTCCTGCGGCATGGACTTGCCTGATCGCCCGGCGTGCGTCGGCCGCCCAGTCGGCCGCCGAGCAGGATTCGGCGCCGTCCCTGTACCCATAGAGCCGGTGTTCCGCCTTTGCCTCGTCCTCGGGCGAAGGCCGGGCAGAGAGGAGGTGGAGGTCGCGATATACCTGCGCGCTGTCGGCATTGACGATGACGCCACTCGTCCGTTCCGCCACGGCAAGCGCCAGCGCCGACTTGCCGCTGGCGGTCGGCCCCGCGATAAGCGCGAGCGGGGGGAGGGAAGGCGGAACCATGTTCATTGCGACCCTGATAGCAAAGGAACGGCTGTCGAGCGGCGATATTTCTGCGGCCGAGGATGCGCTGCGCGAGGCGGACATCATCCCCTTCGGCCGCAGCTGGATCGAGGAGGATGTCGCCTGCGATCTGCTCTTCTCGGCTTCGCCCCAGCGCGCGCGCGCGGCGCTCGAAAGCCGCTTCCCCGGCGTCGACGTGGTTGTCCAGGGCGAAGCGTCGCGGCGCCGGCGGCTGCTCGTCGCTGATATGGATTCGACGATGATCACCGTCGAGTGCATCGATGAGCTGGCGGATTTTGCGGGGCTGAAGGCGGAGGTCAGCGCCGTCACCGAGCGGGCGATGCGCGGCGAGCTGGATTTCGAGGCGGCGCTCACGCAGCGGGTGGCGCTGCTCAAAAATCTCGACGAAAGCGTGATCGGCCGCTGCCTGGAGGAACGGGTCGGGATAACGCCGGGCGCGATACCACTCGTCCGCACCATGAAAGCCAAGGGGGCGAGCTGCGTGCTCGTTTCGGGAGGCTTCACCGCGTTCGCGGACAGGGTCGCTGCTACGATCGGATTCGACCGCGCCATATCCAACGAGCTGCAGGTGGAAAATGGTCGGCTGACGGGGACGGTCGGCCGACCGATCGTCGGCGCTTACGCCAAGCGCGATGCGCTCTACGATGCAGCGGCGCTGGCGGGCGTGGGGGTGGAGGAGTCGCTCGCGGTTGGCGACGGTGCGAACGATATCCCGATGATCGAGAGCGCGGGGCTCGGCGTCGCCTATCATGCCAAGCCCGCTACCGCCGCGGCCGCCGCGGCGCGGATCGACCATAACGACCTCACCGCCTTGCTCTACGCGCAGGGCTATGCCCGCGCCGAATGGGAGATGGGCTAAGCGGGCCGGCTCATATCGGCGGTGATCGCCGCCAGCGTGAAGGCGACCGCGTGCTCCGAACCGTCGAACCCGATCATGACGCCGTCCGCGGCGAGCGAACGGACGATTCCGGTGATTACCCCGGCTTCCGGGTGACGCAGCTCCACAACAGTGGCGGGCGCTGGACGGGCGTTGGTTTCGACGAAGGCTTCTTTGGCGGAAATGCTTTTGAGGGCGGCAGGGACCGGAAGATCGGCAACCAATATGCACATGCGACGGCGACGCCAGGGTGACGCCATGGCTGATGCGTCAACTAACTTCCTGTGCAGACCCACGAGCATTTCCCTTCCTGCGGATGCAGAGCGAGAGCGGATAAACGCGGACGCCAAAAATTTCGTTAAGCCGGTGCAATGATTCCGCAGGCCATGACGCCACGGCTTCAGCCGCCAAACAGCGTTAACCTGATTTTAGCAGCCGCCGGTGCAGACCCATGCCCCTGAGAACAGGAAGACCAAGGGGAAAACATGCGCGTTCTGGCTCTCTCGTCGCAAAAAGGTGGTTCGGGCAAGACCACCCTGTCCGGCCATCTGGCCGTCCAGGCGCAGCTTGCCGGTGCGGGCCCGGTTTGCCTCATCGACATCGATCCGCAGGGCTCGCTCGCCGATTGGTGGAACGAGCGCGAAGCCGACATGCCGGCTTTCGCTCAGACCACCGTCGCGCGCCTCGGCGCCGACCTCGAAGTGCTGCGCCAGCAGGGCTTCCGCCTTGCCGTCATCGATACGCCGCCGGCCATCACCATGGCGATCCAGAGCGTGATCCAGGTGGCGGAGCTGGTCGTCATCCCGACCAGGCCGAGCCCGCACGACCTCCGCGCCGTCGGCGCCACGGTCGACCTGTGCGACAAGGCCGGCAAGCCCCTCGTCTTTGTCGTCAACGCCGCAACGCCCAAGGCCCGGATCACGTCAGAAGCCGCCGTTGCGCTGTCGCAGCACGGCACGGTGGCGCCGGTCACCATCCATCAGCGGACCGATTTCGCCGCTTCGATGATCGACGGCCGCACCGTTATGGAAGTGGATCCCAACGGCAAATCCGCGGCCGAAGTGCGCGAGCTGTGGGACTATGTTTCGGACCGGCTCGAAAAGCAGTTCCGCCGCACCGTCTTCTCGGCTCCGGCCAGCGTCTCCCCGCATGTCGCAGCTCCGCGTCCGATGGGCGGCTTCGGCCGCCGTGTCGTGGGCCAGTAATCCGAGGTGCGTATCATGAATGAAGCCAAGCCTTTCGCGTCCCTCTCTTCCGGCCTGCTCGCCCGCAAGGGCATGGCGAAGCCCGCCATGCGCCCGCACAATTATAGCCAGCCCGGCGCCGGCCTCGACGATCTCGGCTGGAACGACATGGGCCACGCCCGGCCCGCTCCGCCGCAGGTCCCTTCGCCTTATGAAGCACCGCACGAGGAACATGTGCCGAGCCCAATCTCGGCGCTCACCCCCATGTCGGCGGGCTCCGGCGAGGAGGAAGAGGAATATGAACCCGCGCCGCCGGTGGTCGAGCAGCAGCGCGCCGCGATCGAAGCGAGCTTTGCCGAGCCCGCCGAGGAGCGCGCTGTGCTCGCGGCCAAAGCGCCCAAAGAAATTGAAGAGGAAGCCAAGCCCGAGGCGCAGGCCGAGATCGTCGCGGAGGAGCAGCCACCGGTGGTGGAGCTTGCTCGTCCGGAACGTCCGCAGGCATCCGTCGCGAGGAAGTCAAAGGCTGCCTTTACGCTCCGGCTGGACGGCGACCGCCACCTCAAGCTGCGGCTCGCCTGCGCGGTAAGCGGTCGCTCGGCGCAGCAGCTGGTAACGGAAGCTTTAGACCATCTGTTGCAGTCTAGGCCTGAAGTTGAGGCTTTGGCTGGGCAAGTGCCGGCAAAGGCCGTCAAACCGTACTGAGTTTGGAGTTTCGACCATGGCCAAGAGCGCCACGTACAAAATTGCCGTTTCGCCGCTGGTGATCGGCATCACGATGGTGGGCTGCAGCACTACGCAGACTGGCATGTTCCGTTCGGCACCGACGAGCCCGCAGGAAGCCCGTGCCGAACGGCTGGCTTCGACCAATTACGATCTCGCGCAGCAGGCCCTCCAGAAGGGCGAAATCGCCAGGGCGCTTGAGCTTACTGAAAAAGCGGTCGAGCAGTCGCCTCGCGATGCCGGCTACCGAATGCTGCTGGGCGATCTTTACCTGAAGAACGGCCGCTTCTTGTCGGCGGAAACAGCTTTCTCCGACGTGCTGACGCTGCATCCGAACAGCAGCCGCGCCCGCTTCAGCCTGGCGCTCGCGCAGATCGCGCTCGGCAAACAATATGCGGCTTTGATCCAGCTCGACCGGCTCGCCGAGACCGCCGCTCCGGCGGATCTCGGTCTGGCCTATGCCCTCGCGGGCCAGCCCGACCGTGCCGTCGCGATGCTCGAACCGGCCGCACGGGCGGCCGATGCCGACGGTCGCGTCCGCCAAAACCTCGCGCTTGCCTATGCGCTTGCCGGCGATTGGCAGCGGGCGCGAGTTACCGCCGCACAAGACCTTTCGCCCGCCGACGTACCGGCGCGGATGGAGCAATGGGCTTCGTTCGTGCAGCCGCAGGCGAGCTTTTCGCAGGTGGCGAGCCTGCTCGGCGTGACGCCGGTCCAGGACACTGGCCAGCCGGCCCGCCTGGCACTCGCGCCCGAGGCGCCGGAGCCGGTCGCCGTCGCCGAAGCTGAAGTGGTGGCGCCAGTCGAGCCTCTACCCCAGGCGCAGCCCGTCCAGCGGGTCGAGGACGCCTATGCGGTGGCGGTTGAACCGGTGAAATATGCCGAGGTGGCCAGGACGTCGATGACGCCGGCCCCGGCCGCCCGCGCCGATGTGGCTCCCGCCCCGGCACCGCTCCACACCTTCAAGGTTCCGTCGAAGCCGAAGCCTGAACCCGTCGCCGGCACCGGCCGCTATGTGGTGCAGCTCGCCGCCTACAAGTCCGCGCAAGCGGCTGCAGAGGCGTGGCCGCAGGTCAGCCGCCGCTATGGGCTTGGCGCTCATTCGCCGGTGAGGGCGGTGGCCAAGCTGCCGAACGGGACCTTCCACCGCTTGTCCGTCGGCGGTTTCGCCAGCCAAAGCGAGGCGACCCGCGCATGCCAGTCGATCAAGGCAAGGGGCGGCACCTGCTTCGTCCGCCAGGCCGCCGGCGACGCCCCCATCCGTTTCGCCTCGCTTTAGTACAAGCTAGGCCGAGTTGCGTCTGAGTAGAGGGGCGGCGGACCAGTCCGGCCGCCCCTTTTTCAGCGACGGTCGCGGGTGAGGACGTCCAGGCATGCCATTCGCACGGCGACACCCATCTCCACCTGTTCCTGGATCGCCGAACGTTCGGGATCGTCGGCCACCTGGCTGTCGATTTCTACGCCGCGATTCATCGGTCCGGGATGCATCACCAGGGCGTCAGGCGCGGCGAGCCGCAGCCGCTCGGCGGTAAGACCGTAAAGTGTATGATAGTCGCCCAGCGAGGCCGACAATGCTTCTTCCATCCGCTCCCGCTGGATGCGAAGCATCATGACGACGTCCGCGCCGCTTATGCCCTCCCCGAAATCGGTGAAGGCGCTCACCCCGCTGGGTAGCGAAGCGGGGAGCAGCGATTCAGGCCCCACGACACGCAGCTCCGCGCCCAAGGCGGGAAGCGACCGCAGGTTGGAGCCGGCGACGCGGCTGTGGACGATATCGCCGCAAATGGCGATCCGGAGGCCTTCGATGCGGCCCTTGCGCCGGCGGATGGTGAGCGCGTCGAGCAAGGCCTGGGTGGGATGCTCGCCGCGCCCGTCGCCTGCGTTGATCACCGGGCAGCCCATCACCTCGGCAACGTCCTTCGCCGCGCCGTCGCTTTCATGGCGGATCACCAGCACGTCCGGGCGCATGGCGTTCAGCGTCAACGCCGTGTCGATCAGGCTTTCGCCCTTCCTCACGCTGGAGGCGGCGGGGTGGAAGTTGGCGACCTGCGCTCCCAGTCTCTTACCGGCAATCTCGAACGAAAAGAGGGTGCGCGTGCTGTTCTCGAAAAAGGCGTTGATTTGCGTGAGGCCCGTCAGCCGATCATCCTGCTTGCGGCGGCGGCGATTGAATTCGACCCACTGCTCCGCCTCGTCCAGAAGGAAAAGAATATCGCCGGATTCAAGCCCTTCGATCCCCAGCAGGTGGCGGTGCGGAAAGTCAGCCATCGAAGCGCGGCATTAAAGGGCGGGTCCTCCCATCGTCAACGCGTCGATCGCCCCTTGGAGAATGTAGGCGGCCGCCATCTTGTCGACCAGCTCGGCCCTGCGGGCGCGGCTGGCGTCTGCGCCCATGAGGGTGCGGGTAACCGCCTGGGTCGACCAGCGCTCGTCCCAGAGCAGGATCGGAAGGCCCAGCTGCTCGAGGTTACGGGCGAAGGCGCGGGTTGACTGGGTGCGTGGGCTTTCGCTGCCGTCGAGGTTCAGCGGAAGGCCGACGACGACGCCGCGCACGCTCTGGGCCGCGGTGACGGCCCTGAGCCTGGCGAGATCGGCGGCGAACTTGGCGCGGTGAATGAGCTCGGCGGGAGTGGCGATGGTCCAGCCCGCGTCGCACAAGGCGACGCCGATCGTCTTGGTGCCGACGTCGAGGCCCATCAGCCTGCCGCCTTCGGGCAGCGCATCTCGAAAAACGGGGGCGCTCGGCGTGATCATTTGTTGCTGAAATCCGCGAGGCGCCTTGCGGCATCGGCCCGTATGTTGGCCCAGAACAAGGCATAGTCGTAGACGTGGTAATTGTTGCCCGGAAGCACATAAGGTCCCAGTTCCGGCCCATCCTCGCCGATCAACAGGAAGCCTCTGATATCGCAGCGGGCCGGAACGCCGGGTGTAACCAGCTCCGCATCGGTGAGCTCGGCGTTGGGCACAATAGTTCCGATATTGCTCGCGGCGTCCGCTTCGCCGCCGGCGGTCCCGGTCAGGGGGTTGACGCACAGCATCGGCGAGCCTGCGCGGGCCACGCCTGTGGGTCCCGCCGAAGCATCGTATACGTCGGTCACCATTTTTGGATCGGCCGGTTCGGCGAAGCTCTGCCAACTGAGGATGCAGCCGGACTGCCCGGCCCTTTCGCACCCCGGGAGGCCAAGGAAGGGCAGGTCGGCGGTAGTCGAGATCGGCCAGCCTACCGCATAGACTGCGGCGATCCGGCGCGCTTCGGGCCGGCCGGCGATGCGTTCGTGGAGAAGCCGGGTGAGGTGAAGGCTCCCTTGGCTGTGCGCTGCGAGGATGATCGGCCGGTCCTTGGGGGCCTGTCGGAGGAAGGCCTCGAAGGCGGCGAGCACGTCGCGATAGGCGAAGGCGAGCGCCTTTTCGGCATCCTCCTTGGTGGTGAGGAAGGCGCCGAAGGTCGCCTGACGGTATTTGGGCGCCCAGATCTCGGCGACATTGTTGAAGGCGCTTGCCTGGCTGCGCACGAACAGCCGCGCCCGCTCCTGCGACTCTTCGTCGCGAATGTCGGCATTCCAGCTCGACCGGTCGAGATAGGAGGTGGGATGGATGAAGAAGAGCGAGGCTCTGGCCTCTTCATCCCGCGTGACCCCGGTCGGGGTCCACAGCGCGGGATTGTCGGCTATGTCGGGCCTCGCGATCCACATTTCGGCGTCGGCATAAGTCACGCCCTGCGGCTGCGGCACTTCCTCGAAGGCGACGGTCGGCACCATCACCTTCTTCATCAGCTCGGCCGCGAACAACCGGTAGATCAGCGCGCCGACCAGCAGGAGGACGACCAGACCCGCTATGATCCACAGGAAACGACGGGCCAGCATATATTCTCCTCGAGCAACGGCGCCTCTAGATCAGCATCGCAGCCGATTGTGCAAGCCTCCGCCTTGAAGCGTCGCCAAGCGGATGCTAGCGGCCCGCCATGTCCGTAGACACCGCCACCGTCCGCCACATCGCCAGGCTTGCCCGCATCGCCGTCACCGAAAGTGAGGCCGAGGCTTTGGTTCCGGAATTGAACAACATCCTCGGCTGGATCGAGCAGTTGCAGGAAGTGGACGTTGCGGGCGTCCAGCCGATGACCGCCGTCATCCCCAACAGGCTTCGCCTGCGCGAGGACAAGGTGACCGACGGCGGCAAGCGCGACGAGGTCCTGGCGAACGCGCCGATCGCCGAGCACGGATTATTCGCGGTCCCGAAGGTAATCGAATAATGACGGCCCTCACCGATCTTGGGGTCGCGGCGATTCGCGACGGGGTGCGCGAGGGTGCGTTTTCCGCCGCCGAAGTAGCGCAGGCGTTCAGCGCGGCCGTGGCGGGAGCGAAGGCGCTCAACGCCTATGTGATCGAGACGCCCGAGCATGCGCTCGAAGCGGCGGAGCAGGCGGACCGCGACCGCGCCGCCGGCAATTTGAAGCCGCTGTCCGGAGTGCCGCTCGGCATCAAGGACCTGTTCGCGACGAAGGGTTACCAGACCACCGCTGGCAGCAACATGCTCGGCGGCTTCGAACCGGTTTATGAGTCGACCGTCAGCGGCAATCTTTTCGCCGCGGGCGCTGGAATGCTCGGCAAATTGAACATGGACGAGTTCGCTATGGGCTCGTCCAACGAGACCAGCGCCTATGGCAACGTCATTTCCCCCTGGCGGCGGAGCGATGGCGGCAACGCGCCCCTGACCCCCGGCGGCAGCTCGGGGGGATCGGCGGCGGCGGTGGCGGCCCGCCTGGCTCCCGGCGTCACCGGCACCGATACCGGCGGCTCGATCCGCCAGCCGGCGGCCTTCGTCGGCATCACCGGCATCAAACCAACCTATGGCCGTTGCTCGCGCTACGGCATGGTCGCCTTCGCTTCTTCGCTCGATCAGGCGGGGCCGATGGCGCGGGACGTTCGCGACTGCGCGATCATGCTCGAGGCGATGGCGGGCTTCGATCCCAAGGATTCGACTTCGCTCCAGCTCGACGTGCCGCGGTGGGAAGCCGAGCTTTCCAGCGATATTCGCGGCAAAAGGATCGGCATCCCCAAAGAATATCGCATCGAGGGAGTGCCCGAAGAGATCGACCGCGTCTGGGAGCAGGGCATCGCCTGGATGAAGGATGCCGGGGCCGAGATTGTCGAGGTGTCACTGCCGCACACCCGCTATGCGCTGCCCACCTATTACATCATCGCTCCGGCCGAGGCTTCGTCGAACCTGGCCCGCTACGACGGCGTGAAGTACGGCCTCCGCAAGATGCCCGAGAGCGGCGGCCTCGCTGAGATGTACGAGGCAACCCGCGCGGCTGGCTTCGGGGCGGAAGTGAAGCGCCGCATCATGATAGGCACCTATGTGCTCTCGGCCGGCTTCTACGACGCCTATTTCAACCAGGCGCAGAAGGTGAGGGCGCTGATCGCGCGCGACTTCGAGCGGGTATGGGAGGAATGCGACCTCCTGCTGACACCTACCGCTCCCTCGGCCGCTTTCGCGCTCGGGGAAAAGTCGGACGATCCCATCGCCATGTATCTGAACGACGTCTTCGCGGTTCCGGCGAGCCTTGCCGGCCTACCCGCGATGTCCGTGCCCGGGGGCCTTAACGAGCAGGGGCTGCCGCTCGGCCTTCAAATCATCGGCAAGGCCCTGGACGAGCAGGGCGTCCTCAACGCCGGCCTTGCCTTCGAGGAGCGCGCCGGCTTCACCGCGCGGCCGGAGGCCTGGTGGTGAGCGCTTATCGCATCCAGGGTGCGACGGGCGAATGGGAGGTCGTGATCGGCCTCGAAGTCCATGCGCAG
The DNA here is from genome assembly GCA_035553755.1 of Allosphingosinicella sp. Taxonomy (GTDB): domain Bacteria; phylum Pseudomonadota; class Alphaproteobacteria; order Sphingomonadales; family Sphingomonadaceae; genus Allosphingosinicella. The sequence continues at coordinate 9,648 of DATMJS010000034.1, forward strand.
GTGACGTCGAAGGCCAAGCTCTTCTCGGGCGCGGCGACCGAATTCGGCGCCGAGCCCAATACGCAAGTGAGCCTCGTCGATGCGGCCATGCCGGGCATGCTGCCGGTGCCGAACCAGGAATGCATCCGTCAGGCGGTCCGCACCGGAATGGCGCTTGAGGCGAAGATCAACGCCTGGTCGCGCTTCGACCGGAAGAACTACTTCTATGCGGACCTGCCGCAGGGGTACCAGATTTCGCAACTCTACCACCCGATCGTCGGCGAGGGGCAGGTCGAGATCGAAGTTGGCGAAGGTTCCGCGAAGCGTGTCGGCATCGAGCGCATCCATATCGAGCAGGATGCGGGCAAGCTGATGCACGATCAGCATCCGTCCTTCTCCTATGTCGACCTCAATCGGTCGGGCGTGGCCCTGATGGAGATCGTGTCGAAGCCGGACATGCGTTCTCCCGAGGAAGCAGGCGCTTACGTCAGGAAGCTGAGATCGATCCTCCGCTATGTCGGCTCGTGCGACGGCAATATGGAGCAGGGCTCGATGCGCGCCGACGTCAATGTATCGGTGCGGAGGCCAGCGCGCGACGGGCAGGAGGTGGTGCCGTTCGGCACGCGGACCGAGACCAAGAACGTCAACTCCGTCCGCTTCATAATGCAGGCGATCGAATATGAGGCGAACCGCCAGGTGGACCTCATCGAAAGCGGCGGCACGGTCGTCCAGGAGACGCGGCTGTTCGACCCCGACAAGGGCGAGACCCGGAGTCTGCGGTCCAAGGAAGACGCGCACGATTACCGCTATTTCCCCGATCCCGACCTGCTGCCGCTGGAGCTGAGCGACGCTTTCCTGGAGGAATGTCGTGCGAGCTTGCCCGAGCTGCCCGACGCCAAGCGGCAGCGCTACGAGCGGGAGCTTGGGCTTTCCGCCTATAATGCGGGCGTGCTGACCGCGGAGGTCGAGACCGCCCGCTGGTTCGAGGAACTGCTCGCCGCCACCGGGAAAAGTGGTCCGGATGTTGGTAAAGCGGCCTCCAACTGGGTCATTTCCGACCTGTTCGGTGCGCTGAACCGCCTCGGAAAGGGCATTGACGAAAGCCCGGTCTCCCCCGCGCAGGGCGCCGAGCTGCTCGGCCTCGTCGCCGACGGCACGCTTTCAGGCACCCTCGCCAAGCAGGTGTTCGAGATCATGCTCGAAACCGGCGAGGACCCGGCGAAGATCGTCGAGGAGCGGGGCCTCAAGCAGACCAGCGACACCGGCGCGATCGAGGCGGCGATCACCGACGTCATGGCCGCCAACGCGGACAAGGTCGCCGAATATCGCGGCGGCAAGGACAAATTGTTCGGTTTCTTCGTCGGCCAGACGATGAAGGCGATGCATGGGCGCGCGAATCCTCAGCTGGTCAACGACCTGCTGAGGAAAGCTCTGTCCTAAGGCAAGCCTGTCCTGAGCGAGCGCCGAGCCTGTCGAGGCGCGTAGTCGAAGGGGCAACCCGCAGGTGGTGAACGAGCTTCTGAAGAAGGCGCTGGGCTGAGGCCTGCACTTCCCTGCGCGGTGCAGGCTACAAGATAGGAGGGTTCGGAGTCAGCTCCGGCGAAGTTCCTGCGTCGAAATCGATTGCTCCCTTCCATTCCGGATGTAGCTTTCTCTCATGAGCGACCAGCGCGAACTGAGCGTGAGGCCCGCCGAGGCCGGCGATCTGGATGCCGTCGCTTGGGTCTGGCGTGAGAGCGCCTTGTCGATGGATGGTGTAGTCCCAGATGTGCCGCCTCTCGAGAAACTGCGCAGCCGGGTGGATGCGGAGCTGCGATTGGGCTGGGACCTTTATGTTGCAGTGCGTAGCGAGCGAGTTGTGGGCATGCTGGCGATCAAGCCTAGCGACGCGCTTCTCGATCAGATTTTCGTTTCTCCTGCCGAGCAAGGCAGGGGGGTCGGCAAAGCGCTACTGGATGTTGCCAAAGCAGTGATGCCAATGGGGTTTAGGCTGAGAATGGCTGCCTCGAACGAGAAGGCCCGGCGCTTCTATGAACGCGAAGGAATGGCATGGACCGGTAATGGCATCCACCCATGGACAAGTATTCCGGTGCACTTTTACGGCTGGAACGTCGATTGAGAATGGAAGCGGCGGGCCCAGCTTACATTCGCGAAAGGCCGGAGAGTATCTCCTCGGCCTGGGCGTACAGGGCCGGGTCGATCTCGGCGCCGGAAGCCCTGGCATTGTCCTCGAGCTGCTCCGGACGCGAGGCGCCGACGATGGCGCTGGCGACGTTCGGTTCGCGCAGCACCCAGGCGAGGGCGAATTGCGCGAGGCTCAGCCCCGCCTCGGCGGCGACCGGCTTCAGGCGCTGCACGGCTTCGAGTATCTCGTCCTGCATCAGCCAGTTTATGAAGCCGCCCATCTCGCCGCTGGTGGCGCGGCTGCCCTCGGGCGGCGGCGCGCCGGGAGCATATTTGCCGGTGAGCACGCCTTGCGCGAGCGGCGACCAGACGATCTGCGAAATGCCGCTCCCCGCGCAGAGCGGAATCACCTCCTTTTCGGGCTCGCGCCACAGAAGTGAATATTGCGGCTGGCTGGAGACGAACTTCTCGACGCCGGGGATGGCGAGCGCGGCGCGGATCTTATCCGCCGGCCATTCCGAAAAACCAAGGTAGCGGACCTTGCCGCTGCGGACTGCGTCGGTCAGCGCCTCCATCGTCTCCTCGAGCGGCGTATGCTCGTCGTAGCGGTGGCATTGATAGAGGTCGACATAGTCGGTCCGGAGGCGCTTCAGCGAGGCGTCGAGCTGCTTTTCGACCTGCGCCCGCGAAAGCCCGCGGTCGGTTTCCGTCATCGGGAAGTAGAGCTTCGTCGCAAGCACGTAGCTGTCGCGCGGGCGGCCGGCGAGCGCTTCGCCGAGGAAGGTCTCGGCGGCGCCCCGGCCATAGATGTTGGCGGTGTCGATGAAGTTGATGCCGAGGTCGAACGCTTTGTCGATGCAGGCGGCCGCGCGGTCGCGCTCGATCCCGACGCCGTAGGTCAGCCAGGAGCCGAGCGAGATTTCGGAAACCTGGAGGTCGCTGGAGCCGAGCTGGCGGTAGCGCATGGAACTTCCCCTGGTTGAGTTGGCCGAGCCTAGCGCGGGATTTCGGCCTAATGCGCGCGCTTTCCCGATAGTCCCTCAATAATCGGGCAATCGGGCCGGTTGTTCCCGTGACAGGCGGCGGCGAAGTCGAGCAGCGATTTCCGCATCGCCTCCAGCGCCTCCGCCTTGCGGTGCAGTTCGGCGGCACGGGCGAGGGCGAGCGCCTTCACTTCGGCGCTGGCGCGTTCCTTGTCGGACCAGAGCGAAAGCAGGGTGCCGATCTCCTCCACCGGAAAGCCGAGGTCGCGCGCATTGGCAATGAAGGCGAGGCGGTTCACGTCCGCCTCCGAATAGTCGCGATATCCCGAATCGCGCCGCGGCGGGGGCGGGATGAGGCCGATCTGCTCGTAATGGCGGATCATGCGCTGCGAAACGCCGCTCGCCTTCGAGGCTGCTCCGATATTCATAGCTTCACCCGGTTGAGACGGAGCGCATTCACGACCACCGTGAAGGAGGAAAGGGCCATCGCCGCTCCCGCGAACATGGGCGACATCAGGATGCCGAACGGCGGATAAAGCACGCCCGCGGCAATTGGAACGCCGATCCCGTTGAACAGGAAGGAGAAGAACAGGTTCTGGCGGATGTTGCGCATGGTTGCCTTTGCAAGCCTTCGCG
>DATMJS010000035.1:0-6458 GCA_035553755.1 Allosphingosinicella sp.
GCACCGGCGGCCGCGGATCCAAGGCGGGCGAGTGAAGCAGACGGGCAGCCGTTCCGCAATGGAGGGCTGCCCCTTCCATCAACCAGCAAAGGAGAGAGACGATGTCCGATTATGGCAGATATGACGACGATACCCGCACCCGCAGCCGGAGCGGCGAAGGCCGCGGCTACAGCCGGGGCGGCGACAGCATCTTCGGCGGCGGATCGCGCGGCCGGGGCGACAATGAAATGGGCGGTTGGTCCGGTTCGGGACGCACCTCGGCCTATGACGACGATCACCGGCAGGGCGGCCGCTGGACCCAGGAACGCGAAAACTTCAACTGGGGCCGGAGCCGCGACCGCGACCGCCATTTCCGCGGCGGCCATGGGCATGAGCGCGAAAGCAGCCGTGGCTGGGGCGGCAACGACCAGGGCGAACGGATGAGCAGCGGCTGGGGTCCAGACATCGGACGCGACCGGAGCCGCGACAACCGTTCCGAATATCGCGGAGGCCGCGACGAGCATCGCGGCAGCGGCGGCTGGGGCATAAGCGGCGGCGGCCGCGAGACGAGCCGAGGGCAACGCGGCCGCGAACATGAGCGGGACCGCGAGCAGCATTACGGCCCCGATGACGATCGCGACGGCCTGCCGGTCGACGAAACCAGCCGCCTCATCGCCTCCAACAAAGTCGAAGGCACCGCCGTTTACGGCAGCGACGGCCGCCGACTCGGCAGCATCTACAATTTCATGGTGGATAAGAGGTCGGGCAAGGTCGAATATGCCGTGATGAGCTATGGCGGCGTGCTCGGCATGGGCACGCGCTATTATCCGCTTCCGTGGCGGGTCCTCACCTACGACACACGGCAGGGCGGATATCGCGTTCCGATGGAAGAGAACGACCTGCGCGACGCGCCCAGCTTCGATCGGAGCAGCGAGCCTCGCTTCGACCGCAGCTATGGCGAGCACGTCCACGGCTGGTACGGGCTCGACTATTAAGCCTGAAACGCAGCGGCCGCGCCACGGCGGCCGCTGCATTTTCTGGATACAATATCACATTCTATCTGTTATGCTCCGGCCCCAGCAGCCGGAGCTTTTCATATGTGGATCAACAGGATCAGCCTCGCCTTCGCCGCCCTCGCCGCCGGCCTTTCCGCCTGCAGCGCTCCGCGGATGGAGCAGCAAGCCGCGCCGCAGGAGCAATCCACGCCTCCCCACCCCGCCAGTCCCGTTGCCGCCGCGCCGCCTGAGAGCCTGGCAGTCGGCCAGGCGGAGTTCGGGGTCGAGCTCTACCGGCGGCTGGGCTCCAAGCCCGGCAACATCTTCCTGTCGCCCGCCAGCATCTCGGCCGCGCTGGCGATGGTGCAGGCCGGGGCGGAGGGGGAGACGGCGGCAGAGATGGCGCGGGCGCTGCGCTATCCGGCCGGGGCCGAGCTGCACGAGCAGATAGGAGCGCTGCTCCGGCGCTGGCCGATCGAAGCTGAAGGGCGGACGGTGCGGATCGCCAATGCCTTGTGGGTGCAGCGCGATTTCCCGCTGCGGCCGGAATATCGCAGCCTGGTGCAGCGTCATTATGGGGGCGAGGCGAGCCCGGTCGACTTCGTAGGGGCGCCCGACCAGGCGATCGCGACCATCAACGCCTGGGCCGAGGAGAAGACGGCGGGCCGGATAAAGGGGCTGCTGGCGCGCGCGAACATCACCCCGGACACGCGGCTGATCCTCACCAACAGCATCTATTTCAAGGCCGATTGGCTGCGGCCCTTCTCGGCCAATTCGACCCGCCAGCGCCCCTTCCTGCTGCCCTACGGCCGCTCAATCGAGGCGACGATGATGCGCCAGCGCGGGCACTTCCGAGTGCTGAGGCAGGATGAATTCGAGGCCCTGGAGGCCCCCTACAAGGGCGAGGAGCTTTCGATGATCCTGTTCGTGCCCAAGCGGCCTGACGGCCTCCAGCGGTTCGAAAGCGGCCTCACGGGCGAGAGGCTCAATGGCTGGATCGACGCGCTGAGGACGGAACAGCCGGGCGACATCGAGTTCGTCATGCCCAAGCTCCAGCTCACCACCAAGGCTTCGCTGGTTCCGGAGCTCCAGGCGCTGGGAATGCGCCGCGCCTTCACCGATCAGGCCCAATTGAGCGGGATCGCGCCGGCGCGGCTTCGGGTCAGCGACGTCATCCACCAAACCTTCCTGCTGGTGGACGAGAAGGGCACCGAGGCCGCCGCGGTGACGGCGCCGATCATAGAGATCGTCAGCATGCCGAGGCAGTTCCATGCGGACCGCCCCTTCTTCTTCCTGATCCGCGACAATCGCAGCGGCACCATCCTGTTCATGGGACGGATCGAAGATCCAAGGGGGTGACGCCGGCCGGACCTATCACAGATCAGGTGCGTTCTTCCCGAAGAACAATGTTTTAGCCGAGGCTCGATGCGAATATTGATGTCTGTTTCGGTGGCGGCTTTACTTGCCGCCACCGCCTGTGACCGGGGACCCACGCAATTAGGAGACAGAGCAGCCGACCAGGTGGAGCCGAAGAAGGTTTCGCCCGAGCAGCTTCGCGCCGCGGTCACCGATCCCCGAGTGCAGCGCTTCTACGAGGCGCGTAACTGGCAGGCCGCCTGGAACGAGGATCAGGCGCGCGAGCTCACCGAAGCGCTGCGCGAGGCGCCGCGGCACGGGCTGGAAGCGGTCAAGTTCCTCAAGGAAGGCGACGCGGCGCAGGACCCCGCCGGGCGCGAGGCGGCGCTGAGCCTCGCGGCGGTGAGCTATGCCGACGCTCTGGCTAACGGCCAGGTCGATCCGCGTACGCTCTGGAAGGAATATAGCGTTCCGGGACCGAGGATAAACGTCCTCGCCGGACTCAACCAGGCGGTGAGCGAAGGCAATGTCGGCGAGTGGCTGGCTAGCCTCGCTCCGCAGGACGAGGAATATCGCGCGCTGTCGGACGCCTTCGTGCGGTACATGCAGGCTTCGCGGAACGAGACCAAGGCGATTGCCGCGGGCAAGACGATCAAGCCGGGGGACCGCGACCCGCGAGTGCCGCAGATCGTCGAGGCGCTGCAGGTCAACGGCTATTATCAGGAGCCGCAGGCGCAGCAGCAGCCGAAGGGCAAGCAATCCGAAACAGACCCGACCCGCTACACACCCGCCATGGCCGAGGCGGTGAAGCGGCTGCAGCAGGATTACGGGCAGGATTCGGACGGGGTGATCGGCAAGTCAACGCTGGAGGCGCTCAACACCGGCGCTGCCGAGCGCGCGCGCACGCTGGCGATCAACCTCGAGCGGCGGCGCTGGCTCGAGCGAAAGCCCCCGGAAACGCGGATCGACGTCAATACGGCGGCCGCTTTCCTCAGCTACTGGCGCGACGGCAACCACCGGGATTCGCGGCGGGTGGTGGTGGGGCAGCCCGATTGGGAAACGCCGCCGCTCGGATCGCCGATCGTTCGGCTGGTCGCCAATCCGCCGTGGAACGTGCCGGAATCGATCGAGCAGGACGAGCTGCTGGCCAAGGGCCCGGCCTATCTCGCGCGCAACGGCTTCAGCCGCAAGAACGGCCGGCTGGTGCAGGAGCCGGGGCCGGATTCGGCGCTGGGCCTCGTCAAGTTCGACATGGACAACCCGCACGCCATCTACCTCCACGACACGCCGGCCAAGTCGCTGTTCGCGACCAACGATCGCCATGCGAGCCATGGCTGCGTCCGAGTCTACAACGCCGTGCAATTCGCGCAAATGCTTGCCCGCGACGACGGCCAGCTGGCGGAATTCCAGAAGGCTCTCGGCACGGGCAAGGAAACTTCGGTCGAACTCAAGAACAAGATTCCGGTGCGCCTGCTCTACCACACCGCCTACGTTCAGGACGGCCGGGTGCTGTTCCGCACCGACCCCTATGGCTGGGATGAGGGCCTCGCTCGAGCCCTTGGCATGGAAGCGCGTCCGCAGCAGCGGCTGCGGACCCATATCAGCATCGCAGGTCCGTAGCAGGTTACCTGGAGATCACGGACTGGTGTTGGCGCCGGTCTCGCGGGCCGACTTGCGATCGGCGGAGCTCGCCGCTTTCTTCTCGCCGTGGATGGCGTTGCCCGAAACGCCTTTCGCGCGCTCATGGTCGCGAAGCGTCACATTGTGGTTGTTGTTCTTGCCCTTGCCGGAGCCGCTGTTGCCGCGCATCGATATTCTCCTTTTGCGTCTCCAACGAAGCGCGGGCGAAGGTGTTTCGACCATTGCCCATTGCAGCGGCGAGCCGTTCGGAGGAGCCTGCAAGGTGACCGGGACCGGCTGACGTTTGTCGATGCCAAGCCGCTCTTCGTCGGACGGTTAAGCGGTTCGCCGAGTCATTCCGGCTCTATATCGAAGCAGGCGGGCGTTTCGAATCCGGTCCGCCTATCCAACCATCAGCGGCGCAGAGCCCGAAGGATGTATCCCTCGATAGCCAGGTTTTCTGCGCCGCACCTTTGGATTTTGGAGGAACCAGGCAATGAACATCAAGCTGACCGCCGCGGCCGTCGCCGTGGCGCTCTCCGCACCGGCTTTTGCCGCCAGCGAGCCCGTCGATACCGCCATCGTCGAATATGGCGATCTCAATCTTTCCAGCGCCCGCGGCGTCGCCACCCTGCAGCGCCGGATCAATCATGCCGCCAAACAGGTCTGCGGCGAGGTGCCGAGCCGCGAAATCGCGCTCCGGCAGGAGGTGATCGACTGTCAGGCCGGCGTGATCGCCAATGCTGCTGCGCAGCTTCAGCCGGTCCTGTCGGCTGCCGGCAACGACATCAAGCTTGCCCAATCGCTTGTAAGCCGCGCCCGCTAGATGCGCGGCCTACCTCTCGCCGGACGCACCCCTGTTAGCGTCCGGCGAGACTGCGGGCATTTTGAAGATAAAGCCGGCCGACCTTCTGTTCCGACCCGTCGGCAAGTCGCGCATACCAGCTTCCATTCTCCTCCCGGCGAAGGCCGGTAACGCAATCGCGGCGGACGATCGCCGAACGATGAAGCCGGACGAACCGGTTCGGGTCCAGCTCCTCCTCCAGCTTCGCCATGCTGTGATGCACCAGCCAGCTGCGTTTGCCGACGTGAAGCCGCATATAATCCCGCTCCGCCGTCACCCGATCGATGTCCTGCACCGAGATTCGAACGAGACCGGTCTGATCGGACGCCCAGAATTCCTCCACATGATTCGACGCAGCTGCCCCGGGAGCCCCATCGGCGCGGCGCGTCTCGATATGATTGCGGGCGCGATCGAGCGCTCGGGCGAGCCGCGCGGGATCCACCGGCTTCATCAGATAATCGACCGCTTCCACCTCGAAAGCCGCGACCGCGAAGCTGTCGAAGGCGGTGACGAAGATTACCACCGGCGACTGGGGCAGTGCCGCCAGCGCGCGGGCGACGTCGATCCCGTCCATGCCAGGCATGGCGATGTCGAGCAGCACGGCGTCCGGCGCCAGCGCCTCCACCAGCCTTATCGCCGCTTCGCCGTCCGAAGCGGTACCGGCGAGCAGAACATTTTCGCAGCGGGCGAGGAGCAGCTGCATCCGCTCGACCGCCAGCGGCTCGTCGTCCACGACCAATATGTTCAGCGGCAGAGGCTCAGCCATCGGTCAACAATGGCATGCGGAGCGCGACGCGAAAACCGCCTTCAGGCATCGGGCCGTAATCGCAGGAGGCTTTTGCGCCGAAGCGTGCGGCAAGGCGCTGGCATACGTTGGGAAGTCCGACGCCGGTGCTGGAGCCGCCGTCCATAAACGCGTCCGCCGCTGCGAGATTGCCGCTATTTTCGACGCTCACGCGCAGCATGCCGTCCTCCTGCCGCTCGGCTCGTATAGCGAGGGTCACGGTCTCCTTGGCGCGGGCCACCCCGTATTTAATAGCATTCTCGACCACCGGCTGAAGCAGCAGAGCGGGCACGCGCGCCGATTCGAGCTCAGCGGGGATGTCGAGCTCGACCCTAAGCCGGTTGGGGAAACGCGCCTTTTCAATGTCGAGATAGAGCATCTGGAGCGCGATCTCCTCCGAAAGGGACACGTCGGCGGTGGGGTCGATCGACAGCGTCGAGCGGAAGAAGTTCGAAAGATTCATCACCATCCGCTCGGCCTCTTCGTCGCGCTTCGCCATGATCAGCGAGGAGAGCGAATTGAGCGTGTTGAACAGGAAGTGCGGATTGACCTGATAGCGTAGCGCCCGGAGCTGCGCGGACTGGGCGGCGCGTTCGAACTCGGCGGCGCGTCTTTCGGCGAGGCGGAGCTGGTTGGCCGAGCTCATCGCGACGTAGAAGGATGTCCAGGCGGCGAAGAAAAAATACCAGGTGACCGCGCCCTCCGCGATGTGGCGCGGCGCCTGGCTCATGATCCATTCGCGCGCCGAGGGCAGCGGGATGACCATCGGCGGCTCCGCGCCGCGGCGCTGGATCTGGAGCTTGCCCTGCGGGCTCTGCGTGATGACGGTGCCGTCCTTGGCGGTGATCTCCTGCTGGACGCGCGGCGCGGTCATTAGGAG
>DATMJS010000036.1:0-9244 GCA_035553755.1 Allosphingosinicella sp.
CCAGCGGTGAAGCGGCACCGGTACGAGGATCGCCTGAGCATCCTCCCCCGCCAGGTGCCGCTGCATGAAATGACCGAGCGTCTCGGCAACGCCGGGCCGGCCGCTATATTTGAGCTTCAGCGCCACCTTGCGCGCCACCTCGCCATAAGCGACCGCGGCGCGGAGCCGGTCGTAATGCGGCGGATCGGCGAGGCAGCCGCCGCATTCAACTCCCTCCCCGCCATCATATTCGAATGGATATCCGCAGCGGCTGCAGCAGGGCTCGCCGAGGAAGCGGAGCGATTGCCAGCAGCCGAGGCAGAAACGGTGCGGCGCATCGGTGATCGTGCCGCAGCCCGGGCAGCGCGGCGGAAGCGCGAAATTGACGATCTGCCGGACGGCGCCCCGCGCCGCAGCCACAGCCAGCTCCATGGCCCCTTGTTCCCCAGGCCGCGGAACGGCACAAGCCCTGCCCGTGAGCGCCGACACTCCTTTCGACCGCACCCTCCGCCGCCTCCGCCGCGACCGGGCGACCCGACGCTTCGGCGAGGCCGACTATCTCCACCGGCTGGCCGCAGACGAACTGCTGGAGCGGCTCGACTGGGTGAAGCGGGAGTTCCGCGAGGCGCTCATCCTCGGCGCTCCGGATGATTATGCCGCAGGCAAGCTGCGCGAGCGCGGCCTTGCGGTCACATCCGCCGATCCCGGGCGCCTCTTCGGTCGGCAAGCGGACGTGCAGTGCGACGAAGACCGGCTCCCCTTCGCCGACAATCAGTTCGATCTCATCTTCTCCGTCGGCACCCTCGACAGCGTGAACGACCTTCCGGGCGCGCTGGCGCTGATCAGGCGTACCCTCCGACCCGACGGCCTGTTCCTCGCCGCCCTCACCGGCGCTGGAAGCCTGCCGCGCCTCAGGAGCGCCATGCTCGCCGCGGATTCGCTTGAAGGCGCCGCCTCGCCCCACATCCACCCGCAGATCGATGTCCGCGCCGCGGGCGATCTCCTGATCCGCGCGGGCTTCGCCTTGCCCGTAGCGGACGCGCATGGCGTCACGGTGCGCTATTCCGGACTTCCCCGGCTGGTCGCTGATTTGCGGGCAATGGGGGCCACCAACATCCTCGCCTCCCGCTCGCGCAGCCCAATTGGCCGGCTCGGCTATGCAGCGGCCATCGCCGATTTCGCGGACGCCGCCGAGCCCGACGGCAAAACGCCCGAGCGCTTCGAGATCCTCCACCTGATCGGTTGGGCGCCAGCGCCAAACCAGCCGCAGCCGGCGCGGCGCGGAAGCGGAATGCAGTCGCTGGCGGCGGCGCTCCGGCGGCGCGGCTAGAGAAGCGCGTCGAGCAGGCCGATCAGGGGCTTGTCGGCCGGCGGCATAGGAAGGGCGAACATCTGTTGAGGGCGCACCCAGATAAGGGCGCTTGCGTCGAGCGCCTGCGGCACCCCGCGCCACTCGCGGCAGACATAGAGGAGGAGAAGCAAGTGCCGCCCGTCCAGCTCCGCGCTCGCGAAGGTGACGGGGGACAGGCAGGCCTCGTCGGTGTCGATGCCAAGCTCCTCCTTCAACTCGCGTATCAAAGCCGCTTCGGGGCGCTCTCCCGGCTCGACTTTGCCTCCCGGAAACTCCCACAAGCCCTCCATCCGCCGCCCCGGGGCGCGCTGCTGAAGCAAGACCCGCCCCTCCGCGTTTACGAGCGCCGCGGCCACCACTGTCAGCGTCACCCCTGCTTCACCCCGATGTCCCACGCCAACCGCCCTCTTGCTCGGAATATCGTTAGATGGGCCCCACCGAAGGAGCCACAAGAATGATCGAGCGCCCTTATCGAACTACTGCGGTGATCCGCGTGGGGCATTAAATGTTTGGCAACTTCTCAAGCCTAGAACCAGCCTTGCCTCGCTCAGTTAGGGGGCGACGAGGAGGCAAGGCCTCCCCGAGTTGGAACAAGGAGACCGGACATGTTTCACAAGCTTTTGAAGAACAAGAAGGGCGCGACCGCCATCGAGTACGGCCTGATCGCCGCTCTTATCGCCATTGCCGCCATTACGGCCATGACCGCCCTCGGCGGCGAGCTGAACGAGACCTTCACGAAGGTCGATACCAGCCTGGATAGCGCTAATAAAAATCCGGCCCCAGCTGCAGACTAATCGCAGCGGAGGACGAAAAATGTCGGGCGGCGGAACCAGGTTCCGCCGCCCAATTTTTGTCAAACCCGCGTGCCGTAAACGACGACCTTCACCCGCTGTCCCGGCGTCAGCTGGCTGTTCGCCTGAAGCCCGTTGAGGGTCATGAACCTCTCCACCTTCAGATCCTGGTAGGCCATGCGGCCGGCAAGGCTCTGGATGGTGTCGCCCGGCCTCACCGTCACCACGTCGATCACCCGCGGCCGGATAGCCGCCGCTTCGTTGGCGCTGAGCCGGCGGACCGAAGTCACCATCGACTGGAACGGCCCCAGGCCGGAGCCTCCCCTCGTGATCGTGGCGAAATGGTAGGTGCTGTTGGCGTCGAACCGGTAAGCGAAGACGCTGACGTCCACCACGCCCTGCTGCGTCTGCACCCGCGCGGTCGAATAAGCGGCGGGAATGCCGTTGATCGTGGTCGAACGCGGCTGGCTGTAGGGGATTTGCGCCTGCTGCCCGCCCAGCGAGCGGAACACCTGCGCGATATAGGTGCCGAGATCGCCGCTATACCTTCCGCCCGAAAACTGCGCCTGGCCGTTCGAACCGGTGACCGAGACGGCGCGGACGCCGTTCTGCATGCCGTAGCCCTGCGGCACGGTGAAGGCGAGGCGCATGTCCGGATGGAGGAAGTTCCGGCCTTCGACGATGCCCTGCTCGGGATCGTCATCGATTATCACTCCGTCGAGCATCGACAGATACTGGTCGCGGTTGCGGACGCCGCGTCCGGCCGCGCCGCTGGTCCTCGCCCGCTGCGTGGCGCGGGCGACGCGATCAGCGCTCAAGGGGTGGGTGCGCGCCCAGCTCGGCACCGAGCGTTCGTCGTTGCGGCCCGCGGCCCTCGCCTCCAGCGAAGTGGCCGCGCCGAGCGAGGCGAGCAGGCTCGCCGCCGCGAGGGGGTCGTACCCCGCCCCAGTCATATAGCGCATGCCGAGCTCGTCCGCCTGGAATTCCTGATTGCGCGAATAGCTGAGCAGGCGCAGCTGCGCGGCCTGCCCGACAAGCTGCCCGATCTGGCTGGACCCCGTGAGGATAGCCGCCCCCACCGTAAGAAGCTGGCCCAGAAGGCCCTGCTGCTGCCGGCCGCCATGATGGTTGGCCGCAATATGGCCGACTTCATGGCCGAGGACGGAGGCCAGTTCCGCCTCGTCGTTCATCAGCCCCATCAGCTGCCGCGTGATGTAGACGTAACCGCCGGGCACCGCGAAGGCGTTCATCACCGGCGAATTGAGCGCGGTAAAGGTGTAGGCTCCGCGAGAGCCTGCGTGAGCCGCTACCCGGTTGCCGACACCGGCGACGTAGGAAGCACGGTGTTGGTCGACTGTGCCGCCGAATTCCGCGACGATCTGCGGGTGTTGCTGAGCGGCGCTCTGCGCCTGGCCCGCTGTGGCCCCTCCGATCGTCGCGAACGACGCCGACAAGGCGATAAGCGTCTTGAATTTCATGGAAAGGGTACTCCTGTCACTCGGAAGATATCTTCCCGAAATGAACACGGGAGTCGCTCGGAAGGTTCCTTTATCTGGCGTTCAGCTAACTAGCCGACCGCGAGGAACTTCCGCCTGCGTTCGGCCCTGATCTCGGGCTTTGACATCGAGGCGAAGCGGTCCAGCTCTTCCCCGATTGCGGCACCAAGCGTAGCGACCGCCTCCGCAGGATCACGGTGCGCTCCCCCGAGCGGTTCCGGCACCACCCGTTCGATCACTCCGAGCTGCCTCAGATCCTCGGCCGTGACCCTCATCGCTTCCGCCGCGTCGGCGGCTTTCTCCGCTGTGCGCCACAGGATCGAAGCGCAGCCCTCGGGTGAAATCACGGCATAAACCGAATGTTCGAGCATCAGCACGCGGTTGGCCGCGGCGAGCGCGATCGCGCCGCCCGATCCGCCTTCTCCGACGATGGCTGCGATCAGCGGAACCGAAAGGGCGAGGCATTCCTCGGTCGAGCGGGCGATCGCTTCCGCCTGCCCCCGCTCCTCCGCCTGAACGCCCGGAAAAGCCCCCGGCGTGTCCACCAGAGTCACTACCGGAAGTCCAAAACGGTCCGCCAGCCGCATCAGCCGGATCGCCTTGCGGTAGCCTTCCGGCTTCGCCATGCCGAAATTGTGCTTGAGGCGGCTGGCCGTATCGTCGCCTTTCTCGTGTCCGATCAGCATGATCCGACGCCCGTCCAGCGTTCCCAGGCCGCCGATTATCGCCTGATCGTCGCCAAAGGCGCGGTCGCCGGAAAGGGGCAGGAAATCCTCGATGAGACCGGCGACATAATCCTTGAAATGCGGGCGCTCCGGATGACGCGCGACCTGCGTCTTCTGCCATGGCGTCAACCGGCCATAAGTGTCGCGTAGCAGTTTCTGGGCTTTGGCCTCGAGCCGCTCTATCTCGGAGTCGATGTTGAGCTCGCCCGCCTGAGCCGTGTCGCGCAGTTCGGCCACGCGAGCCTCAAGCTCAGCGATCGGTTTTTCGAAATCGAGAAAGGTCGCCATAGAATTGAGCGGCGGTTAGGCCCCCTTGCGCGCCGCGTCAACGAGCGGATGACGGCTGTTGACGAGGTCGATCAGGCGCCGGCTGTCGACATGGGTATAGATTTGCGTGGTGGCGATGTCAGCATGGCCGAGAAGGAGCTGCAGCGCGCGAAGGTCGGCGCCTCCCTCTAGCAAATGAGTGGCGAAGGCGTGGCGCAGAACGTGAGGACTGATCCGGTCGGGCGGGATTCCGGCTTCGGCGGCAAGCTCCCGGAGGAGCTGGTAGAGGCGGACGCGGCTCAAATGTTTTTTGCCCGAGGGAAACAGCCAAGGGGAATCCTTGGGCACCAGTGCCGCCCATTCGGCGACGGCAGCGGACGCGCGGTTTGAAATCGGCACGAGCCGTTCGCGGCCGCCCTTCCCTTTCAATATCAGGAAAGGCCTGCCGGGCGAGAGCGCATTGCGCGGCAGCGACACCAGCTCCGTCGCGCGCAGCCCCGAGCCATAGAGAAGCTCGACCAAAGCGGCGAGGCGCAGCGAAGTGGCGTCATTCCTAGCAGCCTTGCGCCTCTCGATGACACAAAACAGGGCGTTCACCGATCCTTGATCCAATATCCTGGGCAGCGGCCGCTCGGTGGAGGGGCGCGGCAGCACCGCGGAAGGATCGTCCGCGCGCAGCCCCTCATCGGCCAGAAAAGCGAAAAAGCGGCGGAGGGCCGCGGCCTTGCGTGCGACCGTCGCCCGCTTCAGAGGCATCCACGCCGCCCCGAGACCCTTGAGCTTGTCGGGCGAAGCCGCCGCCAGTCCGCCACCCAGCAGCTCTGAGGCGCCGCGCAGATCGCGCTCATAAGCAAGCAGGGTGTTGCGGGCCGCGCCCGCCTCAGCCGCCATCATTTCAAGGAAGGCCCCGATGAGCTGCCGGTCCTCGCCGGACGCGGTCACGTCCGGCCCACCGCCTCGGCCGCGATCATCCGCGCCTCGTAATCGAGCCCGACCTGCCTCAACGCCCGAATGATGCGATAGAAATGCTCCGGCGGAATGCCGCGCCAGTCCGAAGTCTGCATGCCGATGCCGGCAAGCAGCGCGGCCGTCCCCGGCTGGCGCGCCCGAACAGCCGCATCGAGCATGCGCGTCCAGCGGTTTTCGCGGGCAAGGTCGATCCCCATGTCGCGTGCCAGTCCTTCCTGCTCCGAGGCGCTCAGCCGGTCGAGGCCGGCCAGCGCCGCGAACAGCAGCTTCGACCGGTAGTCGCCAGGGCTGTCGTCATTCTCGCGGTAGCGCCCGAACCAGGCGGCGGTGGCGTCCACTGCGGGACGAGGCGGGGCGACAGCAAGAAGGGCCCAGGCGCGCGCCTGATCGGCGCCTTCCATGCCGTTGACGACACTCGCCCAGCGCGCCGCGTCGCGATCCATGCCCGCCGACAGCATCGAAGCCAGCAGCTCGGGAGCGGCCCCGGCTGCTTCCTCCGAAGGCTGGATTCTGGAAGCAGCGACGGCGGTTAGGATATGCCGGGCATAACGTTCGGTGGGGTTGTCCGCCTCTTCCCACAGATCGCGGATCGCCTCGACCCGAGCGTTCATGGCGCGAGCGCCATAAGCCACGCGGAGCCGCCCGCCGACTCCCTGATTGATTTCGGTGACGTCGGCGCCGTCGGCGATCAGGCTGTGCATCTCGACCAGCGACGCGTTGGAAAAGACTCCCAGCGCCGCCGCCACCTGCGCAGAGCCGATACGCTGCTCGATCGGCACCATCGGAGCCCTGGCATGCCAGGCCCTCACCTGCGGACCCGCGGAATTGAGCAGGCGCTCGGGTATTTCCGCGCCGGTGGCGGCGGCCATGCCGAACCGCCAGCTGTTGAGCCGGTCGACCTCGTCCCATTGCACGGTAACGGCGCGGCGGCTGTTCATTCCGGCGCCGATCATCTTTTCGGCGAGGAGGAGATCGGCGCCCCTGGCGGTGCCGCGCCGCCGCGCCTGATCGATCAGCGTTCCTGCTTTGGAGGAATTTCCTTCTATCGCAGCACAGACCGCGTCAGCCAGGTTCCAGACCGGCTCGTCGGAGGTCTTGCGCCCCGGCTCCACCAGTGGGCAGAGGCCCGCGGGGTCGGCGTTGGCGAGCGCGCTCTGCACCGCCACCGAGAACATCTTGGGCGTGAACTTGTCGACGTCCACCGACTGGACGAGCATGCGCGCCGCGTCGGCCTCGCCCATGCGGAGCAGGAGCCAGGCGCGTTCCGCCACCCAGTCCACGGGGTGGACGTAAGAAGGAGCGGGCACCCTCGACAGCAGGGCCCGGCGGAGGAGGATCGAGGTCCAGCGCGACGGGAGAGGCGCGTCGAGCCGCCGCATCAGGCTGGAAAGGAAGCGGCCATTGGCATTGCCGAATGCGCCCTGCCCCAGGCCCCAATTTTCGGGCCCCAGCGGCCCGACGACCTCGATCGGGCGCCGCGCATGCTCGGGCACCTCTATCGGCGGCGGGATGCGGGCGAGCAAGGCTTCGAGGTCCGCCGCTGCGGCATCGATAATCTCATTGTCCGGCTCGCCCACGGGCCGTGGGCGGGGCCGCGCCGGCTGCGCCTGCTGCGCCTGCGGCGGAGGGGCCGCCTGCGGAAGCGGAAGCTGAACGTTGCTCTGTTCAGGCGGCGGCGGTGGCGGGACCGATTCCTGGCTGAAGGCCGGGATCGTCAGTCCCAGCGCCGCGACGCCACCGAGCAGAAGGAGCTTACTGCGCCAGCGCTTCATTCGTTACGTCCTGCTCGATTCGCTGCACCGGAACCTCGGTATCGACCGTCGACAGATAGATCGCGCCGCCGATAAGCAAGAGGAGCAAGATCAGGAGGATGGCCGGGGCGCGCGACTTGCGGCGCCGAGGCATGGGGGTAAGCATGGTCCTACGCATGGCGGCCTTTTGCCCCACGACGCGGGCCCATGTATAGCCCCCGCCGCATGGCTGACGCACTTCCCTCAATAGACCGCCCGATCGTGCTCGTGGGGCTGATGGGGGTCGGCAAATCGACGGTCGGAAAGCGGCTCGCGCGGCGGCTGGGGCTGGAGTTCGTCGATTCCGACAGCGAGATCGAGCTCGCCGCCGACCACAGCATCGCCGAGATTTTCGCCCGCTTCGGCGAAGAGAGCTTCCGCGACGGCGAGCGGCGCGTGATCTCTCGCCTGATCGAAGGCCCGCCCAAGGTGATCGCTACCGGCGGCGGCGCCTTCATGAATGCGAAGACCCGGGAACTGATTCTGGAGCGTTGCATCGCAATATGGCTCGATGCCGATGTCGAGACGCTGGCCGAGCGGGTGTCGCGGCGTGACACAAGGCCGCTGCTCAAGGACAAGGACCCGCTGCTGCTGCTCCGGGACCTCGCCGGGGCGCGCAACCCCGTTTACGCGCAGGCTCATATCCACGTCCGCAGCCACCCGATGCCTCACGAAAAGGCGGTCGAGCGGATTGTCGAGGCGCTCGATCAATGGACTGGGCCGGCATGAAGCGGTTAGAGGTGGCGCTGGGGAATCGCGCCTATCCGGTGCTGATCGGCTCCGGACTGGTCGAAGAGTCAGGCGAACATCTGCGGCCCTTCGCGCGGAGCGGCCGGCTGATCACGGTCAGCGATGAGACGGTCTGGGCGGCGCTGGGGCAGCGCCTTACCGCTGGTTTGGCCGCATCCAACATCGAGGCGGTTCCGGTAATCTTTCCACCCGGCGAGGACAGTAAGGGCTGGCCGAGCCTGATTGCGCTGGTGGACCGGCTGATCGCCGAAGGCGTCGAGCGCGGCGATGCCATTCTCGCCTTCGGAGGCGGCGTGATCGGGGACCTCGCCGGCTTCGCCGCAGCTATATTGAAGCGGGGCTGCGCCTATGTGCAGGTCCCGACGACGCTGCTTGCCCAGGTTGATTCATCGGTCGGCGGAAAGACCGCGATAAACGTCGCTGCGGGCAAGAATCTGGTCGGCGCCTTTCACCAGCCCTCGCTGGTGCTGATCGACCCGGACACTCTCGACACGCTCCCCGAGCGTCAGCTTCGCGCGGGCTATGCCGAAGTGGTCAAATATGGGCTGATCGGCAATGCCGGCTTTTTCGCCTGGTGCGAGGCCAACGGCCGAACGCTGCTCAATGGAGACGGCGAAGCTCGGGCCTATGCGATCGAGACCAGCGTAAGTGCGAAGGCGGCCATAGTCGCCGAGGACGAACGCGAGACGGCCGGCCGCCGCGCGCTCCTCAACCTCGGCCACACCTTCGCCCACGCGCTCGAGGCGGAGACCGGTTTTTCCGGCGCGTTGCTCCACGGTGAGGCGGTGGCGCTCGGAATGGTCCTCGCCTTCCGCTTCTCGGCCGAGCGGGGGCTTTGCGCGTCGGACGAGGCGGAGCGGGTGGCGGCGCATCTGGCTTCCGCGGGGTTACCGGCGAGCCTCGACGAAGCGGGGGTGGCGGCTTCCGGCGAGCGGCTTGTCGAGTGCATGGCGCACGACAAGAAGCGCAGCGGCGGCCGCCTCCTCTTCATCCTCGCGCGCGGCATAGGCAAGGCCTATGTGGACGAGAACATCGAGCCGGCCGAGGTCGCGCGCTTCCTCGACCGGCAGCGCTCCCGCTGATTACAGGCGCGTATCGCGGCGCGCGTCCACATGGACGTCACGGT
>DATMJS010000037.1:0-8460 GCA_035553755.1 Allosphingosinicella sp.
CGGCTCGGCAGCGACTTCAGGAACCAGATGTGGGCAACCGGCGCAGCGAGCTCGATATGGCCCATGCGCTCGCGGCGCACCTTGGAAACGGTGACCTCGACGCCGCACTTCTCGCAGACGATGCCCTTGTACTTCATGCGCTTGTACTTGCCGCACAGGCATTCGTAATCCTTGATCGGACCGAAGATGCGCGCGCAGAACAAACCGTCGCGCTCGGGCTTGAACGTGCGGTAGTTGATCGTCTCGGGCTTCTTGATCTCGCCGAACGACCAGGAACGGATGCGCTCCGGCGAAGCGATGCCGATCTGGATCTGGTCGAAAGTCTCCGGCTTGGCGACCGGGTTGGCGAAGTTGGTCAGTTCATTCATCTCTTTTTCCCTTCCAGGGGAGAAATCCTAATCTCGGGCGGAGGCGAGGGGGGGCAGCACGGCCCCCGCCGCTTATTCCGCGGCCTCGGCCAGCCCGTCGTCCTCATCGTCGGCGATGCTGTTCAGCTCGACATTGAGGCCGAGCGAACGCATTTCCTTGACGAGCACGTTGAAGCTTTCGGGAATGCCGGCCTCGAAGGTGTCGTCGCCCTTGACGATCGCTTCGTAGACCTTGGTGCGGCCGATCACGTCGTCCGACTTCACCGTCAGCATTTCCTGCAGCGTGTAGGCCGCGCCATAGGCCTGGAGTGCCCAGACCTCCATCTCGCCGAAGCGCTGGCCGCCGAACTGGGCCTTGCCGCCCAGCGGCTGCTGGGTGACGAGGCTGTAGGGGCCGATCGAGCGGGCGTGAATTTTGTCGTCAACCAGGTGGTGGAGCTTCAGCATGTAGATGTAGCCCACAGTCACCTTGCGGTCGAACGCCTCGCCGGTGCGGCCGTCGAACAGGATCACCTGGCCGCTCTCGTCGAGCCCGGCCTTGCGCAGCATCGCCGACACGTCCGCTTCGCGCGCGCCGTCGAACACCGGAGTGCCCATCGGAACGCCGCCGACGAGGTTGGAGGCGAGCTCCATCACCTGATCGTCGCTGCGGGCGTCGATGTCTCCGGCATAATGGTCGCCGTAAATGTCCTTCAGCTTCGAACGGACCTGGCCGACATCCTTGCCGTCGATGTCCTTGCCGCGGCCGTGCATGTCCTCGAGCATGCCGGCGATCTGCCGGCCAAGGCCGCGCGCGGCCCAGCCCAGATGGGTCTCGAAAATCTGGCCGACGTTCATTCGGCTCGGAACGCCCAGCGGGTTGAGGACGATGTCGACCGGAGTGCCGTCCTCGAGGAAGGGCATGTCCTCCTGCGGAAGGATTCGGCTGATGACGCCCTTGTTGCCGTGGCGGCCGGCCATCTTGTCGCCCGGCTGCAGCTTGCGCTTCACCGCGACGAACACCTTGACCATCTTGAGGACGCCCGGCGGCAGCTCGTCGCCGCGCTCGAGCTTCTCGATGCGGTCCTCGAGCCGTCGGCGGATAACGCCTTCGGCCTCGTCATATTGCGTCTTCACCGCTTCAAGGTCGGCCTGGACGCGATCGTCCTTCACCGCGAACTTCCACCAGTCGTGGCGTTCGACGCCGTCGAGCGCCTCCTCGTCGATGACGGCGCCCTTCTTGACGCCCTTGGGAGCCGCGGTGGCGGTCTGGCCGATCAGCATCTCGCGGAGGCGCGAATAAGTGGCGCGCTTCAGGATGGTGCGCTCGTCCTCGCTGTCCTTGCGGAGCCGATCCTTCTCTTCGGTCTGGATCGCGCGCGTACGGTCGTCGATGTCGATGCCGTGCCGGTTGAACACGCGGACCTCGACCACCGTCCCGGCGACGCCGGGAGGCAGGCGGAGCGAGGTGTCGCGCACGTCGGAGGCCTTTTCGCCGAAGATCGCGCGGAGCAGCTTCTCCTCCGGAGTCATCGGGGATTCGCCCTTGGGCGTGATCTTGCCCACCAGGATGTCGCCCGGCTCAACTTCGGCGCCGATATAGACGATGCCCGCCTCGTCGAGGTTGCGGAGCGCCTCCTCGCCGACATTGGGGATGTCGCGGGTGATGTCCTCGGGCCCGAGCTTGGTGTCGCGGGCCATCACTTCGAATTCCTCGATGTGGATCGAGGTGAAGACATCGTCCTTCACGATCCGCTCGGAAATGAGGATCGAGTCTTCGAAATTGTAGCCGTTCCAGGGCATGAACGCGACGAGCACGTTGCGGCCGAGCGCGAGCTCGCCGAACTCGGTCGAGGGACCGTCGGCGATGACGTCGCCGGCATTCACGACATCGCCCACCTTCACCAGCGGACGCTGGTTGATGCAGGTGTTCTGGTTGGAACGCTGGAACTTCATGAGCGTGTAGATGTCGACGCCCGACTTGCCGGCCTCGACCTCGCCGGTCGCGCGGATGACGATGCGGGTCGCGTCGACCTGGTCGACGATTCCGGAGCGGCGCGCCGATATGGCGGCGCCGCTGTCGCGGGCGACCGTCTCCTCCATGCCGGTGCCGACGAACGGCGCCTCGGCGCGGACCAGCGGGACCGCCTGGCGCTGCATGTTCGATCCCATCAGCGCGCGGTTGGCGTCGTCATTCTCGAGGAAGGGAATGAGCGAGGCCGCGACCGAAACGAGCTGCTTGGGGCTGACGTCCATCAGCGTGATCTGCTCGCGCGGCGCCATCAGGAACTCGCCCGCCTGGCGGCTGGAGACGATCTCCTCGTTGAAGCTGCCGTCTTCGTTGAGCTCGGCATTGGCCTGCGCGATCGTGTGCTTGGCCTCTTCCATCGCCGACAGATAGACGACCTCGTCGGTCACCTTGCCGTCCACGACCTTGCGGTACGGGGTTTCGATGAAGCCGTATTTGTTGACCCGGCTGAAGCTGGCGAGCGAGTTGATCAGGCCGATGTTCGGGCCTTCCGGAGTCTCGATCGGGCAGATGCGGCCATAATGGGTCGGGTGGACGTCGCGCACCTCGAAGCCCGCGCGCTCGCGGGTGAGGCCGCCCGGCCCGAGCGCCGAGACGCGGCGCTTGTGCGTCACTTCGGAGAGCGGGTTGGTCTGGTCCATGAACTGCGACAGCTGCGAGGAGCCGAAGAATTCGCGCACCGCCGCCACCGCGGGCTTGGCGTTGATGAGGTCGTTCGGCATCACGGTCGACACGTCGACCGAGGACATGCGCTCCTTCACCGCCCGCTCCATGCGCAGCAGGCCGACGCGATACTGGTTCTCGAGCAGCTCGCCGACCGAACGGACGCGGCGGTTGCCGAGATTGTCGATGTCGTCGATCTCGCCCTTGCCGTCCTTGAGGTCGACCAGGGTCTTCACCACCGCAATGATGTCCTCGCGGCGGAGCGTCGTCACCGTATCCTCGGCGTCGAGGTCGAGGCGCATGTTCAATTTCACGCGGCCGACGGCCGAAAGGTCGTAGCGCTCGGGATCGAAGAACAGGCCCGCGAACAGCGCGTCGGCGGTCTCGCGGGTGGGCGGCTCGCCCGGGCGCATGACGCGGTAGATGTCGGAGAGCGCGCTGTCGCGGTCCTCCGACTTGTCCGCCTTCAGCGTATTGCGGATCCACGCGCCGGTCGAGACATGGTCAATGTCGAGCAGTTCGAGCCGGTCGATTCCGGCCTTGTCGAGCTTCTCCAGATTTTCCGGGGATACCTCGTCGCCGGCTTCGATATAGATTTCGCCGGTTTTCTCATTGATGAGATCATAGGCCGAATAGCGGCCGAAAATTTCCTCGGTCGGGATGATGAGCTGCTTGAGGCCGTCCTTGCCCGCCTTGTTGGCGGCGCGAGGGGTGATCTTCTGCCCGGCGGCGAACACGACTTCGCCGCTGTCGGCGTTGACGATGTCGAACGCCGGCTTCTGGCCGCGCCATTGCTCGGCCACGAACGGGATTTGCCAGCCGCCCTTGCCGCGCACGTAGGTGACGCGGTCGTAGAAGGTGTTGAGGATCTCCTCGCTCGACAGGCCGAGCGCGTGGAGCAACGCCGTCACCGGCAGCTTGCGCTTCCTGTCGATGCGGACGTTGACGATGTCCTTGGCGTCGAACTCGAAGTCCAGCCAGGAACCGCGATAGGGGATGACGCGCGCTGCGAAGAGGTACTTGCCCGACGCGTGGGTCTTGCCCCGGTCATGGTCGAACAGCACGCCCGGCGAACGGTGCATCTGGCTGACGATCACGCGCTCGGTTCCGTTGACGATGAACGTGCCGTTCTTCGTCATCAGGGGCATGTCGCCCATGTATACGTCCTGCTCCTTGATATCGAGAACGGAGCGGGTTTCGGTGTCGGGATCGACCTCGAACACGATGAGGCGGAGGGTGACGCGCATCGGAGCGGCATAGGTCATGCCCCGCTGGCGGCACTCGTCCACGTCATATTTGGGGTCTTCGAGCTCGTAATTGACGAAGTCCAGCTCGGCGGTGCCGGCGAAGTCGCGGATCGGGAAGACCGAACGAAGCGTCTTTTCGAGTCCCGACACATAGCCGTCCTGGGGCCGCGAGCGGAGGAACTGCTCATAGCTTTCGCGCTGGACCTCGATGAGGTTCGGCATCTCCGAAACTTCGTGGATGTTGCCGAAGATCTTGCGGATGCGCTTGGACGCGGTGGGCCGGGTCTCGGTCGCCGGAGCTGCTTTGGTCGCCATGAAAAAATTTTGCCTCGTCTGCCTGTCCCGGGGTGCCGGGGTCTCAAATCAGGTGCGCAGAAAACGCAAAAAGCCGCGGGTTTCCGGGGAAACCGCAGCTTCAGCGTCCTGTGAAACCAAGCCCATCAATGCGTTGGACGCGCTGCGCGACGGCGAGTCCTGTTCCGAAAGGCTGTGGTGAGGAGCGCTATGTAGGCGCGGGCGCAAGGGATGTAAAGTCCCCAGGCGGAGGGTAGTGGAGGCGCGGGTTCCGATGCTGAAGCAGAAATGTCGGCTCTCGATTGCGGACATTCGGAACTGATTTTGCGCGCGGCAGGAACTTGGAACCTTGATGCACGTTAAGAGCCACTGACCCCGTGACCTCAGGTGTAGGCGTTCGTGACCCCCAGAAAACAAGACGAACTGTTCCGCGAGATCGAAGCAGAACAGTCAATGATACTCCAGCTCATTCAGCAGAACGAGAAGCTCGCGGCGCGGTCGGACGTGCTTCTGAATGCGTCTCGAAAGAAGAAGAACAGGGAATCGGAAGGCGAACTGGAAGACGCCTAGCGAGCCGGGCGCCTGATCTCGTTCGATGAACCGAGCAACTCTGTGGGGCAATTTCCCGTTAGGGTGTGGGGCTTTGGTCTGGAGTATAGCCCATGTCCGGCGGCGACGATCCGCACGATATTTCCGATTTGGACGCTCTCAGGCGGCAGATAGAGAAAAGCATCGGGAGAGGCAGGGGCCATCTCGCGCGTTACCGGGAGCTCTTCGGTTTTCCAAGCGGCCCAGGGCGTGGGAGGCAACCCGCCGATCCGCCGATCCGCATCAACGCCGAAGCCGTTCTCGACACGCTGCTAAGCCTTGCGCCGCACAGTCGCCGCGAAAGCGATCAGGAATATTTCGGCCGCAGGTCGCGTGAGGAGGAGGCTGCCGCCGAACGGGCCGCCAGCGGCGTTGCCTCGCATATCCACAGGCTGTTGAGCCGCGCCTATGCCCGACTGGCCGCGGGTCGGGGAAAAGGCGAAGGATTGCGCTGACCGGCGCGCCACGCGCCGCGCGGGATTTCCCCAAAGGTCAGGGTTCGAACTTGGGCGCTCGCGATTTGCGGCTTCCCCTGAGGCTGCGGAGCAGCCCCAGCGCCAGCAAGGCGGCGGCTGAAGCGAGCGAGACGGCGAGCCAGGCCGCGCGCGCTTCCCCGCTCCAGCCCGGCCATAGAAGAGCGGCGGTGGCGAGCGCCCAGATGACGGCCAGCACCGGCAGCCAGCGGCCGTAATCCCTGACCCGGAACGGGTGGACGAAATGAACGGGGGCGAAGGTGAGGGCGGCGAAGGCGCAGACGGTGATCGCGCCGGCTTCAGGTCCCGGCCGCGCGACGAAGAGATAGAAGGCGATGACGTTCCACAGAGCGGGGAAGCCGCGGAAATAATTGTCCTCCGTCTTCAGGTCCCGCCGAGTGAAATTGTAGAGCGCGGAAACGAGGATCAGCGCCGCCATCGGCACCGCGAGCGCCGCCGGGACCAGCTCGGCTCGTACGATCAGCAAAGCCGGCACGAACACATAGTTGAGATAATCGATGACCAGGTCCATCGTGTCGCCGTCGATACGCGGCGCGCGCTCCTTGACCCGCGCCATCCGCGCCAGCGATCCGTCCACCCCGTCGACCGCCAGCGCGATGAGCAGCCAGAGCAGGGCCATGCCCCAATCCGCCCGCTCGACCGCCAGCAGGGCGAGGAAGGCCAGCACCGCCCCGCTCGCGGTGAAGGCGTGGACGAGCCAGGCGAAGATCGCAGGCGGCGCGGTTCCTTGCTCGGTGTAAGGCGGCTCCATCGGCTGCCGCCCTACGCTCCGCTCCACGCAAAGAAAAGGGCGGCCCCTCGCGGAACCGCCCCTTCCTTAAGGAAGCCCCTGCCGGGACCTCCCCTGAGCATGAAGCTTTACTTCAGCTCGACGGTGCCGCCCGCGCCTTCGATCTGGGCGCGGATCTTCTCGGCTTCGTCCTTGCTGACGCCTTCCTTGATCGGCTTCGGAGCGCCTTCGACCAGCGCCTTGGCTTCGCCGAGGCCGAGACCGGTGATCGCGCGGACTTCCTTGATCACGTTGATCTTCTTGCCACCGTCCGAGGTGAGGATCACGTCGAACTCGGTCTGCTCTTCGGCGGCCGGAGCGGCGGCGCCGCCGCCGGCGGCGGGTCCGGCGACCGCGACGGCGGCCGCGGCCGAAACGCCCCAACGCTCTTCGAGCGCCTTGGCGAGGTCGGCGGCTTCAAGGACGGTCAGCTCGCTGAGCTGATCGACGAGGGAATTGATGTCTGCCATGTTACGTCTCCATTCGGGGCCATGCGGCCCGTTCGTTCGGTTCAAAAGGAATTAAATTCAGGCGTTTTCCTTGGCCGCATAAGCGCCGAAGACACGCGCCAGCATCGCTCCCGGCTCGTTGATGGTGCGCGCGATCTTGGTCGCGGGCGCCTGGATAAGGCCCACGATGCGTGCACGCAGTTCATCAAGCGAGGGAAGCTCGGCAAGCGCCCTCACTCCGCCGACGTCGAGGACCGTGTCGCCCATCGCCCCGCCCACGATTTCGAACCGGTCGGTCGTCTTCGCGAAGTCCACGGCCACCTTGGCGGCCGCGACTGGATCGGGGGAGGTGGCGAGCGCGGTCGGCCCGGTCAGCATGTCGCTGATCGGGGCGTAGGCGGTGCCCTCGACGGCAATCAAAGCGAGCGTGTTCTTGGCCACCTTATAGCGGGCGCCGGCGTCGCGCATGCGGTTCCTGAGGTCGGTGGACTGCGCCACCGACAATCCGAGATTGCGGGTGATCACGACCACCGCCGTCTCGTTGAACGTCTGCTTCAGCTCGGCGACCTGCTCGGCTTTTTGAGCTCGATCCATGCCTCTACTCCAAATTGCCCCGCGGCAGGCCGCGGAGCAGGTTACGAAGACCCGTCGAAGCCGAAGCTCCGAAGGGGCTTGTCCGAAGGGGTAAGGGTTGCCGCGCCTGTGACAGGCAGACCCGGCCGGCACTCGAACGTGCGCGGCCGGTCAAAAACTCTTTCCCCGTCTAGGCTGGAAATTAAGAGGGCTCATGCCCCCACCAACTGTCTCGGACGGCCGCCCGCAGGGAAACCCCCGCAAGCGAAGCGGCGCCTATACAGCATTTCGGTGCGCGATCAAGCGCCGCCGCGAAGGCGGACAAGAAAAGGGCCGGAGCATTCGCCCCGGCCCTTCCGTTTCTCAGTAGCTTATTGCGATCAGGCCGAGGCGACTTCCGCCACGTCCACCTTGAGGCCGGGGCCCATGGTCGAGGTGATCGCCACCTTCTTGACGTACTTGCCCTTGGCGCCGGTCGGCTTGGCGCGGACGATCGCGTCCACGAACGCGTCGAAGTTGCGCCTGAGGTCCTCGTTCGAGAAGCTCGCCTTGCCGATGCCCGAATGGATGATGCCGGCCTTTTCGACGCGGAACTCCACCTGGCCGCCCTTGGCCGCGCGGACGGCCTCGGCGACGTTCGGGGTTACCGTGCCGAGCTTGGGGTTCGGCATCAGCCCCTTGGGGCCGAGCACCTTGCCGAGCCGCCCGACGATGCCCATCATGTCGGGCGTCGCGATGACTCGGTCGAAGTCGATGGTGCCGCCCTGGATGGTCTCCATCAGGTCCTCGGCGCCCACCACGTCGGCGCCCGCCGCGGTCGCCTCGTCGGCCTTGCCGCCGCGCGCGAACACCGCGACCCGGACGTCCTTGCCGGTGCCGGCGGGGAGGGTGACGACTCCGCGGACCATCTGGTCGGCGTGGCGCGGATCGACGCCGAGGTTCAGCGCCACCTCGACGGTCTCGTCGAACTTGGAGGTCGCGTTCGCCTTGACGACCTCGATCGCCTC